>NZ_JADPZX010000001.1:918125-1224166 GCF_015712165.1 Streptomyces spinoverrucosus | reverse complement strand
GCAGAGCGCCCGCGAGCTCCACGCGCTGCTGTCCACCCCCGCCCTCCCCGAGGCCTCCGAGCCCGCGACGCCGGGAGCGGACGGCCGCGTCGAGCTGACCGGCGTCGGCTTCAGCTACGACGGCACGACGGACGTCCTGAGCGGCATCGACCTGACCCTGCGGCCCGGCACCGTCACCGCCCTGGTCGGCGCCTCCGGCTCGGGCAAGTCCACCCTCGCCAGGCTGGTGCCCCGCTTCTGGGACCCGACCGCCGGCACGGTACGGATCGGCGGCACGGACGTCCGGGACCTCGCCCCGAACGACCTGTACCGCCAGGTGTCCTTCGTCTTCCAGGAACCCCACCTGCTGCGCACCACCGTCCGCGACAACATCCGCCTCGGCCGCCCCGACGCCGACGACACGGCCGTGGAGCGGGCCGCGCGCGCCGCGCACATCCACGACCGGATCACCGCCCTGCCACGTGGCTACGACTCGGTGATCGGCGAGGACGCGCTGCTCTCCGGCGGCGAGTCGCAGCGCCTCTCCGTCGCCCGCGCGTTGCTCGCCGACGCACCCGTCCTCGTCCTCGACGAGGCGACCTCCTTCGCCGACCCCGAGTCCGAGGCCGCCGTCCAGCAGGCACTGTCCGCGCTCGCCGCCGGCCGCACCCTGCTGGTCATCGCCCACCGGCTCGCGACCGTACGGGACGCCGACCACATCGTGGTCCTCGACGGCGGACGCATCGCCGAACAGGGCACCCACGCCGAACTGCTGGCCCTGGACGGCCGCTACGCCCGCATGTGGGCCCTCCAGCAGAAGGGAGCCGCGCGATGACCGCGCTGCTGACACGCGTACTGGGACGGGAGCAGACGGAGGGGCTGCGCCGCGTGCTGCTGTGGGCGGCCGTCGCAGCCGCCCTCCAGGGAGTGGCTTATGCGCTCTTGGTCCCGCTGCTGACCCGGCTCCTCGGCGACGACCCGGAGGCGGCCTGGCCGTGGGTCGCCGCTCTCGCCGTCGCGACGGTCGCCTACGGGGCCGTCGCCTTCACCGCGGCCGTGCGCGGCAACCGCTTCAGCGCCGACCTGGGGCGCACCCTGCACCACCGCATCGGTGACCATGTCGTCGCGCTGCCGCTCGGCTGGTTCGGCGGCGAACGCACCGGGGCGCTGGGCCAGTTGGCGGGACAGGGCGTGGTCCAGGTGATGAACGCCGCCGCCAACCTGATGCGTCCGCTGTGCAACGCCTTCGTCACGCCCGCCGTCGTCGTCCTGGCCACGTTCGTCATCGACTGGCGGCTCGCGCTGGCCATGGTCGTGGCGGCCCCGGTCGCGGCTGCCGCGTACCGGTGGTCCGGGCGGCTGATGTCCCGCGTCGACCGGCAGTCCCATGCCGCCGCAGTCGAGACCGCCGACCGGCTGGTGGAGTTCGCCCGGCACCAACCCGCACTGCGCGCCTTCGGCCGGACCGCCGAGGACCACGAACTCCTCGACGCCGCCCTGCGCGAGCAGCAGGCCAAGGCCCGCGCCGCCATACGCATCGGAGTACCCGGCATCGCGGGCTTCGCGCTCGCCGTGCAGCTCTGCTTCACCTGCGTCCTGCTGCTCGGCACGTTCCTGGCGGTCGGCGGATCGATCGGTGCCGGTGAGCTGATCGCGGTGCTCGTGCTGGCCGTGCGCTTCGTCGAACCCATGGGTGCGGCGGCGGAGTTGGGCGGCTCGCTGCGGGTCGCTCGCGGCACGCTGGAGCGCCTGGACGAGGTACTCGCCACCGATCCGCTGCCCCAGCCGGAGACCGAGGCGCCGTTCCCGGAGGCGTACGGCATAGAGCTCGACGGTGTCTCCTTCGGCTACGGAGACGGGCCCACCGTGCTCGACCGACTCGACCTGCGCGTCGCGGCCGGGAAGACCGTGGCGCTGGTCGGCCCGTCCGGCGCGGGCAAGACCACCGTGACCCGGCTGATCGCCCGCTTCTGGGACGTGAGCGCGGGCACGGTCCGCGTCGGCGGGACGGACGTCCGTGACCTGACAACCGATCAGCTCATGGCGCGGCTCGCCATGGTCTTCCAGGACGTCTACCTCTTCGCGGGCACGATCGAGGACAACATCCGCGCCGGACGCGAGGACGCCACGGGCGAGGAAGTGCGCGAGGCCGGGCGGCTCGCCAGGGTCGACGAGATCGCCGAGCGGCTCCCGGACGGCTGGAACGCACGGGTCGGCGAGGGTGGCGCGGCCCTGTCCGGCGGGGAGCGGCAGCGGATCTCGCTGGCGCGGGCCCTGCTCAAGCAGGCACCGATCGTGCTGCTCGACGAGGCGACCTCGGCGCTCGACGCGGAGAACGAGGCCGCGGTCCAGCGGGCCCTGGGAGCGCTTACGGCGGATCGGACGGTACTGGTTGTCGCCCACCGGCTCGACACCATCCGGGGTGCCGATCTGATCGCGTTCCTGGAGGGCGGGCGGATCGTCGAACAGGGCACGCACGAGGAACTGCTGGCGCTCGGCGGGCGGTACGCGGCGTTCTGGGGGGAGCGGGAGCAGGCGAGCGGGTGGCGGCTGGCCGTGCGTTCGTGACGCGGTAGCAGGGCGGCACGGTGATGTACCGTGCCGCCCTACCGCTGTGCGTCACCCGGCGTGCGCGCAGGTCACCAGGTGAATGCCGGTTCCGGTGACGTGGCGGCCGGTGACGCGCAGTCCGGCCCGGGTGACCAGGTCGTCCAGCTGCCGCGGCGTGCGTTCTCGGCCGCCGAACAGCACCAGCAGCCGTAGATCCATAGCCGCGGCCACGTCGGCGCGGCGGCCGTCGGTGGCCAGGTTCTCCACGACGAGGACCCGGCCGTCCTCGCCGGCCGCTTCGGCGCACCGGCGCAGGATTCGCTCGGCTTCTTCGTCGCTCCAGTCGTGCAGCACCCAGGTGAGCAGATACAGGTCCGCTCCGGCGGGCAGCGGGTCGAAGAAGCTGCCGGGATGCACCGAGGCACGCGTCCCGAGTCCGGCGGCGGACAGGGCTTTGTGGGCTTCCTCCGCAGCCTCGGGCAGGTCGAGCAGCGTGCCGCGCAGCGCGGGGCGCGCCGTGAGCAGCCGGGCGAGCAGGGATCCGGAACCGCCGCCGACGTCCACCACGTGCCCGCGCTCGGGCCAGGCGTACGAGGCGACGACCTCCGGGGCCGCGAACCTGGTGTGCGCGGCCATCAGGTCGGCGTAGGAGCGGGCGAGTGCGGGGTCGTCCAGGGTGTCCTGCCACAGGGACCGGCCGTGCACGAGGGGATAGGCGGGCTCACCGGTGCGCACGGTGTCCAGCAGACGCCCGAACGCCTGGTCCATGCGCCCGCCCATGCCGTCCAGGTCGTACCAGGCGCGCAGCCCGAACGCCCCGCTGTCCTTGAGGAGTTCGGCTGCGGGCGTGAGTGTGTACGTGTCCTCCTCCGGCTCGGCGAAGACGCCCCGACCGGTAAGCACGCGCAGCATGCGGCGCAGCGCGTCCGGGTCGGCACCCGCGGCGCGGGCGAGGTCGGGCAGCGCCGTGTGGCCGGCGGTGATGTGATCGGCCAGGCGCAGGGTCGCCGCGACCCTGATCGCCCACGGGGTGACGAGGTCGGCGAGCGCAGCGAGGTCGACGCGCGCGGGGGCGGCTTGGGGAAGGGTGGTCATGTCACTCCACTCAGCGGTCAGGGAAGTACGGCGTGGGCGGCGGGCGGCGGCGCACCGCATACGTCGAGCACAGTCGCGACGACCTGCTTCACCTGGGTGACCAGGTAGAAGTGGCCGCCCGGCAGGACCAGGCCGCTGAACGCCCCCGACGTGGCGCTCCGCCACGTCGCCACGTCCGCCTCCGTGGCCTCCTCGTCGCGATCTCCGGTGAGGGCGGTCAAAGGGCAGCGCAGCCGGGCGGTGGTGTCCGGGCGGTAGGTCTCGATGAGGCGGTAGTCGGCCCGTACCGCGGGCAGCAGCACCGCCCGCACCTCGGGGTCGTCGAGCAGGGCGGCGTGGGTGCCGTCGAGGCGGCGCAGTTCGGCGGCGAGGCCGTCGTCGTCCCGCAGGTGCACCGTGCCGGGGCGCTGGCGGTGCGGCCCGGGACGCCCGGAGACGACCACGTGCCGCGGGCCCGCGCCCGATGCCTCCAGCCGCAGGGCGGTCTCCCAGGCGACCGAGGCGCCCATGCTGTGCCCGAACAGGACGTGTTCGCGATCCGATCGGTCGGCGCGCAGCGCCTCGGCGACCGCACCGGCGAGCTCGTCCATGGACTCGGCGGCGGGCTCCGTGAGCCGGTCCTGGCGGCCCGGGTACTGCACGGCGACGAGCTCCACATGCGGTGGCAGCAGCCGGGCCCACGCGGTGTAGAAGGCGGCGCTGCCACCCGCGTGCGGACAGCACACGAGCGACACGCGTGCCGTGGGGCGGGGCAGCGGTCGGCGGAGCCAAGGGGAAGCGGTACTGGTCACAGAGGTCACTCCAGGTGGACGGGAAGCGCGGCGGGGCCGCGGCTCATGAAGTCGCCGGCGCGGCGGAAACGGAAGCCGGGTGCGAGCCGCAGCTTTGGATAGCGCCCGATCAACACCTCGGCCGCCACCCGCAGTTGGAGCCGGGTGAGGGAGGCGCCGAGGCAGGCGTGCGGGCCCTTGCCGAAGGCCAGGTGGGCGCGCACTCCCGGCCGGTCAGGCCGGAACGCGTCGGCGTTGGCACCCCAGCGCGCTGGGTCGCGGTTGGCGGAGGCGACGACCGCGACCACCCGTTCCCCGGCCCGTACGGGGCTGTCGCCCACGGTGGTGTCACGGGTCGCGGTGCGCATCTGCCACAGCGCGGGCGGGTCGAGGCGCAACGACTCCTCGATCGCCTCCGGCAGCCCCTCGGCCCGCCAGTGATCCTCGCTCAGCAGCCGCAGCACCAGATTCCCCAGCGCATGGCGGAGGTTGGGCACCCCGGCCACGATCAGGAAGTGCAGGAAGGTGACCGCCTCGGTGCGGTCCAGCTGCTGCAGGACACGGACGCGTCCTTCGGTTTCCCGCAGCGCCCAGCGCTCGAAGGCGGGCCATTCGGCGTGCGCCCGGTGCCCCAGGAGGTCGGTGAAGGTGGCGGCCCAGCGGTCGTAGTCCGCCGCGTCGGCGTCGTCCACTCCGCAGAAGGCAGCCAGGACGGCACGTGGCAGCGGCGCGGCGAACGCGCCGACCAGATCCGTGTCCTGCTCGAACCGGCCCGCCAGCGCCTCGGCACGTTCCCGCACGACGGGTTCCAGCTCCGCGACGACGGTCCGTGCGAAGGCGGGGGAGAGGAGCCGACGCAGCCGCGTGTGCGCGGGCGGGTCGAGCTGGGACAGAGCCAACTCCCGGTCCGCTTCGGGTGTGTCGGGTACGGAGGAGTTGTTGCGGCGGCTCGACCACAGAGCCGGGTCCGCCAGCACCGCCCGCACGTCCGCGTCGCGGACCACCACATGCCAGCCGGGCAGCGGCGTGGAGACCGGCCGTTCGCGGCGCAGCGCGGCCAGCCGGGGATAGGGGTCCTCGCTGTGGCTCAGGTCCAGCGGGTTGAAAGCAGGCGCCGAAGTGGTCACAGCCCCTCCCGTTCACGCACCGCCGCGGCCAGGTCCGGCGCGGTGACCGGCTCCGGCGCGGGGCGGCGTACCAGGTCCGGGTAGCCGAGTCGGGCGGTGAGGTCCTGCCAGATCTGGCTGAGGGTGAGGTGGTACTGGCCCGCCCGCATCGGGTCCTCGCCCGCCCCGGCCGCGTCCGCCGTCGCCCGCAGGGCCCGCCGTACGCCTGCCGGCCACACGTCGGCGTACACCTCCCGGTGCGTGGGCGCCTCGGCGGGGCCGACCGGCTGAACGCTCGGCAGGTGCACCAGGCGGTGGGCCTCGGCGTCGAAGTCCAGCTCGCCGTCGTCCCCGCGCGGGGCGGGCAGCGCCGGGCTCCACAGGACCGGGCCGTGCGTCCCGGCCAGGATCAGCGTGCCGCCGCTGAAGCCGAGGGTGGCCCGGTGCAGCAGGTGCGTGTGGTTGTCGGGGTCCTCCGGGTCGAGCTGGTTCAGGACGCGCAGGGTGAGGGGGACGCCGGCGAGCCGGCCCTCCAGGGTGGTGAACGGCCCGCCGCCGGACACGGGATCCCCGAGCTGCCAGGGCCGCAGCCCGCCGAGCGCCTGACCGAGGATGTCGATCAGGTCGTACGACACATGGACGGCACACCACCCCTCCGCGTACAGCACGTCCTGCCGCTCGGCCAGATGACGGGCCGCCGCGAGGAAGCGGCGCACGGGAGCCAGGTGCGGATAGAAGGTGTTGAGCCGGTACTGGACACCGTGGCGGCGGGCGGTGCGCAGGCAGGCGGCCAGTTCCACCTGGTGGATCGGATGCTCGTGCAGCACATGTACCCCGTGCGCCATCAGCCGCCGCGCGAGCGCGGCCCCCTCCCCGCCGCCGACCCCGTTGGGCACCACCACGCAGGCCAGGTCGGCGTGCCGGGGCACCTCGTCCGGGTCGGTGAGGAGAGGCACCCCGTAGCGTTCCGCGCATGCCTTGGAGCGGGCGCTGCCCCGGCCGAGGACACCGGTCAGCCGGAACGGGAAGTCCGGCCCCGGTTCCCGGAAGGCACTGAGGTACACGCGGCCGAAACCGGTGCCGCAGACGACGACTCGGGTCACGGGAGTCACAGGATTCCTTCTTCCAGGGGGAGTTCGGCGAGCGGCCCGTCCAGCAGCCGAAGCGCGGTCACGGCCGGGGTTTCGGCGATACGACGGGCCAGGCGCCCAGGGTCGGGGAGTTCCGCGAAGTGCTGCTGTCCGGGCGGGAGTTCACCGTTCAGCACCGCCAGGGCCGCGTGGGCGGCGGTGGTTCCGGTGAGGGCCGTGGAGTCGGTTCCGGTGAGGACGAGCGCGCGCCCTTCCAGCTCGCAGGTCACGGCCTGGTACGGCGTTCGGCCCGCGAGGTCGGTGAGCGTGGCACGCGACAGCTCGTCCGCGGCCACGTCCACAGACCGGTCGTCCGGCGACAGCCCGGCGCGATAGCGGTCGAGAACCGCGCGGGTGTGCTCGCCGCCGAACACCGTGTACCAGCGCACCTCGCCGAGCCCGTGTCGATGGGCGACGGCCACGGCCTCCTCGGTCAGGTACGGGATCGCCGTCACGGCCCCGGGGAAGTACGGCAGCCGCGCGTCACGCTCCACCGCGAGTGCCCCCGGCACCCGTCGCCCGTCGCGCCAGACGGCCGTCACTTCGCCGTCGGGGCGGGCGAGCCGGTCCATGAAGTCCCGGGCGGCGGCGGGCGGGAAGTGGGGGAGCCCGCCGACGCGCACGGTGAGGACCTCGCCCTTGACCTCCCTGCTTTCGGCCAGCAACCCGGGCAGCATCCCCGCCAGCCCCGGCATCAGCCCCGCCCCGATTACCGCCGTCCGCCACCGCAACAGCCGCTCGTACGGCGGCGGTTCGGGCAGTTCGGCCGTGTCGTTGACGTCGACCAGGTCCGCGCCCGCCGCGAGGGCCGCAGCCGCCACCCGGTGGCCCATGGCCCGGACCGGCCCGGTGGCGTTGACGACGACACGGCACTCGGCGCAGAACGCGGCGAGGGCCTGCTCGTCGGTCACGTCCACCGGGTCCGGCCACAGCCCGGCCGCCGCGGGCAGGGGCAGTCCCGGCCGACGGCGCACCGCCGCCCGCACCGGCCCCACCCCGAGACGCAGCAACTCGTCCAGCACGGCCCGGCCCACCGCCCCGGCCGCCCCGACCACGCCCACCGCGACCGGCGCGGTACGGCCTCGGTTCACGGGGTGCCTCCGGCAGCCGCGGCCACCTGGTCGACGTGCGGCGCGCGCAGGCAGCTGAAGTGGTCGCCGTCGACATCGACCACCGTCAGATCACCGAGGCACACCTCACGCCACAGCTCGTCCGCCTCCTGCCCGAAGCCCGCGAGGAACCGCAGCCGGCCCCGCGGCTGTACGAGGGTGATGTCGCCCGCGTACGGCTGCGTGGTGTGCAGCGACGCGGCGGCGAAGGCGTGCCGGAACACCCGGTACAGGCCCGGTACGTGGGCGGCGTCGCCGTCCCCGCCCAGGGTGCGGGCGATCGCTCCGAGCCGCTCCGGCTGGGGCACCTCGGCCAGGGCGCGCATGCGGCGGGCCACCGCCTCCAGGCGCGGCTCACCGCACAGGGCGGCGAAGGCGCCGGACGGCACCCGGCCGGGGGTGGCGTCGAGGACGGCCCGCAGCGCCGCCCCCAGCTCCTCCTCGTCGTCCGGGTAACCGGCCGCCGCCGGGTCCGCGCCCAGCACCCGCGCGAAGGCGTGCTCGATCAGCAGCTCGTCCTCGCACACGAAGGCGGGCGGGCTGCTGCTGACCACCGTCAGCCGCTCGACGTGCGCCCCGCCCTCGGTGAGCTGCCGGGCGATCTCGGTGGCGAGCTGCCCGCCCAGGCAGTACCCCGTGAGCCGGAACCGGTCGGCACCGGTCGCGGTCAACCGCCGTACGTGCTCGGCGGCGAGCCGCTCCACGAACTCCTCCGCCGGGATCTCCGTGCACGCCTCGACATCGCCGACGGCCAGGCCGACGAGCGGTCCGTACGCGGTGAGCCGGTCCGTGAGGTCGCGGTACGGGGCCATGGTGCCGATGCCCTCGTGCACCAGTACGTGCAGCACTCCGCCGTCCGGCGCGTCGCCGAGTGGCAGCAGCGCGCTCGCCTCGCCCGTGCCCGCCTCGGCGTCGTCCGTCCCGCGCAGATGGCGGGCCAGGTCGGCGACCGTCGGGCGGTTGAGGAGCTCCCGCAGCAGGGTGTCGAACTGCTGGTCCGCCGCCTGCGGTACCTCCTCGATCAGCCGCGCCGACAGCTGGGCGAGCAGCAGCGAGTCCGCGCCCAGGTCGAACAGGCTGCGATCGCGCGGGACGGCCGTCACACCGAGTGCCACGGCAGCCACCGAGGCGAGCCGCTCCTCCAGCTCGTCGGCGGGCTCGGCGGTTTCCGCCACGGCGACGGTGTGCTGCTCCTCGGCCGTGACGGCGGCCCGTGCCGCGAGGGCCTTGCGGTCCACCTTGCCGTTGGACGTGAGGGGGAGCGCGTCGAGGACGTGCAGGGCGGCGGGCAGCATGTAGACCGGCAGCCGTGCCGCGAGATGGTCGAGGGCGTCCGCAGGGTCGACCAGGGCTCGGTCGGTCTTGAAGCGTACGGCGAAGACGTGCTGGCCCAGCGGCTCCAGCGGGTGGCCCTGCTTGGGCAGGCAGAGCGTGTTCTCACCGCCCGTCTCGGCGAAGAGGCGCAGCCACTGCTCGCGGGTGACGAAGGTGGCGTCCGTGCCATCCGTGCCGTCCGCGCGCCGCACGTCCTCCGCCCCGGTCATCATGAACGCCTGCGAGATCAGGATCTCGTAGTGTTCCCGCGTCGGCTCGGTGACCAGCAGCAGCCCGCCGGGCACGAGCAGCGAGCGCAGCGCGGTGAGCGCGGCCGCCGTGTCCCGGGCGTTGTTCAGCACGCCCGCGCACACCACCGCGTCGAACGAGTTCGCCGCCAGCCCCTGCTCGGCCGGGTCACGGTCCACGTCGTACAGCCCGTACCGCAGCCTTGTGTCGGGCCCGAACCGCTCGCGCGACTTGTCCAGGAAGAACGGGCTCACATCGGTGAACAGCCACTCCACCTCCCGTCCGTCCAGCGCGGCCAGCGCCCCGGCGGTGCTCGCCCCGGTCCCGGCGCCCACCTCCAGCACCCGCAGCGGTCGGCCGGACGCTGCCCGTTCCTCGGCCGCCGTGCGCAGGGCTTCGGCGACGACACGGTTGAGGTAGGCGGACATGACGTTCTCGCGGTAGGCCGCGTCGGCGGTCTCCATCCGGGCGGCGGGGAAGAGGAGGTCGACGGCGGCGACACGGTCGTCCATCAGTGCGCCCAACTGGTCCGCGTTGGCGCGGAGATAGTCGAGCAGGTCGCGCGGGCCCAGCTCGTCGCTCCATACGGCGGCGACCCGGTCCCATGCGTCGGCGGCCGAGGGCGGCTCGACGCCCATCCTGTACCGGCCGGCGTCCAGCTCCAGGACGCCCTCCGCGTGCAGCACGCGCAGCCAGCGCCGGATCAGGCGGTGGTGGCGCGGTACGGCGGCTGCCTCCACCACCTCGTCGGCCGTGTGGGCGGCCCCGGGCTCCGCGAACAGGCCACGGGCGCGCAGCGCGTCGAGCATGGACGCCAGCGACGCCTCGTCCAGCAGCCGGGCGAACTCGGCGATCCGCTCCGGCTCGGCCACCTCGAACGCGTCGGCCGCCTCCCGGGCCCGCCGCGGCAGGGCACCGCCTGCCTCATCAGCACGGGCCACCCGTGCCGGTTCCGCGAAGGCGACCAGCCGGCGTTGCAGCGGATGGTCACCGACGGCGAGCACGGCCGCCCCGCCGACGGCCGGATGCCCCGTCAACGCGGCCTCGATCTCGGCGAGTTCGATGCGATGACCCCGGATCTTGACCTGCCCGTCCTCGCGCCCCAGGAACTCGATGTCCCCGCCGGGCAGCCACCGGCCCAGGTCACCGGTCCGGTAGAGCCGCTCCCCGGTGACGGGATGGGTGACGAACCGCCGTGCCGTCGTCTCCGGGTCCCCGTGGTAGCCGAGCGCCAGGCCGCTGCCGCCGATGCACAGCTCGCCCGGCACCCAGTCCGGCCGCGGTCGCAGTGCCTCGTCCAGGACGTGGAAGGTCTGGTTGGCGAGCGGCCTGCCGTAGAGGATGCTCGGCCGGTCCGGGTCCACGGGCTGCTCGATGGGGTGGTGGATGGACCAGATCGCGGCTTCCGTCGCCCCGCCCAGGCTGATCAACCGTAGCCCCGGCAGGAGCTCCCGCACCCGGTCCGGCAGGCGTACGGGGATCCAGTCGCCGGACAGCAGGCCGAGTCGCAGCCCGGACAGCGCCGCCACGTCGGCCGCACCGGCGCCGGAGGCCAGGTAGTCGTACAGCATCTGGAGCTGTGCGGGCACCGAGTTCCACAGGGTCACCCGGTGGCGGGCGGCGAGGTCGGCCCAGTGCGAGGGGTCGCCGCGGCGCTCGGCGTCCGGCAGGACGACCGCCCCGCCGTGTGCGAGGGGCCCGAACAGGTCGTACACGGACAGGTCGAAGCCCAGTTGGGCGAGCCCGAGGACCCGGTCGCCCGGCCCCACGCCGAACCGCTCGTCGATGTCGGCGACCGTGTTGAGCGCGGCCCGGTGGGAGACCACCACGCCCTTGGGCTCACCGGTCGAGCCGGACGTGTAGATGATGTACGCGGCCTGGTCGGGGTCCACCGGCCGCGACTCCACCGCCTCCGACGGCGCAAGCGCGTCGACGGCGATCGTCGGTATCGCGTACGAGTCACTCAGGCGCGCCTGGGTGAGCACGGCGACCGCTCCACTGGAGGCCAGGACCTTCGCCCGGCGCGCGGGCGGGTGGACGGTGTCCACCGGCACGTACACGCACCCCGCGTCCAGCGCGCCGAGCACGGCCGGGACCTGCTCCCAGCCCTTGTCCATCACGATCGCCACCCGGTCGCCCGGCGCGACCCCGGCCTTCCGCAGCCGGGCGGCCACCGCCCAGGCGTACCCGGCGAGTTCGGCGTAGGTGAGGATGCGGTCGGGCGCGATGACCGCCGGGCGGTCGGCGTGCGCGACGGCTGCGGCGAACACGCGCTCGTGCAGCAGCCCTTCGGGCAAGGGCCGCCCGGTGGCGTTGACGTCCGCGTGCCGGGTCGCCTGCGCCTCGGGCAGCCGCACCGGGTCGGTGCTGTCCCACGGCGCGTCCGATGCGGCCAACTCCCGTACGAGAGAAGCGAACGCGTCGAACGCGTCATCGGCCAGCCCCTCCGGCAGGGCGCCCTCCCGCACGTCCCAGCCCAGCAGGATCTCCCCGCCCGACTCCATCACCTGGCAGTCGATCCACACCTGCGGCGTCTGCGTCACGCCGTACACGACCCTGCCGGGACCCATGGCCGGCACCTCCGTGCCCTGAAGGGTGCTGGTGAACACGACCGGCATCAGCGTCTGCCGGTCCGAGCGGCGGGCCGCCTCGCGCAGCACCTCCACGCCCGAGTACAGGCCGTGGTCCAGGTCCTCGAAGAGCCGCCCGCCGAGCACGCGGGCCCGGTCCGCGAACCCCTTCTCGGCGTCGGGCTCGACGGCCAGCAGCGTCACGGACGTGAAGTCGCCCACGACCCGGCCGATGTCGGGGTGCACGGGGCGCTTGGCGAACACCGGCAGGTTGAGCGTGAAGCGCGGCTTGGCGCTCCATCGGCCGATCACCTCGGCGTAGGCGGCGAGCAGCACGGTGGACACCGTCAGGTCACGCCCGGCGGCCCGCCGCCGCAGCGCCGCCGACTCCTCGGCGGTCAGCCGGTCGGCCAGCCGCCGGAACCGCACGCTTCCACCCGACTCCTCACCCAAGACGGGGAGTTCGGGAGCGGGAGGCAGGTCATCGAGCCGGTCCAGCCAGTAGGCGCGGTCACGGGCCCAGCGGGCGCTGTCACGCAGCCGCCGCTCGGCGAGTACGTGATCGCGGAAGGACACCGGGACGGGTTCCAGCGCCCGGTCGGGCGCGAGGCACAGCTGCTCCAGTTCGCCCAGCAGTTGCTGCACCCCGGAGAAGTCCGTGACGAGCAGGTCGACGGAGAGATGCACGAGCAGCCGCTCGGGGGAGTGCGTGAGGCGCACGTCGAACAGCGGCCACGCGCCCGGATCGTAGGTGCGCTGCGCCAGTTCCCCGCGGATCCGCTCCGCCTGCTCGGCGCCGGCCACGGGGATGTCGTACGGCGGCAGGTCCTTGAGCACCTGCTGCCCGTCCGGGTGGTACACGGTGCGCAGCGCGTCGTGCCGCTCGACCAGTGCCCGCCAGGCGTCGGTGGCCCGCTCGGGAGCGACGTCGCCCGGCAGTTCGTACTCCAGGTAGGCGTGGCAGCCGATGCCGCCGTACGGGAAGGCGTCCGTGCGGCCCAGCAGGTACGAGGACTGCACCTCCGTCAGCGGGAACGGCAGGTGCCGGCCGTCCGGGTCCGGTACCAGGGGCTCCGCGAACGGGTCCCGCAGATGTGCCAGTACGGCGTCCCGGTCGGCGCGTAGCCGCTCGCGCAGTTCCTCGGTGAGGGCGCCCTGCGGCGCCCGGAAGCGGATGCGGCCGTCCTCCTCCCACAACTCGACTCCGGCGGCGGCCAGTTCCGATACCAGCTCGGCGGCGCTCACAGCTCCCCCTCTTCCCAGTTCTGTTCGGTGGTGCGGTCGGTGATGTGATCGACGGCGGCGGCGAGCGCGGCCACGGTCGGGGCGGCGAAGAACTCCCGGAGCGGGACCTCCACGCCGGTGCGTTCACGCAGTCGCGCGATGAGGCGGGTGGCGAGCAGGCTGTCCCCGCCGGCCGCGAAGAAGCCCTGCTCGCGGCCCGCGAGTGGGGTGTCGGGCAGCAGCTCCGACCAGAGCGTGGCGACGAGTTCCTCGGTGGCGCCGCGTGGCGGCCCTCCGGCGTCGGCCTCTGCCTCGGCGGTCGTCGGCACGGGAACGGCGGACTGCTCTCCCACCCGGAGACCCGTGGTGAGGATCAGCGCGTCCCAGTTGTCGGCCGCGGCCAGCTCTTCCAGCAGGGCGAGTTGCCGGGCCATCAGCGATTCGGGGAGGTCATCAGGCAGCAACCCGGTCACCGCGTCCCAGGTCAGCCGCAGCCCTTCGGCGTCCTCCAGCACCTGGTGGTCGAGCCAGACCTGCGGGGTCTGGGACACCGACCAGTGCGGCGGGGTCAGCAGCCGGGCCCGCTCGTCGTCGATGCCGAGGGCGCTGGTGAACACGACCGGCATGGCCGCCCGGTCGGGGCCCCGCCGCTGGGCGAGCTGGCGCATCACCCACACCGCTGACACGGCCCGGTGGTCGAGGTCGGTCCACAGGCGGGCCTGCAGCCCGCGCAGGCGCGCGAGCCAGGACTCGCCGACGCGCGGATGGTGGGCGGCCAGCAGCAGAGAAGTGAAGTCACCGGCGATCCGGTTGATGTCCGGATGGATCTCCTGCCGGTCGAAGAGGGTGAGGTTGACGGTGAGTTCGGGACTTTCGGCGTGTTCGCCGAGCGCCTCGGCGTACACGGCGAGCAGCAGCACGGAGGGCGTGATGCCGTAGACCCGGGCCCGGTCCTTGAGCCGCTCCCACCTCTCGTACGGCAGATGCGTGGCACGGCGCTCGAAGCGCGGGCGGCCGATCGCCGACGGCTCGCGCAGCAGCGGCAGCCGGGGTGCCGGGGGCAGCGAGGTGAGCCGGTCGCGCCAGTACTCCTGGTCGGTCGCCACGGTGCCGTCCGGCGGCTGCGCGGAGGCAAGGTAGTCCCGGAACGTCACGCCCACGGAGGGGAGTTCGGCGTCCGGGTCCTCCCTCAGCTGCCGCAGCTCGGTGAAGACGATCATCATGCTGAGGCCGTCGAGGACCAGGTTGTCCAGGCTCACCCCGATCCGGGTCCGGCGCTCGCCGTCCGGCGCGGTGTAGTGCACGGCCCGTACGTCGAACAGCGGCCAGCGGGCCGGGTCGAGGACCTGGTGGGACATCTCCTCGCGCAGGGCGGCGAGATGCTCCTCGCCCGCCCGGACCGGAATGGTGAAGTCCGCCACCTCGGCCTCGTTGAGCACGCGCTGCCGCCCGTCCTCGTCGAAGACGGCCCGCAGCATCGGGTGGCGGGCGATGAGCCGTCGCCAGGCCCGTTCCAGCCCGGCGATGTCGGCGTACTCCTCGTCGGTCTCGCTGTAGTAGTGCGAGCCGACCCCGCCGAGGTCGAGCTGTGCGGTGCGCCCGATCCAGTACGCCCGCTGCACGTCGGTCGCCTCGAACGGCTCGTGCGCGTGCGCCGGATCGCTCACCAGGGCCTGCGTTACGGGCTTTTCGGCACCCAGGGTCAGCGTGGCGGCGTAGTCCTTGAGCACCGGGTGGGTGAACAGCGCCGCGATGCGGGCGCCGCGCACCCCGGCCTCGCGCAACCGGGCCACGAGCCGCGTGGCCAGCAGGCTGTCGCCGCCGAGTGCGAAGAACTCGTCGTCCCTGCCGACCTGTTCGGCCCCGAGCAGCTCCCGCCAGGCGGCGGCGACCAGCTCCTCGACCGGGCCGGCCGGCTCCCGTGTCCCGCCGGACGTCACGCCGAGACCGGCCGCCTGCTCGGCGAGCGCGGCGCGGTCCACCTTGCCGTTGGCGGTCAGCGGCAGCCCGTCCGGCAGCAGGACGAGCGCGGAGGGCACGGCGTGCGCGGGCAGGTGGTCGGGGAGACGGCGCTCGACCGCCGCGAGGTCCAGCGGTCCCTCGGGAACCACGAACGCGGTCAGCCGCTGCTGCCCCCGCGGCCCGGTCGCGACGGTGATGGCGCGGGCGATTCCGGGCTGAGCGAGCAGCGCCGCGTCGACCTCGCCGAGCTCGGTGCGATGGCCCCGGATCTTCAGCTGGTGGTCGCGGCGCCCCAGGAATTCCAGCAGCCCGTCGGGACGGTAGCGGCCCAGGTCGCCGGTGCGGTACCAGCGGTCCCCGCCGTCGGTCACGAACCGGTCGGCGGTGCGCTCGGGATCGCCCCGGTATCCGGTGGCCACCCCGGCTCCGCCGATCCACAGCTCGCCCGGTACCCACTCCGGGCAGTCCTCGCCGAGCGGACCCACGACCCGGAACCGCTGTGCGCGCAGCGGCGTCCCGTACGGCACCGACGGCCAGCCCTCCGGCGCGCCGGCGGTGGCGTCGTACGCGTTGGACCAGATGGCGGCCTCGGTGGCACCGCCCATGGCGATGAGCCGGCAGTCACTGTGGGAGGCCAGGCGCGCGTGCAGGTCCAGCGGCACCCAGTCGCCCGAGACCATGGCGAGCCTGAGCGTGGGCGGTGCCTGCCCCGCCGACGCGGTGAGCAGCATGTCCAGCAGCATCGGTACGGAGTTCCAGACGGTGACGCCGTGCCGTGCGGCGAGGTCGCGCCACCGCTGGGCGTCCCTGCGCTCCTCCTCGGTGACCAGGACGAGCGCGCCGCCCGCGCCGAGCAGTCCGAAGATGTCGTACACGGACAGGTCGAAGTCGAGCGCGGAGACCGCCAGGACGCGGTCGCCGGGGCCGATGCCGTGCCGTTCGTTGATGTCCTCGACGGTGTTGGCGGCGGCCCGGTGGGTGAGTTCGACGCCCTTGGGCTCACCGGTGGATCCGGAGGTGAAGATCACGTACGCGCAGGAGTCGGGGTCGGTGGCCACGGGCTTCTCCAGCGGTGTGGGCAGCGGCTCGGCAAGGAACTCCGCGTCGAGTACGCACCGGGCCCGCGACGCCCTGAGCATCCGCTCGCGCCGCACCGGAGGCTGGTCGGCACCGACCGGGACGTACGCGGCACCGGCCGCCAGTACTCCGAGCACGGCGCATATCTGCTCGGGGCCCTTGGGCAGCGACACGGCGACCGTGTCACCGGGTTCGACGCCGCGCGCGGCCAGTGCGGCGGCGATGCGCAGCGCGTGGTCGCGCAGCTCGCCCCGCGACATCACACCGTCGTCGCCCCAGAGCAGGGCGGGGGAGTCGGGTTCGGAGGCGGCCCGCTCGAAGAAGGGCAGGTGCAGGGCGCGTTCGCCGCCCGGCCTGCCCGTGGCGTTGACCCGCTCGCGGACCGCACGCTGAGCGTCGGGCAGCAGGGCGGGCCGGGGCGTCCGCCAGTCGGCGTCGCACAGGTGGAGCAGCAGCTCGTCGAAGGCGGCGGACATCGTCTCCACCAGGCCCTCGGGGAACAGCTCCCGCACCGCGTCCCACTGGTGGCGCAGCGCCCCGTCCCGGCCCTCGTACACCTGGAGGTCGAGCCAGACCTGCGGGGTCTGGCTGACGCCCCACACGCGCGGCGGGAAACCGTCGGGCGCGTCCATGGACACGCCGTCGTCGACGCCGAGCGCACTGGTGAACACCACCGGCACGGCGGCCTCGGACTCGCCACGAGCCCGGGCCAGTTCGCGCATCACCCACACCGCGGAGACCGAGCGGTGGTCAAGGTCGCGCCACAGCTGTTCCTGCAACGCACGCACCCGGGTCAGCCAGTCCTCGCCGGCGCGCGGACGGTGGGCGGCGAGCAGCAGCGAGGTGAAGTCGCCGAGGGTCCGGTTGATGTCCGGGTGGATCTCCTGGCGGTCGAACAGGGTGAGGTTGACGGTGAGTTCGGGGCTCTCGCTCCAGGTGCCGAGCACCTCCGCGTAGGCCGCGAGCAGCAGGGTGGAGGGGGTGACACCGTGCTCGCGGGCACGTTCCTTCAGACGCCGCCAGCGGTCGGCGGTCAGCTGCCCCGAGGTGCGCGTGAAGCGGGGGCGGCCCAGCGTGGCCGGGTCGCGCAGCAACGGCAGCCGCGGCGCGGGTGGCAGCTCGGGCAGCCGGTCGCGCCAGTACGCCTGGTCGGCGGCGACCGTCTCGGGCGCGGGGCGGACGGAGGCGAGGTAGTCGCGGAACGTCGGCTCCACGGGCGGCAGTCCGGCGTCCGGATCGGCGTACAGCACGCCCAGCTCGGTGAAGACGGTCATCATGCTGAGGCCGTCGAGGACGATGTTGTCGAGGCTCACCCCGATGCGGGTCCGGCCGTCCCCGTACCGCACCGCCCGTACGTCGAAGAGCGGCCAGCGGGCGGGGTCGAGGACCTGGTGGGACATCTCCTCGCGCAGAGTGGCGAGGTGCTCCTCGCCGTCCCGGACCGGGATGGTGAACTCGGGTACGTCGGCCTCGTCGAGCACGCGCTGCCGACCGTCCTCGTCGAAGACGGCCCGCAGCATCGGATGCCGTACGACGAGCGCGCGCCAGGCCGTCTCCAGCCGCGGCAGGTCCACGCCGGTGCCGTCGAACTCCGAGTAGTAGTGCGCCCCCACTCCGCCGAGCCGCATCTCCTCGGACCGCCCCAGCCAGTAGGCGCGCTGCACATCGGTCGCCGGGAACGGCTCGTGCGCGTGCTCCGGGTCCGGCACGAGGGCGGGCGCGGCGGAGCTGCCCGCGTCCTGGGTGAGCGTGGCGGCGTAGTCCTTCAGTACCGGGCTCGTGAACAGGTCGGCGATCCGGGCACCGTTCACCCCGCGCTCGCCGAGCCGGTGCAGCATCCGCGTGGCCAGCAGGCTGTCGCCGCCGAGCGCGAAGAAGTCGTCCTCGCGGTGCACGTCCCGGGCGCCGAGCAGGTCGCGCCACACCTCGGCGACCAGTTCCTCCACGCCGGGCCGGGGCGGAGTGCCCCGCCCCGTGCGGTTCCGCGCCGACGACACGTGCCGGGCGAGGAGTTCGCGCACCGCGCGCCGGTCGACCTTGCCGTTCGCGGTGAGCGGCATGACCGGCAGCAGGACCAGCCGGTCGGGGACCATGTACGACGGCACCTGGCCGACGGCGAAGGCACGGACGCCGTCGGTGTCGCACGGCCGACCGTCCGGATCACGGACCGCGCGGATCAGCAGCGCGGGCTCCTGGTCACGTACGGACGTGCCCACCTCGCTGAACCCATGGCCGTGCAGCAACTGCTCCCAGGCCGACGGCGGCAGCAGCGGGCTGCCGGCCGCGCGGCGGGCCGGGTCCGCGTTCGCGAACCCCCGTGTGGGAAGCGCGGCACAGATCAGCCCCAGCGGCGGCAGACCGCCCTGCTCCACCGCGAGCAGCACGCCACCCGGGGCCAGCAGCGCCGCCGCCTGGGCGACCCCGGCGGCCGGGTCGTCGAAGGCGTGCAGGGCGCCGACGGCGAGGACGGCGTCGAACGCGCCGGGCAGTCCCTCCGGGAGCGCACCGTCCGGCAGCGACCGGTACCTCACGTCGTGCGGCAGGCCGGCCAGCCGGTCGCGAGCCCGCTCCAGAAGCCCGGCAGAGGTGTCCAGGAGCGTCAACTGTACGGATACAGAGGCAAGTTGCTTCGCCACGCGCAGGACACCGAGCCCACCTCGCGCCCCGACGACCGCGACCCGCAGCACACCCCGGCCGGGCTCCGCCGCGAGAGCGCGCAGTGCCTCCGCGCAGTCCGCGGCAGCCGCCGCGGTGGCGGGCAGCGCGTCGAGCGCCGCTTCCGGGGCGAGAACCGGGTCGTCGAGGAGCTCCAGCGGGTCGCGTTCACCGGTGAGCATGGCCCGCAGGTCCGGCAGCCGCTCGGTCAGCCGGGCGAGCACGGCTTCGAGGCGGGTTCCGGCGACGCACTCGGCCAGGCGCTCCGCGTCCGCCGGTGCCGGTTGGCGGCTGAGCCAGTCCCGCCACAGGCGGACCAGTCCGCGCATGGACTCGGCGGGAGTCCTCCGGTCTTCGAGAACCCGGCCGATGACGTGCGCGACGACATCCGCCTCCAGCGGATCCGGCCGTGCGGCCACGACCTGGGGCCTGATCCCGTCGTTCGGGCTCGACTCCTTGCCGAGCGCGGGCGCGTACGCCGCCACCAGCGCCCGCGGAGCTCCGTCCGCGTCGCCGACGACCGCCGCGACCGCCCGCCCCACACCCGGCGCCCGCTCCAGTGCCGCCTCCACCTCGCCCAGCTCCACCCGGTGGCCGCGCAGCTTCACCTGGGAGTCGGCCCGGCCGAGGAACTCGACGGTGCCGCCGGGCCGGTAGCGGGCGAGGTCGCCCGTGCGGTACCAGCGCAGCCCGTCGTGCCGCACGAACCGGTCGGCGGTGCGCTCGGGATCGCCGAGGTAGCCGTCGGCCACCCCGGCCCCGCCGATCCACAACTCACCCGGCACCCAGTCGGGGCAGTCCCGGCCCCGGGTGTCGACGACCCGGCACCGGACGTTGCCGAGCGGCGTCCCGTACGGCACCGCCGTCCAGTCCCCGGGAACGTCGGCGCCGGTCACCTCGCACACCGTGGAGTGGATCGCCGTCTCCGTCGTACCGCCCAGCGCCACGAACCGGCAGGCAGGCGCACGTTCCGCCAGCCGGCCGGGCAGGTCGACGCTCACCCAGTCACCGCCGAGCAGCACCAGCCGCAGTGCTCCGAGCCCGTCTCCGGCGGTGCTGAGCAGCATGTCAAGGACGGACGGCACGCAGTTGAGGACGGTGACCTCGTGCCGGGCCATCAGCGCGTGCCAGCCCCCCGCGTCCCGCCGGTCCTCCTCCCGTACGAGCACGACCGCGCCGCCGGCGGACAGCGGACCGAACAGGTCGTACACCGACAGGTCGAAGTCGAGCGCGGACAGCGCGAGCGTCCGGTCGCCGTCACCCACGCCGAACCGCTCGCCGAGGTCGTCGACCGTGTTGCGCGCCGCGCGGTGCGGTACGACGACGCCCTTCGGCTCACCCGTGGAGCCGGAGGTGAACAGGATGTACGCCGGGTCGTCCTCCGGCACCGCGACGGGCTCCTTGACGGGCTCGTGCGCCAACGCCTCCGCCACGGTCAGCGCAACCACACCCTCCGGCAGCGCCGCAGTGTCCTCGTCCACGAAGGCGACCCGGGTTTCCGCCCGGCTCAGCACACGATCCCGTCGCGCCGGCGGATGGTCACGCCCGACCGGCACATAGGCCGCGCCCGCCGTCAGCACGCCGAGCACGGCGGCGATCTGGTCGGGCCCCTTGGGCAGGCAGACGGCGACGCGGTCGCCGGGGCCGACGGCGTGCGCGGCGAGCGCGGCGGCGATCCGCCGGGCCCGGTCGGCGAGTTCGCCGTAGGTGAGGCGGCCGTCCGTGTCGTCCGTGCCCCACAGCAACGCGGGCTGGTCCGGGGTGCGCTCGGCGCGGCTCAGGAAGTCCTCGTGGAGCAGCAGGCCGGTGCGCGGCCCGTCGGTGGCGTTGGCACGCGTGCGGGCCTCCCGCTGGTCCTCGGGCAGCAGGTCCGGCACGGGCGCACCCCAGGTGGCGTCGGCCCCTGCGAGGGAGTCCACCAGCGTGCGGAACGCGGCGAACATCGCGTCCAGCATTCCCTCGGGGAACGCCTGCTCCAGCGCGTCCCAGTTCACGAGCAGACCGCCGTCGAGCTCGGTGACCTGGGCGTCCAGCCACACCTGCGGCCCCTGCGAGATGATCCACACCGGCCGCCCGAAGCAGGAGCGCACGTCCTCGGAGAACAGCTCGCCCAGGTTGAGGGCGCTGGTGAAGACGACGGGCGCGAGGACCCGGCCGCCGCCGTGCTGCGCGCGGTTCAGGTCGCGGAGCACCTCCACACCCGAGTAGGAGGCGTGGGCGGCATCGTCGAGAAAGCGCTCTTGCAGGGCGCGGGCGCGGTGCTCGAAGGCGTCCTGACCGGACATGTCGGCGGTGAGCAGGACGGATCCGGTGAAGTCGCCCACGAGCAGGGGTACGTCGGGATGCAGCGGCTCACGGTCGAACAGCGGCACGTTCAGCAGGAAACGGTGCTCCGCGCTCCACGCGGCCAGCACCTCGGCGTACGCGGCGGCCAGGGCCATTGCGGGGGTGACGCCGTGCCGGTGGGCGCGGGCGAACAGGGCGTCGCGCGCCTCGGGCGGCAGCCAGTGGTGGCGGCGGGTGACACGGGGCTGGACCGGGCCCTGGGCCACGGGCAGTGCGGGCGCTCCCGGCAGGTCCGGCAGCCGGGTGGCCCACCAGGCCGCGTCCCGCGCGCGGTCGCGTTCCCGCTCGGCGGAGGCGGCACGGTCGGCGAGGTAGCGGCGGTAGCTGTAGGCGATGGGCGGGAGTTGCTCCGTACCGCGGTAGAGGGCCGCGAGGTCGGCGAGCAGGACGCGCAGGCTGAGCGCGTCGGCGGCGAGCATGTCGAGGTTGAGGTGGGTACGGGTCCGGCCGCCCGGCAGCAGCGAGAGCTGCACGTCGAAGACCTCGCCCGCGCCGACCCGCAGCATCCGGTGCGACAGCTCGTCCCGCAGCTGCTCCAGCCGGCGGTCCACTTCGTCCTCGGGCAGCTCGCGCAGGTCGTGCACGCGAAGACCGGGCCAGGCGGAGGTGGCCGGGGTGTGCTGGCGGCCGTCGTCGCCGAACACGGCGCGCAGCTGGGCGTGCCGGGCGAGCAGGGCGCGTACGGCGCGCTCCAGGCGCTGCGGGTCGACGCCCTCGCCGTCGAACTCGTTGTAGAAGTGCGCGGCCACACCGCCGAGTTCGTGCTCCTCGCCGCGGCCCACCCAGTACGCGTGCTGCATCAGGGCGAGGTCGAAGGGGGAGGTCTCGTCGTCGGCCGAGGCGCCCTCGGACGGTTCCTGAGTCCCGCTGCCGGGGCTCGGACATCGCTCGGCCAGCAGTTCCGCCCACGCGTGCAGCGTGGGTGTGCGGGCGAGTTCCGCGAAGGTCAGCCGTATGCCGGCGCGGCGCAGTGCCGCGGACACGGTCATCAGGCGGATGGAGTCCAGTCCCTGCTCGATGAGGTTGTCGTCGGGGCCGACCCGCTCGGCGTCGGGGCCGAGCCAGTCAGCGATCAGAGGGCGGACCGTCCGCAGAAGATCGGGTTCTGACACTGCGTCACCAGCCTCGAAGTGATCGATGTGTGATCCATTGTTGAAAATGATATTCATTTACTACAGTATGAAGAACGGGATGGACAAGCCCCTGCCGAGCAGGACACGACCAGAGGGGGACCACGTGCTGGACGGCTGTACGCCCTGGCCCGAGGAGTTCGCCGAGCGCTACCGGGAGGCCGGGCACTGGCGAGGCGAGACCTTCGACCAGCTACTACGGGCCTGGACTCGCGCCGACCCGCACCGCACAGCCCTCGTCGACGGCGAACGGCGGCTGGACCGGGCGGAGTTGGAGCGGTCGGCGGACCGTGCCGCGCGCCGGCTGGCCGGACTCGGCGTCCGGGCGGGGGACCGCGTGGTCCTCCAGCTCCCGAACGTGCCCGAGTTCTTCACCGTCTTCTTCGGCCTCCAGCGACTCGGCGCGATCCCCGTCCTCGCCCTGCCGCTGCACCGCCGCAGCGAGCTCGTCCACCTGTGCCGGCTGTCCGGGGCCGTGGCGTACGTCGTCCCGGACGTCCATCAGGGCTTCGACCACCGTGAGCTGGCCGCCGAGGTCGTCAAGGAGTGCCCGGACCTGCGGCACGTCCTGGTGGCCGGCGCCCCGGGCGCCCACCTCCCGCTCGACGGCCCCGGAATCGCGGGGGAGTTGCCGCCCACCCCCGGCGACGCCTCCGAGGTGGCGCTGCTCCTGGTCTCCGGCGGCACCACCGGCCTGCCGAAGCTGATCCCGCGCACCCACGACGACTACGCGTACAACGTGCGGGCCAGTGCCGAGCTGTGCCGCTTCGGCGCCGACACCGTCTACCTCGCCGCGCTGCCCGTCGCCCACAACTTCGCGCTCGGCTGTCCCGGAGTGCTCGGCGCCCTGCACGCGGGCGGCACCGCCGTGCTCACCGACGAGCCCGACCCGGACGCGGCCTTCGCCCTCATCGAGCGGGAACGCGTCACCGCGACCGCGCTCGTCCCGCCGACCGCCCGGATGTGGGCGGCGGCCACGGAGTGGGACGAGACGGACCTGTCCTCGCTGCGGCTGCTCCAGGTCGGCGGCGCCCGCCTGCTGCCCGAGCACGCCGTCCAGGTGCGGGGCGCCTTCGGCCCCGTCCTGCAGCAGGTGTTCGGCATGGCGGAGGGCCTGCTGAACTACACCGAACCGGACGCGCCGGAAGACATCGTCCTGCACACGCAGGGCCGTCCACTGTCCGCCGACGACGAACTCCGCATCGTCGACGAGAACGACCGCGACGTCCCGCCCGGCACGACCGGACGGCTCCTCACCCGCGGCCCCTACACCCTGCGCGGCTACTACCGGGCCGACGAGCACAACGCCACCGCGTTCACCGCCGACGGCCACTACCGCACCGGCGACCTCGTCCGGCGCACCCCCACGGGCCACCTCGTCGTCGAGGGCCGGGTGAAGGAGCAGATCAACCGGGGCGGCGACAAGGTCGCCGCCGCCGAGGTCGAGGAGCAACTCGCCCACCACCCGGCGGTCCTGGACGTGGCCGTCGTACCCGTTCCGGACGACCTGCTCGGTGAGCGCACCTGCGCCTTCGTCGTCCCCAGGCCCGGAGCCACCGCGCCCGACCGGATCGAGGCGGCAGCCTTCCTGCGCGAACGCGGGCTGGCCCCGTACAAGGTCCCCGACCGGATCGAGACCCTCGACGCCCTCCCCGTGACGGCCGTCGGCAAGACCGACAAGAAGGCGCTGACGGCGCTGGCCCGCGATCTCGCGGCCGAGGGCGCGCGGCGCGAGGAAGGGAACCCCCGTTCATGACCGGCATGACCGACCGCCGACGGACCGCCAGGACTTCGCACTCGTCCCGCACCTCCGACGTCGCCTGGGACTCGTGGGCCGATGGTCTCCCCGCACCGGGCCCCGCGCACACCGCCGAGGCCCCCGACGACCCTGCCGAGGCGGCCGTCCGCCTCGCCCGCTCCGGTCTCGGCGGCGAGTACGTCGTCTACGAACGCGCCGGTGTCTGGCACTACGCCGCCGGCCCCGCGGCCACCGTCACCCTGCACGCCGAGGGGATCACCGCACGCTGCGGCAACCGCTCCACGACCCGGCCCCTCGGCGCGGCGCCGCTGGAGCAGCTCGCCGACGCCCTGGCTCAACTGCCGCACCAGGACTGGCGGGTGTACGGATGGGCGGCCTTCGAGCTGGCCCACCTGCTGCACCCGGACACCGGGGAAACGGGGCCCGACCCGCTGCTCCACCTCATGCTGCCGACCACCGAGGTCGCCCTGACACAGGGAACGGCACGCATCCGGACGGCGGACCCGGAACACATACCCCTCGTCACCAAGGCCCTGGCCGGCCCCACGGGAGCGGAAGGCGAGGTCCTCACCGACGACGTGGATGAACTGCTGGCCTCCGGGGCGGAGCCGTACCAGCACGCCGTCGCGCGCACGGTGGACGACATCCGGGCAGGGCTCCTCCAGAAGGCCGTACTGTCCCGCCCGTTGCCGCTGCCCGCGCACACGCCCGCCCCCGACCTGACCGCCACCTACCTGGAGGGCCGCCGCGCCAACACTCCCGCCCGGTCCTTCCTGCTGGACCTGGGCGGCTGGCGAGCGGCCGGCTTCAGCCCCGAGACCGTCGTGGAGGTCGAGGCGGGCACCCGTCGCGTCTCCACCCAGCCGCTCGCCGGCACCCGCGCCCTCGCCCCGCGCCCCGAGGAGACCGCGCGGCTGCGTGCCGACCTGCTCGGCGACCCCAAGGAGATCCACGAACACGCCCTCTCCGTCCGACTCGCCGTCGACGAACTGACCGGCATCTGCCGCCAAGGCACGGTCGCCGTCGAGGAGTTCATGGCGGTCCGGGAACGCGGCTCGGTGCAGCATCTCGCCTCGCGCGCCGCCGGACACCTCGCCGACGACCGGGGCCCCTGGGACGCCTTCGCGGCCCTGTTCCCCGCGATCACCGCCACCGGCTGCCCCAAACCGCAGGCACTGCGCGCCATCGGCCGATACGAGAGCGAACCCCGAGGCCTGTACGCCGGAGCCGTGTTCACCGCCGACGCCGACGGCTCCCTCGACGCGGCACTGGTACTGCGCACGGTCTTCCAGCGCGACGGCCGCAGTTGGCTGCGGGCGGGCGCCGGAGTCATGGGGCAATCGACACCGGAACGCGAGTGGGAGGAGACCTGCGAGAAGCTCCGCAGCGTGGCCCCGCATCTGCGCCGCAGCCCCGGCACGGCACCCGCGGAGCCGCGATGAGCGATCAGGCGCCCGCGGCCCTGGTCCTGGTCCACGGCGGCTGGCTCACCGGCGCCTGCTGGGAGCCCGTCCTGCCCCACCTGTCCGTCCCGTGTCTCACCCCCGACCTCCCGGGCCGGGCCGGCAGACCCGCCGATCTCACCACCCTGACCATCGGCGACCTGGCACGAGCGGTGGCGGACGACATCGATGCGGCCGGACTCGACCAGGTCGTCCTGGTCGGCCACTCACTGGCGGGCGTCGTCATCCCGCAGGTCGCCGCGCTGCTTCCGCACCGGATCCGGCGCCTGGTGTTCCTGGCCGCCACCGTGCCACGCGAGGGCACCTGCGCGCTCGACGGCTTCCCGTTCCTGGTCCGCGCCGTGATGCGAAGACGGCTGCGCCACGGCCTGTCACCACGCCCGGCACGGGCGCCGGCCCGCTGGAGCTACTGCCGCGACCTGCCGCCCGACACGGCCGAGCACGTCCTGTCCCACCTGGTCGATGACGCGGCGGGACCCCTCCTTGAAGCGGTGTCGCGCACGGGCCTGCCGCCCGTCCCACGCACCTACCTCCGCCTGCGCCGCGACAGGGCGCTCCCCCTGCCCGCCCAGCAGCGCCAGATCAGCCACCTCGGCGACACCGACGTCACTGACCTGGACTGTGGCCACTTGGCGATGTACGAGCAGCCCGCCCGGCTCGCGGCCGTCCTCGACTATCTGGCTTCGCGTTGAGTGTCTCGATCAC
The DNA here is from genome assembly GCF_015712165.1 of Streptomyces spinoverrucosus. Lineage (NCBI taxonomy): Bacteria > Bacillati > Actinomycetota > Actinomycetes > Kitasatosporales > Streptomycetaceae > Streptomyces > Streptomyces spinoverrucosus. The sequence continues at coordinate 1,197,973 of NZ_JADPZX010000001.1, read as the reverse complement.
ACGGTGTCGGCCGTTGGCCGGGGATGGTGCGTTGTCGGTGCCGGGCCGGCGGGGTGTGTCCCGATAGGGGCCTGCCGATTGCTGTGGCGTCCTCACGATTCTGACCGTCTGACGCGGCCCGGTACCGGCAACGCGACACGTCATCGCACCGGAAGGGGAACGGAAGGGGCATGTCCAGTTCGACCGTGCCCAGTACGTCGTCGGCTCCGCGAACCCGTCGCCGCCCTGCGGGGGAGGTGGTGCTGGGAGTGGATACGCACCGGGATGTTCACGTGGCTGCGGTGCTCTCCGTGTCGGGGGCAGTCGTTGCCATGAGGCGGGCCGGAGTGGAGGGGACCGGCTCTTACGGAGCTTCGTTGTCTCGCTATCTGCCGGCCCAGGGCGTGGACGGGCTCGACGTGAATCGGATGGACCGTGCGGATCTTCGTCGGCGTGGCAAGTCTGATCCGCTCGATGCCCAGAACGCGGCGCGAGCCGTGTTGAGCGGGCGGGCCCGTGCCCGGGCCAAAACGGGCGACGGGCCGGTGCAGATCGCGAGAATGTACAAACTCACGAAATCGTCGGCCGTCAAAGCCCGCACCCAGGCCATCAATCAGCTCAAGGCCGTCCTTATTACTGCTGATCCAGCTTTACGGGAAGAACTGGCCGGACTGGGTCATGCCGAACTCTTCCGTACCTGTGCGCGGTTCACGGACAACTCGTCTTGCCCGGCTCGTGGAACGGCACGCCCCGCAGCTGCTCGACGTGGTGGGGATCGGCCCGGACACGGCGGTCGCTCTGCTGATCACGGTGGGGGACAACCCGGATCGGCTGGACAGCGAGGCGTCGTTCGCCGCGCTGTGTGGTGTCAGTCCTGTCGAGCGTTCCTCGGGACGGCGAAACTACCGTCGACTCAACCGCGGTGGCGACCGGCACGCCAGTGCCGCGCTCCACCGCATCGTGTTCACCCGTCTTCGGGTCGACCCGCGCACTCAGGACTACTACGAGCGCCGGATCAAGGAGGGCAAGACCCGGCGCGAAATCGTCCGCTGCCTCAAACGCTACGCGGCCCGAGAGGTCTTCCACCTGGTAAAACAGCTACGGCCAGCACCCCGCTCATAGGGGCTGTCGTGACAGATGAGAGGCTCAGGCGGGTGAGTGAGACACCACCGAACACCCTGCAATACCGCTTTGACGGGCCAGAAGACGCTCCGGTCCTGATCTTGGGTCCCTCACTGGGTACCACATGGCACATGTGGGACCGCCAGGTCCCGGAGCTGATGAAGCAGTGGCGTGTCTTCCGGTTCGACCTGCCTGGACACGGCGGCGCCCCCGCCTACCCCGCCGGCTCCGTCACCGACCTCACCGCCCGGCTGCTCGCCACCCTCGACAGCCTGGGCGTGCACCGCTTCGGCTACGCGGGCTGCGCCCTCGGCGGCGCCGTCGGCGTCGAGCTGGCCCTGCGCCACCCGGAGCGGCTCGCCTCGCTCGCGCTGATCGCCGCCTCGCCCCGCTTCGGCACCGCCGACGAGTTCCGCCAGCGCGGCGTGATCGTCCGGTCGAACGGGCTCGACCCGATCGCCCGTACCGCGCCGGACCGCTGGTTCACCGGCGGGTTCGCCGCGGCCCAGCCCGCGATCACCGAGTGGGCGGTGCAGATGGTGCGCACCACCGACCCCGGCTGCTACATCGCCAACTGCGAGGCGCTCGCCGGCTTCGACGTACGGCACGAACTCGGCCGCGTCGGCGTGCCCACCCTGGTCCTGGTCGGCTCGGAGGACCAGGTCACCGGCCCCGCCGAGGCCCGCACGCTGGTCGCCGGGATACCCGACGCCCGCCTCGCCGTCGTACCCGGCGCCTCCCACCTGGTCCCCGTCGAGCAGCCCGCCGCCGTCACGGACCTGCTGGTCACGCACTTCTCCACCGCCTGGCAGCCCGCGTTCGACGCCACCGGCCAGATGGCCATCCCGGCGGCCCCGGTCAAGCCGGTCCTCGCCGCGCCGCCGCCCCCGCAGGCCGCGCCCGTCGCCGAGATCGCCCCGGCCGCAGTGGAGCCGCAGGCGAACGGGCGGCCGGATCCGTACGACGCCGGGATCAGGGTGCGGCGCGAGGTGCTCGGCGACGCGCACGTGGACCGGGCGCTGGCACAGGCCGACGAGTTCTCCGGGGACTTCCAGGAGTTCATCACCCGCTATGCCTGGGGTGAGATCTGGAACCGGCCGGGCCTGGACCGCCGCAACCGCAGCTGCATCACGCTCACCGCCCTGGTCGCGGGCGGCCATCTCGACGAGCTCGCCTTCCACACCCGCGCCGCCCTGCGCAACGGCCTCACCCCGGCCGAGATCAAGGAGGTGCTGCTCCAGGCGGCCGTCTACTGCGGCGTACCGGCGGCGAACAGCGCGTTCAAGGTGGCCCAGCAGGTCATAAGAGAGGAGACGACACCCCAGGAGTGAGCCCCCAGGCCACCCAGGCCCCTGGAGCAAGCCCCCAGCAAGCCCCCACCCCCCACCCCGGGCAGGATGGAACCCATGAGGCTCACGAAGAAGTCGCACGCCTGCGTCCGTCTGGAGAAGGACGGCCGGACGCTCGTCCTCGACCCGGGCGGATTCAGCGAGCCGGACGCCGCGGTCGGCGCCGAGGCGATCCTCGTCACCCACGAGCACCCCGACCACTTCGACGAGGAGCGGCTGCGCACCGCCCTGGAAGCCGACCCGGCCGCCGAGATCTGGACGCTGAAGTCCGTCGCGGAGAAGATCTCCACGGCCTTCCCGGGCCGTGTGCACACCGTCGGCCACGGCGACACGTTCACCGCCGCGGGCTTCGACATCCAGGCGCACGGCGAACTGCACGCCGTGATCCACCCGGACATCCCGCGCATCACCAACGTCGGCTACCTCGTCGACGGCAGCGTCTTCCACCCCGGCGACGCCCTCACCGTCCCCGACCACCCGGTGGAGACGCTGATGCTGCCGGTGATGGCCCCGTGGAGCAAGATCTCCGAGGTGATCGACTACGTCCGCGAGGTCAAGCCGCAGCGGGCGTACGACATCCACGACGCGCTCCTCACCGACCTCGCCCGCCCGATCTACGACAACCAGATCGGCGCCCTCGGCGGTTCCCCGCACCTGCGGCTGACGCCGGGGGAGTCCGCCGAGGTGTGACGGGTCACGGGCGGGACGCGTTGTCGGACCCGCCCGGTAGGTTGTGAGGCATGCGCATCGCGACCTGGAACGTGAACTCGATCACCGCCCGTCTGCCCCGGCTGCTGGCCTGGCTGGAGAACAGCGGCACCGACGTGCTGTGCCTGCAGGAGGCCAAGGTCGCCGAGGAGCAGTTCCCGTTCGACCAGCTGCGCGACCTGGGCTACGAGGCCGCGGTGCACGCCACCGGCCGGTGGAACGGCGTGGCGGTGCTCTCCCGGCTCGGCCTCGCGGACGTCGTGAAGGGCCTGCCCGGCGACACCGGGTACGACGGCTCGGTGGAGCCCCGCGCCATCGCCGCGACCTGCGGCCCGGTCCGCGTCTGGTCGGTGTACGTGCCGAACGGACGTGAGATCGACCACGCCCACTACGCCTACAAGCTCCAGTGGCTCGAGGCGCTGAAGGCAACCGTCGCAGGTGACGCGGGCGGCACCCGCCCGTTCGCGGTGCTCGGCGACTTCAACGTCGCGCCGACGGACGACGACGTCTACGACGTGGCCGCCTTCGAGGGCCTCACCCACGTCACCCCCGCCGAGCGCGCCGCGCTGGCGTCGCTGCGCGAGACGGGCCTGTCGGACGTGGTCCCGCGCCCCCTGAAGTACGACCACCCGTTCACGTACTGGGACTACCGCCAGCTCTGCTTCCCCAAGAACCGCGGCATGCGGATCGACCTGGTCTACGGCAACAAGCCGTTCGCGAGCGCGGTCAAGGACGCGTACGTGGACCGCGAGGAGCGCAAGGGCAAGGGCGCCTCGGACCACGCGCCGGTGGTCGTGGACCTGGAGGTCTAGGGCCATGGCGGTCACAGCAGCGTCAGGTCCACCGACTCCGCCAGCGCGGCCAGCCCCGCGTCCCCGGGATGCAGGTGGTCGCCGCTGTCGTATGCCGGGAGCATGCGCGTCGGCTGTGCCGGATCCCGTACCGCCGCGTCGAAGTCGAGCACCCCGTCGAACACGTCGTTCTGCCGGATCCACGCGTTGACGGCGGTCCGCTCGCTCTCCAGGGCGGCTGTGCAGCGGGGCTCGCCGCCGCACGGCAGCAGGGTCGCCACCAGCACCCGCAGCCCGCGCGCGTGCGCCCGGTCGGCGATCTCCGTCAGGGCCTCGGTCAGCTGCTGTGCGGTCCTGCCCGCCAGCAGGTCGTTGATGCCCTCGAAGACGACCGCCGTACGCACCGAGGTCTGGGCGTGCACATCCCGGTCGAGCCGGTTCAGCGCGCTCACTCCTGACGCGTCCGTGGTGACCCCGTCCCCGGGGTAGCGGTCGGCGATCACGCTGTTACCCGCGATGCCCTGATTGAGCACCCCGTACCGCGGCACCGCGCTCTGCGCCCGCAGCCGTGCGGCCAGCACGTCGGGCCAGCGCCGGTTGGCGTCCACGGTCGACTTGTCGCCGTCGGTGATCGAGTCGCCGACCGCCACGACGGACCCCGGCCCGTCGGCCACGTCCACACCGGTCAGCAGCGGCCAGTTGGTCAGGGTGGTGGTGTACGCCGTGGCCGTGCCGGCGGCCGTGTGGTCGCCCGGCTCGCTGACATACGACCGCTGCTGCGCGAGCCGGTGCACCGGTGCCGCCGAGACCGGGCCGGGCAGATGGAAGCTGACCAGCAGATTGGCGTCGGCGGGCACGTCGAAGGTGAGCGGGTCGCTGTAGGCCTGGGCCCCCGCCGGGATCTCGACGTCCGTCGCCCCGCCGAAGGTCAGCCGCACCGGCGTGTCCTCGGCCGCCGCGCCCGTGTCCTGCACGGCCACCGTCGCGCCACCGATCCGTACCGGCGCCGCCGCGAACGTGTTGTCGAACCGCAGCCGCAGCCGGGGCCCGCCCGCCGAGGTGTGCACCACCAGCCGCAGCGTCCGGTCGGTCCACGGGCCCACGGCCGGCTGCCCGGACGTCGCCGTCGCCCAGCTGCCCGTCCAGCCGGTCGTGGCGGCGCGCACCGACAGGGCGAAGACATGCAGGTCGGGGGCGAGGGGCAGCTGCACCGCGGCGACGATCCGCCCCGCGTCGACCGGCACGGTCACGACGTACAGCCGCGCCTTCTCGGCGAGTTGACCACCGGGTGTGTTGACGTGCGGCAGCGCCACCGCCTTGGTGGCGAGCGGGCCGCGCCGCCAGTCGGGCGCGGTGAGGAGGTACGGGGAGAGGGTGCCGTCGGCGTACGAGATCGTGCCGGAGGCGGTGACGTCGGCGCCGGACGTGCTCGCGACCAGGAAGGCGAGCGCGTCGCCCTGGCCGTTCAGTGCCACGCTCTGGCCGTCGGCCCGTACGTTGTCCGGCTCGCCCGCGACCCGGTCCGGCCAGGTCAGCGTGGCGCCCTGCACGGTGAGCGCGCGGCCCGGCGTCCAGCCGGCGGCCGCCAGGTCCTGGGCGGACAGGGAGGCGCCCACGCCGTCGAAGTCGGCCTCCGCGGGGCTGCCGTCGTCGCTGACGGCGGTGTTGTCGAAGAGCTGCTCCAGCGGCAGCGGCGCCGCCGCCTCGTCGTGGGTGGCCTGCGCCGAGGCCGTGGGCAGCACGGACGCGATCAGCACGAGGACGACCGCGACCCCCCGGACACCTCGGCGTACCAACCGACCCTCCCGCTCTCCCGTGCGACTGGTGATGATCGTGAAGCTAGGGAGGTGGATCGGGGCGGGTCAACGAACCATGCGCGAACACGGTGTGAAACCGCCCGGACGACCGCATACGACCGTCCGCGCGCCTGTGGTGCGCACGCCGGTGCGAATGACAGGCTGGACGTATGAACATCCCTTTCCTGGGCCACCGACGCCAGAGGCCCGGGGTCTTCGACCCCGAGGGCATCGCCGAGCTCCTGGCCGAGTGCGAGCTGCTTCGTTCCCAGGCGGGCCGGGCGGGCGTCCAACTCGATGACAGCGTGGACTCGTTGGAGGCGCTCGACCAGCTGCTGCCGCGCTGGCGGGACGACGAGGAGATCCTGCCCTGGCTGGGCAATGACGCCGGTCTGTATCTGGGGACGGTGATCGTGCGCACGGTGCCCGGCGCGGCCTGGGAGATCCGGCCGGACGGCCAGCCGGTGGTGCGGCTGGCGTCCGGCCGCGAGTTCGACGTCGTGGCCTCCGGTCAGGAGTGGGCCGCGAGCGGCGTGCCCGAGCTGTCGCAGCTGTACGCGGAAGTCGCCGAATCCTGACCTCGCTGCGCATCTAGGCGGGCAAGTGCGTTCGGCGAACCTCGACTACGATGTGCCGTTCAGCCCTGTGATGGGTCCCCCCACGGCCGTTCGACCGTAGGGGGCGGCAGTACCCCGAGCCGGACCCGTCCGGCAGCGGCCGAAGATCACTGCTCGCGCAGCGGAATCGACACGTACGACGGGTCGTTCGCCGGCGAGGAGAAGGTCAGCCGCGCGCCGGACGGGTTGTGCTCGATGTAGAGCGGGTCGACCGTGTCGACGACCAGGGCCAGCCGATGCCCTGCCGGGACGTCGTAGGCCGTGGAGAACAGTTCCAGGTCGACGCCGAACGGCTTTCCGGGCGTACGTCCGTGGAAGGTGTACGGCGCGTTGCTGACCAGCTTGCCGAGGCCGAGCGGGCCCACGTCGTAGAGGTACGCGACGAGGGTTCCGCTCGACTCGGTCGGAGTGAGGGTCGTGTGCAGCTTCGCGGTGCCGCGCACGTGCTGGGTCGTGGCGTACTTCTCCGACTGCCATACGGCGGCCCAGCGGCGCGGCAGCAGGGGGATCGACGCCGTCGGGGGCAGCTGGGCGATCTGGTCGAGGAAGCTGGACAGGAGGATGACCCCGCCGTCCGCCCCGGAGTTGACGTTCGTGCGGATCGTGGTCGAGCCCGCCAGGTCGATCTTCCGGCTGGTCGCGGCGACCGACTTCCAGTCCGGGTAGCCCTCGTAGCCGCCGCCCGTGCGGGACTTGAGACGGACCGGCTGCTCGCGGTCGATGCCGTTGTCCTCGCCCTTGAGATGGTGGTCGAACCAGCGCCCGGTGTCCGTCCACACGTCGTTGGGCAGGCCGAGCAGCCCGGTCACCTCGGTGGTCGCGTGGTCGCCGGGGCGCAGTTCGAGTCGCTTGGGGACGGTCAGCTTCTCGTAGAAGTCCGTGTACTGGTTGGGCGGGAAGATCGTGTCGCCCCAGGCGTTGGCGAGCATGATCGCGGTGCCGTTGTCGTTGATCCGGTCGACATAGGCGGCGGGGGAACGTTTCTTCCCCCAGGCGATCAGCTCCGGCTCCCTCTCCAGGTTGGAGGCGAAGAAGTCCTCGAACACCTGCTGGAGTTCGGCGCTGGGCCGGCCGGTGAGTTGGCCGGCGCCCTGCAACAGGGCGGCGGCCTGGGAGTGCTGGGTGCGGCCGGAGTAGATCGAGTCGATCAGGTCGGCCCAGCCGCTGAGCGCGGCGACGGCCCGGACGCGCTTGTCGTGCGCGGCGGCGAGCAGGCTGATGCCCGCGCCGTACGAGAGGCCTGCCATGCCGATGCGTTCGGCGTCGGACGGGGTGTTGGCGAGCGCCCAGTCGATGACCCGGGACGCGTCGGCTGTGTCGGGTGGGCCGGCGACCTCTATGTAGCCGCCGGACTGCCAGAAGCCGCGGACGTTGTAAGTGACCACGACATAGCCGGAGTTGGCGAGTTTCTGGGCCTGTGCGAGGTACTCGATCTGGGGCGTGGCCCAGCTCGTGGGCAGCACGAGCAGCGGGTAGCGGCGGCCGGCGTCGGCGCCCGCGGGCGTGACGACGTTCGCCTTGAGGACGGTGCCGCCGTCGCCGGTGATGTCGACGAAACGGACCGGGTCGGGGGCCGCCTGGGCGGCGGGGGCGAGCCCGAGGGCGCTTCCGGCGACCAGGGTCGCGGAGACGGCGCCCACGGCAGTCGTACGCAGGGCCTTGCGATGGGGTCCCACGGGTCACTCCTCACTCGTGTCAGTGCAAAGTGACCCGACGGTAACCTCGGCTTCTTACCGGGGGTAACCCGTCAGTAAGTTACGTGAAAGTAACAATCATTGAATGGTGCAGAACCCTAGGAGGCGCGGTGCGAGTTGCGGGGCGCGGCGACCGCCGGAATCGGGGCCTGGGCCGCCCGGGTCACCTCCGCGACCAGTTCGACCACGTCCGGGCCGTACGCCTGCGAGTTCACCACCTTCAGCAGCAGTACGAAGCTGTTGTTGCCGTGCTTGCGGGTCAGCCGCTCGTGGTTGCGCGCGAGATAGCGGGTGGCCGCCTGGTTGGTGATCGCGGTCTGGCCGCAGAACAGGAAGACCGGGCGGCTGCCCGGGCTCTGGTCCACCGTCAGGCGGGCGAGGAGCACGTGCTCCTCCTTGCCGACCTCCACGCGGTACCGCTCGGAGCCGATCTGGAAGGCGCCGCGGTCCGGGCCCGGTTCGGCGTCGACGTTCACCCGCACACCGGGCAGCAGAGAGGCCAGATGCGCCGTCATGCGGCGGTTGGACGCCGGGCCGCCGACGCAGAACTCGGTGCGCTCACCGAAACCCTGACGGGCCGCGTCGTGCGGGACGATCTGGGCGAAGGCGTTGCAGTCCTTGATCAACGCGGCCAGTTCAAGGAGCGCGAACACGTCGTAGCGCATCACCGACAGCTCGGGTCCGCCCGCGCCCCGGTTCACCACCAGCAGCGACTCGGAGTTGTCGGGCAGCCCGAAGAAGGCCTGCTTGCGGCGGAGTTTGCGCCGCCACAGATAGGTGCGGGCCAGCCAGCCGATCGCGGCGCTGAGGCCGGCCGCGATCACGCCGAGGACGATGTTGCGCACGTCGTCAGTCATGGGCGCGCATGGTAGCGGGCGCAGGGAAACCGTGTTCGAGTGGTGAGTGAGGGGCACGGGTGCGCGCTCCTGACGCGGGCATGTCCATGGATTAGGCTGCGCGGACGGTCCCTGACTGGAGGTGCGGATGCGTCGCCCTGTCGTGCGGAAACTGACGGTTCTGGCGGTGTCGGCCGCCGTGGTGTCGGTGGGGGCCGCGGCGCCCCCGGCTCCCCCGACGACGCCGGAGGAGAAGGTCCCGGTCGCCGTCGGCCACGGCGGCGCGGTGGCGAGCGTCGACGCGGACGCCTCCGCCGCCGGTATCGAGGTGCTGAGGAAGGGCGGCAACGCCGTCGACGCGGCCGTCGCCACCGCCGCCGCGCTGGGCGTCACCGAGCCGTACTCCGCCGGAATCGGCGGCGGCGGATACTTCGTCTACTACAACGCCCGGTCCCGTTCGGTGCACACGATCGACGGCCGCGAGACCGCGCCGCTGACGGCGGACGAGAAGCTGTTCACGGAGAACGGCAAGGCGATCCCCTTCGCCGAGGCGGTCACCAGCGGACTGAGCGTCGGCACCCCGGGCACCCCTGCCACCTGGCAGTCGGCGCTGAAGAACTGGGGCAGCAAACCGCTGCGCACACTCCTGAAGCCCGCCGAACGACTGGCACGCGACGGATTCACCGTCGACGCCACCTTCCGCGCGCAGACCGCGTCCAACGAAGCGCGGTTCAAGAACTTCCCGGACACGGCGAAGCTCTTCCTGCCCGGCGGCGAGCTGCCCGTCGTCGGCTCCACCCTCACCAACCCCGATCTCGCCCAGACCTACGAGGAGCTGGGCCGCGAGGGCGTCGGCGCGCTGTACCGGGGCAGGCTGGCGAAGGAGATCGTCGACACCGTCAACGACCCTCCCGTGGACCCCTCCTCCGGCTACCACGCCCGCCCCGGCGAGCTGTCGCTGAAGGACCTGGCCACCTACCGCACCAAGAACCAGGCACCCAGCAGCACCTCGTACCGCGGCCTCGGCGTCTACTCGATGGCGCCCTCCTCCTCGGGCGGCACCACGGTCGGGGAGGCGCTCAACATGCTGGAGCGGACGGACCTTTCCAAGGCGAGCGACGCCCAGTACCTGCACCGCTTCATCGAGGCGAGCCGGGTCGCGTTCGCGGACCGGGGGCGCTGGGTGGGCGACCCCGCCTTCGAGGACGTACCGACCAAGGAGCTGCTCTCCCAGAAGTACGCCGACTCGCGCGCGTGCCTGATCAAGGACGACGCGGTGCTGACCAGCCCGGTCGCGCCGGGTGACCCGCGTGACCCGGCGGCCTGCTCCACGGGCGGCAAGTCGGCCCCGACGACCTACGAGGGCGACAGCACGACCCACCTCACCACGGCCGACAAGTGGGGCAACGTCGTCTCCTACACGCTCACCATCGAGCAGACCGGCGGCAGCGGCATCACCGTCCCGGGGCGCGGCTTCATCCTGAACAACGAGCTGACCGACTTCTCCTTCACCCCGGCCAACCCGGCCGTGCACGACCCCAACCTGCCGGGTCCGGGCAAGCGGCCGCGCTCGTCGATGTCGCCGACGATCGTGCTGGACGAGCACCGGAAGCCGGTGGTGGCGCTGGGTTCGCCCGGCGGCGCGACCATCATCACCACCGTGCTGCAGACGCTCACCGGTTTCCTGGACCGGGGGCAGCCGCTCGTCGACGCCATCGCCGCACCGCGGGCCAGCCAGCGCAACGCCGCACAGACCGAGTTGGAGCCCGGGCTGTACGACGACAAGGAGATGCGGGAGCGGTTGCAGGCCATCGGCCACTCCTTCCGCCTCAACCCGGAGATCGGCGCGACCACGGGCGTACAGCGACTGCCGGGCGGCAAGTGGCTGGCGGCGGCGGAGAAGACGCGACGCGGGGGCGGGTCGGCGATGGTGGTGTGGCCGACGCGGTGACACTCGCGCGGCCGCGCTGCACCACTGGCGCGGCCGCGCGGCCAGGCTGTCCGTGCCGCTCGCGCCGCCGCGCTCCCGGACCTGCTTGCACGGTGGCGTTCCCGGACCTGCTTGCACGGTCGCGTTCGCGGTGCCGGCTACGCGGGCGCGTTCTCGGTTTGGAACGTCAGCCTGCCGTCCTCCGTGTCCACCCGCACCCGGTCGCCCTCCCGCACCCGGCCGTCGAGGAGGAGGCGGGAGAGCTCGTTGTCGACCTCGCGTTGGATGGTGCGGCGCAGCGGGCGGGCGCCGTACTCCGGCTGGTAGCCCTGGCGGGCCAGCCAGTCGACGGCCGGGTCGGTGAACTCGACCGCGATGCCCTGGGCCTGCATCAGCCGGCGGGTGCGGTCCAGCAGCAGGTTGGTGATGCGGTGCAGCTGGTCCGGCGTGAGCTGGCGGAAGTAGACGATCTCGTCGATCCGGTTGAGGAACTCCGGCCGGAAGTGCTCGCGCAGCGGCCGCAGGATCTGCTCACGCCGCGCCTCCTCGTCCGCCTCGGTGCCACCCGCGCCGAAGCCGATTCCCGCGCCCCGCCGGGTGATCGCCTCGGAGCCGAGGTTGCTGGTCATCACGATCACCGTGTTGGTGAAGTCGACCGTGCGGCCCTGGGAGTCGGTGAGGCGACCGTCGTCGAGGACCTGCAACAGGATGTTGAAGACGTCGGGGTGCGCCTTCTCCACCTCGTCGAGCAGCAGCAGTGAGTACGGGTGCCGGCGCACGACCTCGGTGAGCTGCCCGGCCTCCTCGTGCCCGACGTATCCGGGCGGCGCCCCCACCAGGCGGCTGACGGTGTGCCGTTCCTGGTACTCGCTCATGTCGAGGCGGACCATCCGCTCCTCGCTGCCGAACAGCGCCTCGGCCAGGGCGCGCGCCAGCTCCGTCTTGCCGACACCGGTCGGCCCGAGGAACAGGAAGCTGCCGATCGGCCGGTCGGGGCTGGCGAGCCCGGCGCGCGAGCGCATGACCGCCTCGGAGACGACCCGGACCGCCTCTTCCTGGCCCACGACCCGCTCGTGCAGGTGTTCCTCCAGGCCGAGCAGCCGTTCCTTCTCCTCCTCGGTCAGCCTGCTCACCGGGATGCCGGTCTGCCGGGACACCACCTCGGCGATGGCCTCGGCGGTGACCTCCAGGTTCTGTCCCTCGTCGGCCTGGTCGTCGCCGGTGGCCTCGGAGATCCGCCGCTTCAGCTCCATGATCCGGTCCCGCAGCTGCGTGGCCTGCTCGTACTGCTCGGCGGCCACCGCCTGGTCCTTGTCCCGGGCCAGCTGCTCGGCCTCCCGTTCCATGGCCCGTACGTCCGTGCCCTTGGTGCGGGCGCGCAGCCGCACCCGCGCGCCCGCCTGGTCGATCAGGTCGATGGCCTTGTCGGGCAGGCGCCGGTCGGTGAGATAGCGGTCGGACAGCTCGACGGCGGCGACGAGTGCCTGGTCCGTGTAGCGGACCTGGTGGTGGGCCTCGTAGCGGTCCTGCAAGCCGCGCAGGATCTCGATGGCGTCCCCGGCGGTCGGCTCCGGGACCAGGATCGGCTGGAAACGGCGGGCGAGCGCCGCGTCCTTCTCGATCCGGCGGTACTCCTCCAGGGTGGTGGCGCCGACGATGTGCAGCTCGCCGCGGGCCAGGGCGGGCTTGAGGATGTTGCTCGCGTCCATGGAGCCGCCCTCGCCACCGCCACCCGCGCCCACGACGGTGTGCAGCTCGTCGATGAAGATGATCAGGCGGTCGGAGTTGGCGCGGATCTCGCCCACGATGTTGTTCAGGCGCTCCTCGAAGTCGCCCCGGTAACGGGTTCCGGCGACCACCCCGGGCAGGTCCAGGGCGACCACGCGCCGCCCGATCAGTACGTCGGGCACGTCACCGTCGGCGATCCGCTGCGCCAGCCCCTCCACGATCGCGGTCTTGCCGACCCCGGCGTCACCGATGAGCACGGGGTTGTTCTTGCCGCGCCGGGAGAGCACCTCGATCGTCTGCTCGATCTCCTCGTCCCGCCCGATCACCGGGTCGATACGGCCCTGCCGGGCCAGCTCGGTGAGATCGCGGCCGAACTTGTCGACGGTCGGCGTGGCCGCCTGGCGGGGATGCTCGGGGCGGGCCTGCGTGACGTCCGGGGCCTCGGGCGGCAGGCCGGAGGGGGCAAAGCGGGCCGCGTTGAGGATGTGCCCGGCGGCGGAGTCCGGGTTGGCGGCGAGCGCGCTGAGCACGTGCTCGGGGCCGATGTAACCGGTGCCGCTCGCCCGGGCCAGGTCGTGCGCGTCCAGCAGGGCGCGTTTGACGGCCGGGGTGAGCGACAGCGAGGTGGGCGGCGGGACCTCGCCCTGCGGGTGCTGGACCGGGCCCGAGCGCTCGTCGATCTCCGACGCCAGACTGTCGGGGTCCGCGCCGGCGCGGCTCAGCAGGCTGCGGGTCGGTTCGTTGGCGAGGGCCGCGCGCAGCAGGTGCTGGGTGTCCAGATCCCGGCTGCCGTGCTCGGCGGCGTACTGGGCAGCGCCGCGCACCAGGTCCCGGGCCGGCTGACTGAGCAGGCGGCCGATGTCGATCTGGCGGGGTCCTGGGCGGGGCCCGCCGAAGAAGCGGGCCAGGAATTCTCCGAACGGGTCCGAGTTCATGCCCTCCGGGCCGGGGAAGCCGCTGGTCATCACAGTTCCGTTTCGCTGATCGGCGTACCGGTGTGCACGGGTTCCCGTGCGCTGCGCGGCTATGCGTGACGGGTGCGCTGCTCAACACCCTGGCACGATCGGGGGCCGGTGGCATGTGGAGGCGCCTACGGACGCGGGATTTGGAGCCTCACCTGGCCGTGAGGATGCGAGGTCCCGTTTCCGTGATCGCCACCGTGTGTTCCGCGTGGGCCGCTTGGGAGCCGTCGGTGGTGCGCAGGGTCCAGCCGTCGGGGGAGGCGTGGAAGTCGTCGCGGCCGCCGGCGATGAGCATGGGCTCGATGGCCAGGACCATGCCCTTGCGCAGGGGGAGGCCCCGTCCCGGGCGGCCCTCGTTCGGGACCGAGGGGTCCTCGTGCATACGGCGGCCGATGCCGTGGCCGCCGAAGCCGTCCATGATGCCGTAACCGGCCTTGCGGCAGACCGTGCCGATGGCGTGGGCGATGTCGCCGATGCGGTTGCCGACGACCGCCGCCTCGATGCCGGCCGCGAGGGCGCGTTCGGCCGTCTCGATCAGCCGCAGGTCGGCCGGGCGGGGGCGGCCGACGACGAAGCTGATCGCCGAGTCGCCCACCCAGCCGCCCAGCTCGGCGCCGCAGTCGACGGAGACCAGGTCGCCGTCGCGCAGCCGGTAGCGGGTCGGGATGCCGTGCACGATCGCGTCGTTCACCGAGGTGCAGATGACGGCCGGGAAGGGTGTGGGCGCGAAGGAGGGGCGATAGCCGAGGAAGGGCGACTTCGCGCCGGCCTCGCGCAGCACCTCGCGGGCCACCTCGTCCAGCTCCAGCAGGGTCACGCCCACGGCGGCGGCCTCGCGCACGGCCGTGAGGGCGCGGCCGACGACCTGGCCCGCCTCGTACATGGCGTCGATCGATGTGTCTGTCTTCAGCTCCACCATGCCAATTACTATACCGGTATTAGAATGGTGGCATGGTGCGCACCCCTCTCACTCCCGAAGAACGCCAACGCGGCGAGCGGCTCGGACAACTGCTGCGCGAGGCCCGTGGCGGCCGCAGCATGGCCGAGGTGGCGGCCGAGGCGGGCATCTCCGCGGAGACACTCCGCAAGATCGAGACCGGCCGCGCCCCGACGCCGGCCTTCTTCACGGTGGCCGCGCTGGCCCGTGCGCTCGGCCTGTCCATGGACGAACTGGCCGGAGCCTGTGCGCCGGTGGCGGTCTGACGCCTTTACCGGAACATGGCTGATGTCACCGCCGGAGCGTGGCTGATCTGAGTCCTCCGCGTTCCCTCGGAAAACTTCCCGTAGCGAGTCCGTAACACGGCTGGTGTTGTCTACGGCCCGGAGTTGTCCGGTCCTTACGGGGGTTGCGCGATGGCAGTGGAACAACTCCCGGCTCAGGTACGGGAGTTCGCGAACTACCTGAACGGTTTGCTGGCGCGCCTGGATCAGGACGTCGGCTGGTGCGCGGTGTTCTGGCAGCGCGACCCGGAGGGCATGCAGGCCTGCCTCGACGGGCGTGAGGTGCCGCCGTGGGACGTGGTCGAGGCGCTGCTGCAGGACCTTGCCGCTGAGTACGGTCCCGAGGTCGCCACCCCCGAGAAGGAGCCGGCGCGCTCCCTGCACGCCGCCGCGCTCATCGCGTACGACACCCGGCCCGGCGGTCGGGACGCCCTCGGCGACCGGCTCGACGTCATGCTCCGCGAGCAGCGGTACGCCGCGGAACGGCTCGCGGAGTTGGGGCGGTTGCTGCCCGCCGCCACGTCCCAGGAGGACGCCGACGCCGTCCGCCTCGATCTCGCGTGGGCCCGCGACGACCATGACCGCGCGACCGCGCGCTGCGCCGAACTCCGGTGGCGCATGGCCGAGTTGGCCCGACGGTCGGTGGGCGGCCAGGTACGGGGCGCCCAGCTGATCCGGCCGCGGGCCCCGGGGGAGAGGCAGGGCCAGGCACCCGTACGGCCGACGGAGCCCGATCCATACGACCCCCGGGCCGCCCAAGCCTCCGAGCACGCCCATGACTGGGCCCCGGCCCCCGAGGGCCAACGGCGGGCGGCGTACGACCCGGCTCGCGCCGACGAGACCCGGCAGCGCGGCGCCCATGGCTCCCTCCCGGCGCATGAGGGCCGGCATGGGGCGGCCTTTGACCCGGCTCGCGCCGAGGCGGCCCGGCAGCGCACCGCCCACGACTGGGCCCCGGCCCACGAGGCCCCGCCTCCCGCTTACGCCCCAGCACCCGAGGGCCCGCAGCCGCCTGCCTACGCCCCGCCGCCCCCCGAGGCCCCGCACCCGACCGCCTACGCCCCAGCCCCACCCCCCGAGCGCTCGCATCCCACCGCCTACGCCCCAGCCCCCACCCCCGACCCCCCGCAACCGGCTCCCCCCGACCTGATCCCGCGCAACGCAGCGCCCCCCGACCCGACCCCGCCCAACGTGCCGCGCCCGCAACCCGCCGCCTCCGCCCCGACCCCTGCCCCCGACTCCCCCCGCCCCGCCCCCAAGTCGCGTAAACGCCGCCGTGGCGGTGCGCGGTTCGCCGGGATGGTCGAGGAGGAGGGCGCCCCCACCGTCGTACCCCCGGGTGCCGTACCGGTGCTGCCCGCTCCGGAGGCCACCACCGGTCGTAGCCCGCGCGGCGCGCGCTTCGCCGGGGTGGCAGAAGAAGCGGTCGAGGGGTCGCAGCCGCAGGTCGAGCCGGTGGACGCGGCGGCGTGGCGGGAGGTGGCCGGGGTGGTCGAGACGCTGGTGCGGCTGCGCGGCGAGGGGCGCACGGGAGAGGCGCACGTCCTGCTGGTCGAGGCCGCGTACTGGCCCGCCGCCCGCTTCCCGCTGCTCGCCGCCGAAATGGAACGCGCCGGCCTCGGCGCCGACTGGGCGACGCTGCTGTGGGAGGCCGCCTCGCTGCCCGCCGAGCAGCTGGTCGCCGCGGCGGACGCGCTGGTCGCGGCGGGCCGGGACGTCGACGCGGAGCAGATCCTGCGGCAGGGGGTGGGGCGGCCGGCGGACGAGATCGGCCGGGCCGTGCTCGGGCTGGCCCACGAGGGCCGCCGCCGCGAGGTCCGCGCGCTGCTGGACGCGTACGTCCGCGTCCGCACCCCCGAGGAGGCCGCGCGCAGCGCCGAGCCCGACCCGCAGACCCTGGTGCCGCTGCTCCTGGAGGCCGCGCAGGGCGTATCCGCCGAGCGGCACTGGGATCTCGTCCACGCCCTGCGTGTCGCCGGTCTCACGACGTGACCGCCCGGCGATCACCCACAGGGGTGTGAAACAGCGCCGACCCCGCGGGTTAACGACGATGGTCTTGGCAAGGCCTTCACCTAGGCATACGTTCGTGCCTCTACCGCCCGCTCTACGGGCGTAGAGGCGCTGACGTCCCGTCGAAGGAGCAGCTCATGGCGAACGTCGTCCGTGCCGCTCTGGTCCAGGCCACCTGGACCGGCGACACCGAGTCCATGGTGGCGAAACACGAGGAGCACGCCCGCGAGGCGGCCCGGCAGGGCGCCAAGGTCATCGGGTTCCAGGAAGTCTTCAACGCCCCCTACTTCTGTCAGGTCCAGGAGCCGGAGCACTACCGGTGGGCCGAGCCGGTGCCGGACGGGCCGACCGTGCGTCGTATGCGGGCCCTGGCCCGCGAGACCGGCATGGTGATCGTGGTGCCGGTGTTCGAGGTCGAGCAGTCCGGTTTCTACTACAACACCGCGGCCGTGATCGACGCGGACGGCACCTACCTCGGCAAGTACCGCAAGCACCACATCCCGCAGGTGAAGGGCTTCTGGGAGAAGTACTACTTCAAACCGGGAAACCTCGGCTGGCCCGTCTTCGACACCGCGGTCGGCAAGGTGGGCGTCTACATCTGCTACGACCGCCACTTCCCGGAGGGCTGGCGGCAACTCGGCCTGAACGGAGCCCAGTTGGTGTACAACCCGTCCGCCACCCACCGGGGCCTGTCCGCCTATCTGTGGCGGCTGGAGCAGCCCGCGGCGGCCGTCGCCAACGAGTACTTCGTCGCCGCGATCAACCGGGTCGGGGTCGAGGAGTACGGCGACAACGACTTCTACGGCAGCAGCTACTTCGTCGACCCACGCGGGCAGTTCGTGGGTGAGATCGCCGACGACAAGACCGAGGAACTCGTCGTGCGCGACCTCGACTTCGACGTCATCGAAGAGGTCCGGCAGCAGTGGGCCTTCTACCGCGACCGCCGTCCCGACGCCTACGAAGGGCTGGTGCAGCCGTGACCAAGGACCTGCTCGGACGCCACCGGGCCGTGCTCCCCGACTGGCTCGCCCTCTACTACGACGAGCCGATCGAGATCACCCACGGCGAGGGCCGGCACGTCTGGGACGCCGCCGGACGGCGGTATCTCGACTTCTTCGGCGGCATCCTCACCACGATGACCGCGCACGCCCTGCCCGAGGTGACCAAGGCGGTGAGCGAACAGGCCGGGCGGATCATCCACTCGTCCACCCTGTACCTCAACCGCCCCATGGTCGAACTCGCCGAGCGCATCGCCCAGTTGAGCGGCATCCCCGACGCGCGTGTCTTCTTCACCACCTCCGGCACGGAGGCCAACGACACGGCCCTGCTGCTGGCCACGACGTACCGCCGCAGCAACACGATCCTGGCGATGCGCAACAGCTACCACGGCCGTTCCTTCAGCGCCGTCGGCATCACCGGCAACCGCGGCTGGTCACCGACCTCGCTGTCCCCGCTGCAGACGCTGTACGTCCACGGCGGCGTACGCACCCGAGGGCCGTACGCCGGCCTGAGCGACGACGAGTTCGTCGCGGCCTGCGTCGAGGACCTCACCGACCTGCTCGGCCACACCCGCCCGCCCGCCGCGCTGATCGCCGAGCCCATCCAGGGCGTCGGCGGCTTCACCTCACCGCCGGACGGGCTGTACGCCCGTTTCCGCGAGGTGCTCAACGAGCGCGGCATCCTCTGGATCTCCGACGAGGTGCAGACCGGCTGGGGTCGTACCGGCGATCACTTCTGGGGCTGGCAGGCGCACGGCAGCAGCGGACCGCCGGACATGCTCACCTTCGCCAAGGGCATCGGCAACGGCATGTCCATCGGCGGGGTCGTCGCCCGCGCCGAGATCATGAACTGCCTCGACGCCAACAGCATCTCGACCTTCGGCGGCACCCAGATCACCATGGCCGCGGGCCTCGCCAACCTCGCGTACCTGCTGGAACACGACCTCCAGGGCAACGCCCGGCGGGTCGGCGGACTGCTGATCGAGCGGTTGCGGGCCGTCGCCGCGCAGGTGCCCGCCGTACGTGAGGTGCGGGGGCGCGGGCTGATGATCGGCATCGAGGTGGCACGGCCGGGCACGGACGAGGCGGATCCACAGGCCGCGTCCGCCGTGCTGGAGGCGGCCCGCGAGGGCGGACTGCTCATCGGCAAGGGCGGCGGGCACAACACCAGCGCCCTGCGCGTCGCACCGCCACTGTCCCTGACCGTCGCGGAGGCCGAGGAGGGCGCCGCCGTCCTCGAACGCGCCCTGAGGAGCATCAGCTAGCACCGGGCAGAGCAAGGGAGCGCCGCCATGACCACCCCCCTGGAGTCCTGGGAGCCCCTGGCACCGGCCCTGTCCGTCCGACAGGTCCTCACCCTGGAACGGGTGCTCGCCGGGGAGCCCGAAGTGGTGGCCGGCGCGAGCCAGTTGGACCGGCCGGTGCGCTGGGTGCACGTCGCCGAGGCCGCCGACGTCGGAGTGATGCTCAGCGGCGGCGAGATGGTCCTCACCACCGGCGTCCTGCTCGCCGGTGACCCGGACAAGCAGGCCGAGTACGTCCGGTCGCTGCACCGCGCGGAGGCGGCGGCCGTCGTCCTCGGCCTCGGCCGCGCCTTCCCCGCCGCGCCGGACGCGATGCGGCGGGTCGCCGAGCGGTGCGGGCTGCCCATGGTCGTCCTGCACCGCCCCTTCCCCTTCGCCGAGCTCACCGAGGAGGTCCAGTCCCGGCTGGTGCGGCGGAAGTTCGCCGCCGTCAGCCTCTCCGAGGCGGTACGCACCGAACTCACCGCGCTGATCACCTCCGGCGCCCCCTTGCAACGCCTGCTCGACGAGGTGGCCCGGCACAGCGCCTGCCCCGTCGTCGTCACCAACCTCGCCCACCGCGTCCTCGCCACGGCGGGGGAGCGGCCGGCCGTCGACGACGTGCTGCGCGACTGGGAGCGCATCGCCCGCCAGGCCGGCGGCGGCGAGGGCGACGGCTGGATCCGCGCCGAGCTGAGCGGGCGCGGGGAGCAGTGGGGACGGATCGTGCTGTGCGGTTACCGGGGTGACACCGCCGCCGGGCGACTGCTCGCCGACCGCGCCGCCGAGGCCCTCGTGCTGCACCGCATGCTCGGCGGGCCGTCGGGCAGCTGGGAGGAGCAGTCGGCGCAGAGCCTGCTGACGGACCTGGTCAGTGGCGTCGTACCCGCACGGCAGTTGCTGCCCAGGGCACGGGCGGCCGGGCTGCCGGTCAACCGGCGCACCTTCGTTCCGCTGGTCGTACGCGACCGCGAGCCGGAGCAACTCGACCGCGTGCTGCGCCTGCTGGGCCTGCCCGGCATCGCCGCCGAACTCGCCGACGGGGCCACCGCCGTGCTGCTCAGCCTCGCCCGGGACCAGGACGCCGAGGCGCTCACCGCCCACTTCGCGGCCCGGCTGCGGTCCACGTCAGGACCCGTGGTGGCCGCCGCGGCACCGCGCACCGCCTGGGACGACGTGCCCGCCGGGCTGCGCGAGGCACAGCACGTCGCCGACGCCGTGGCGGACTCCTCGGCAGCGCTGGACCTCCCGGCCGTCGTCCACCTGAAGGACGTACACCTGCGGGGCCTGGTCCGGCTGCTGCGGGACGACCCGCATGTGCAGTCCTTCGCGGAGCGGGAGCTGGACGGGCTGCTCGGCGGCCGGGACGCAGAGGTGGTGGCGCTGCTCGCCGTGTTGCGCACCTATCTCGCCACCGGCCGCAACAAGTCCCGTACCGCACAGCTGCACCATGTCTCGCGCCCCGCGCTCTACCGCCGTCTGGAGGCCATACAGGCGCGGCTCGGGGTGGACCTCGACGACTTCGAACAGGCCGCGTCGGTGCACATCGCCCTCCTCGCACACGACGCGCAACAGGGGTGAAACATGCGACGACCTGGGAAAACGGCGGTGAAACATGGGCCTGCCGAAAGGTGACACGGTGGCACGCCGGGTGCCCGCAGACGTGACACGGTGCAACTCAACGACGACATCCGGACTTCCTAGGCTCACCGCACACCGAGCTACCGGAGCGACCGGAGGTCCCGATGAGCCGAGTGATCCGCGCCGCCGTCTTCCAGACCGCCTGGACCGGCGACAAGGAGTCGATGATCCAGGTGCACGAGCAGGCGGTGCGCGACGCCGCCGCGCAGGGCGCCCAAGTCCTGTGCTTCCAGGAACTGTTCTACGGACCGTACTTCTGCCAGGTCCAGGACCCGGCCTTCTACGAGTACGCCGAGAAGATCCCCGAGGGCCCGATCGTCCGGCGCTTCCAGGCCCTCGCGAAGGAGCTCGGCATCGTCCTCGTGCTGCCGATGTACGAGGAGGAGCAGCCCGGAGTCCTCTACAACACGGCCGCGGTGATCGACGCCGACGGCTCCTACCTCGGCAAGTACCGCAAGACGCACATCCCGCAGGTGAAGGGCTTCTGGGAGAAGTTCTACTTCCGGCCCGGCAACAGCGGCTGGCCCGTCTTCGACACCGCCGTCGGCAGGATCGGCGTGTACATCTGCTACGACCGCCACTTCCCGGAAGGCTGGCGGGCGCTGGGCCTCGCGGGGGCCGAGCTCGTCTTCAACCCGTCGGCCACCTCACGCGGACTCTCCGCCTACCTGTGGCAGCTGGAGCAGCCGGCGGCGGCCGTCGCCAACGAGTACTTCGTCGGCGCGATCAACCGGGTCGGGGTCGAGGAGTACGGCGACAACGACTTCTACGGCACCTCGTACTTCGTCGACCCCGAGGCCCAGTTCGTCGGCGAGGTGGCGAACGACAAGAAGACCGAACTCGTCGTCCGGGACCTGGACATGGCCAAGCTGCGCGAGGTCCGCGACCGCTGGCAGTTCTACCGGGACCGGGCACCGGGAGCCTACGGCCCGTTGACGACGCCGTAAGGACAACCACCGCAGGGGCGCGGGGAACTGCGCGACCAGCCACAGACAACCGGCACAAGCACACGGCGAGGAGCGACCGATGACCCGTACAGTGATCCGCGGCGGCCTAGTTGTCACCGCCTCCGACGAGATCCACGCCGACGTCCTGATCGAGGACGGCCGCATCGCCGCCCTCGCCACCTCCGGCACTCCCGCGGCGCAGGCCTTCACCGCCGAGCGCACGCTCGACGCCACCGGCAAGTACGTCATCCCGGGCGGCGTCGACGTCCACACCCACATGGAGCTGCCGTTCGGCGGCACCTTCGCCTCCGACACCTTCGAGACCGGCACCCGGGCCGCCGCCTGGGGCGGCACCACGACGATCGTCGACTTCGCGGTGCAGAGCGTCGGTCAATCGCTGCGCGAGGGCCTGGACGCCTGGCACGCCAAGGCGGAGGGCAACTGCGCGATCGACTACGGCTTCCACATGATCGTCTCCGATGTGAACGAGGAGACGCTGAAGGAGATGGATCTGCTGATCGAGGAAGGCGTCACCTCGTTCAAGCAGTTCATGGCCTACCCGGGCGTCTTCTACTCCGACGACGGCCAGATCCTGCGCGCCATGCAGCGCTCCGCCGACAACGGCGGGCTGATCATGATGCACGCGGAGAACGGCATCGCCATCGACGTGCTGGTCGAGCAGGCCCTCGCCCGAGGCGAGACCGACCCGCGCCACCACGGCGAGGTGCGCAAGGCGCTGCTGGAGGCGGAGGCCACCCACCGCGCGATCCGGCTCGCGCAGGTCGCCGGAGCGCCCCTGTATGTCGTGCACGTCTCGGCGATGGAGGCGGTCGCCGAGCTGACCAGGGCACGGGACCAGGGGCTCAACGTCTTCGGCGAGACCTGCCCGCAGTATCTGTTCCTGTCGACCGACAACCTCGCCGAACCCGATTTCGAGGGCGCCAAGTACGTCTGCTCGACGCCGCTGCGACCGCGCGAGCACCAGGCGGAGCTGTGGAAGGGCCTGCGCACCAACGACCTCCAGGTCGTCTCCACCGACCACTGCCCCTTCTGCTTCGTCGGGCAGAAGGACCTCGGCCGCGGTGACTTCTCCAAGATCCCCAACGGGCTGCCGGGCGTGGAGAACCGTATGGACCTGCTCCACCAGGCCGTCCTCGACGGGCACATCTCGCGCCGCCGCTGGATCGAGATCGCCTGCGCCACCCCGGCCCGGATGTTCGGCATGTACCCGAAGAAGGGCACCATCGCGCCGGGCGCCGACGCCGACGTCGTGATCTACGACCCGCACGCCGAGCAGGTGATGTCGGCCGAGACGCACCACATGAACGTCGACTACTCGGCGTACGAGGGAAAGCGCGTCACCGGCCGCGTCGAGACCGTGCTCTCGCGTGGCGTGCCCGTCATCACCGAGCGGGAGTACACCGGGCACGCCGGGCACGGGCTGTACACCCCCCGCTCCACCTGTCAGTACCTCAACTAGGAGCGGTGCCCATGGACTTCGGACTCGTGCTGCAGACCGACCCGCCGGCCTCGCGGGTGGTCTCCCTGATGAAACGCGCCGAGCGCAACGGGTTCACGTACGGCTGGACCTTCGACTCGGCCGTGCTCTGGCAGGAGCCGTTCGTGATCTACAGCCAGATCCTCGCGAACACGCAGAAGCTGACGGTCGGCCCGATGGTGACCAACCCGGGCACCCGCACCTGGGAGGTCACCGCCTCCACCTTCGCCACCCTCAACGACATGTTCGGCAACCGCACGGTGTGCGGTATCGGGCGCGGCGACTCGGCGATGCGGGTGGCCGGCCGCAAGCCCAACACGCTGGCCCGGATCAGCGAGGCCATGAAGGTCATCCGGGCGCTGGGCAGCGGCCAGGAGGCCGACCTCGGCGGCACGGTGATCAGGTTTCCGTGGATCAGGCCGGGCGCCCGGCTCCCCGTGTGGATGGCGGCATACGGGCCCAAGGCGCTGAAGATGACCGGTGAGGAGGCGGACGGGTTCATCCTCCAGCTCGCCGACCTGTATCTCACCGAGTACATGGTCAAGGCGGTCAAGGACGCGGCCGTCGCCGCCGGGCGGGACCCGGCCGAGGTGACCATCTGTGTGGCCGCCCCCGCCTACGTCACCGAGGACGACTCGCCCGAGGCGCTCGCACACGCGCGCGAGCAGTGCCGGTGGTTCGGCGGGATGGTCGGCAACCATGTGGCCGACCTGGTCGCCAAGTACGGCGAACACTCGGCGGCCGTACCCGACGAGCTCACCGACTACATCAAGGCCCGCGAGGGCTACGACTACTCCCACCACGGGCGCAGCGGAAACCCCGACACCCGGTTCGTGCCGGACGAGATCGTCGACCGGTTCTGCCTCATCGGTACGCCTCGGATGCACATCGAGAAGCTGAAGAAGCTGCGCGAGCTCGGCGTCGACCAGTTCGCGGTGTACGACATGCACGATGCGCAGGAGGCCGTCATCGACGCGTACGGCACGCAGGTCATCCCCGCGGTCAACGCCTGATCCATCGCTCCACCCGACCCCCCACACCTTGCCCCCTCTCCGCTCCCCCGGAGAGGGGGGCCCAAGGCCCCCCCGCACGGCCTCTCCCGTCCCGCCTTGTCGATTGGCCTGCCCATGACCGAAACAGTCCCCACGGGGTCGCCCGCCGCTCAGAAGACCGATGCCGACGGCCGGATCGAACTGGCCCCCGAGGCCTTCCCCACCGACAGTCCGTTCGCCAACGAGGACCTGCGTCCCGTCCCGGTCGCCGAGCGCAAGTGGACGACGTACAACTTCGCCGCGCTGTGGATCTCCATGGCGCACTGCATCCCCAGCTGGACCCTGGCCTCCGGCCTGGTGGCGCTCGGCATGGACTGGAAGCAGGCGGTCTTCACCATCGCCCTGGCCAACGTCATCGTGCTGCTGCCGATGCTGGCCACCGGCCATGCCGGCCCCAAGTACGGCATACCCTTCCCGGTGCTGGCCCGCGCCTCCTTCGGGCTGCGCGGCGCCAACGTCCCGGCGCTGATCCGAGCGGCGGTGGCGTGCGGCTGGTTCGGCATCCAGACCTGGATCGGCGGCAGCGGCATCTTCGCCCTCGGTTCCAAACTCACCGGCGGTGAGTGGGAGAAGGCCGGGCAGATCGCCGGGAACCCGTGGCCGTTGTGGCTGTGTTTCATCCTGTTCTGGGCGATGCAGATCGCCATCATCCACCGCGGCATGGACTTCCTGCGGCACTTCGAGAACTGGGCGGCGCCCTTCGTGATCGTCGGTGCCTTCGTGCTGCTGATCTGGATAGCGGTGGAGGCGAACGGATTCGGCGAGTTGCTGTCGCAGCCCTCCAAGCTCGGCTGGGGCGCGGACTTCTGGCCGGTCTTCTTCCCGTCCCTCATGGGCATGATCGGCTTCTGGGCCACCCTGTCCCTCAACATCCCCGACTTCACCCGCTTCGGCGCCAGCCAGCGCGCCCAGACCTGGGGTCAGTCGCTGGGCCTGCCCACGACGATGACGCTGTTCGCCATCCTCGCCGTGCTGGTCACCTCCGGCTCCGAGGTGGTCTACGGCGAGGCGATCTGGGACCCGGTCGCCCTCGCCGCCAAGGCGGACAACGTCTTCGGGCTGCTCTTCGCGCTCATCACCGTGCTGGTCGCCACCATCTCCGTGAACATCGCGGCCAACGTGGTCTCGCCGGCGTACGACCTGGCCAACCTGGCGCCGAAGTTCATCAACTTCCGTACCGGCGCGCTGATCACGGGCGTCATCGGCATCCTGATCTTCCCGTGGAAGCTGATCTCGACGCCCGAGTTCTACATCTTCACCTGGCTCGGCGTGGTCGGCGGCCTGCTCGGCACGGTCGCGGGCATCCTGATCGCCGACTACTGGATCGTCCGGCGTACGGTCCTGCACCTGGCCGACTTGTACACGCCGGGCGGGCGTTACTGGTACACCGCCGGCTGGAACTGGCGGGCGCTGGCGGCGTTCGTGGTCGGCGGCGTGCTGGCCGTCGGCGGGTCGTACTCCACCGTGAACGCGGACGGCGTGAAGTCCGGCCCCTTCCCGGCGGACGGTCTGATCCCGTTCCTGAAGCCGCTCGCGGACTACGGCTGGGCGGTGGGCCTGGCGGCGTCGCTGCTGCTGTACGTGGCGCTGATGCTGCCGCGCGAACGGACCTGAGGCTCGTGTTGGAGGGCGGTCGGGCCTACTGGCCGCCCCCAGCGCCGCCACCGCCTCCTTGGCCGCCTTGATCGCGCCCTTGTTCATCTCGTCCGAGCTGGGCGCCTCCTTCGACTCGAAGTCGGAGCCGTTGTACGTGACGACCACCAGCGCGTTGGAGGCGCGCACCACCACCACGCCCTCGCGCGTCTTCTGGTCGTCCTCGGTGGTGAGGTTCACGACGGAGTAGGCCGCGTCACCCACGCCGGGGACCTCGCCGCCGCCCTTCTTCTCCGCGACGCGCTCCTGGTACTGCTTGAGCGCCTCGTCGTCCGAGTCGCCTATCTCGAAGGAGACGTCGAGCCAGCGGTAGTCGTAGCCCTTGAGGGCGTTCCAGGAGCAGGTGCGGCGAACCGAGGCGTCCGTCGAGGTGATCTCCTTCCCGGCCGTCTTGGCGCCGGGCACCAGCGACGTGATCGTCTCCTTGCCCAGGCTGCCGCACGGCGCGGGGGCCTTGGTGTACGTCTTCGGCGCGGCCGTCGAGGACGGTGCCGAGGCGGACTGGGTCCCGGTCTTGTCCGTCGCCCTGTCCTGGGCGGTGGGGGCGGTGGACTCAGGGCCGGAGGTGAGTGCCCAGCCCGCGCAGGCGAGCACCACGACCGGGGTCAGGCGCGCGGTGAGAGCGAGCGGCAGAGGAAGAGAACGCACGGCGCACTTCTCGTGGGGGATGGTGCGGAGTGTGGTCCGCACTGCGGACGGGACGCCAGTGTCACACGACTCTCTGTGTGACGAAAGTGCCAACTCGCTCCGTACCTGAGCGGTAACTGTGGCTCACTGCCGATGCGTTGTGTGTCCCGTTATGTCCCGGCGGGGCGGCGATCCCACGCCGACTCGATCCGGTCAACGGCGGCTGCCGCCGGCATCGCCAGCCGCGCGCCCGGCCCCTCGGAACGACCTGGAAAGAGCTGGTTCGCGCGAGTGGGGTGCGATCCGTCCCAGGTGCGCAGGGCCTGTCGTAGTGCGCGGGCTCCAGTCCCCCCTGGCGCCAGTTCTGGTAGAAGCGCGAGACGAGGACGGTGGTGGTGATGTCGGGTACGCGCCACGGGCTGCCGACCACCCCCGCCGCACCGGCCTCGCTCAGACCGGTCGGCAGTCCGACGGCCTCGTCGGGCAGGGCGGTGCCCGACAGCGCGCTCTCGCAGGCGGACAGCACGGCGACACGCGCCGACGTGA
The DNA here is from genome assembly GCF_015712165.1 of Streptomyces spinoverrucosus. Classification (NCBI taxonomy): domain Bacteria; kingdom Bacillati; phylum Actinomycetota; class Actinomycetes; order Kitasatosporales; family Streptomycetaceae; genus Streptomyces; species Streptomyces spinoverrucosus. The sequence goes on along the minus strand of NZ_JADPZX010000001.1, from coordinate 1,170,985 downwards.
GGCGTTGTTCGAGCACATCACGCAGCGTCAGTGCGCTCTGCGCCAGCAGCAGCGCGCTGTCCAGCGGTTGATCGGGGTACGCGGAGAGCACCAGTGCCCGGCCGTGTTCGACGCCGGTGGCGGCCCGCGTCGCCCGCCCGGCCGTCACCATGGCGAAGGCCGCGCGGGCCGGAAGCCGCTGTGCCCTGCGCAGCCAGGTCTCGCGCTGTGCCCGGGTGGTCTGCGCGCGCACCAGTCGGTGCATGGCCTTCAGCCCGATGGCGTACGCGCGCGCGGACTCGTCCCACGCCTCCCGTTCGGCCGCCCAGTCCCCCAGGGTGCGGGCGGCGAGCAGTGCGACCTGGGGGCTGTGTGCGAGTCCGATCCGGGCGGCGCGGCGCAGCGACTCCGCGGCCCGGCGCCGGTCCCGGGCGTCGGCGCCTCGGTCGTGGCGCAGCCGGAGGCCGACCGCCAGGTTGTACGAGAGGGCGGCCGGCTCGGGGCTGCGCGGCCGGACCGCGGCGATCGCCTGTTCGTAGTAGTGGCAGGCACGCCACCACTGCGGGGAGTGGTCCGGGGTGAGATCGAACGCCTCCTGGGAGCGGGCCACGATGGTGTCCAGCAGGTCGGCCAGGGGGCGGGCCCGGCTGCTCGCCCTGTGGAGCGAGCCACCGATCGATCGGCACTCCTTCGGCGTCGATCAAGAGATCGTCTCCCCTCCCTTCCCAACCACGTTGAGCTTGTTGGGAGTTGTAGGCGATGCAACCAAATATCGTTGAACGTTCGCCTGCTTTCAGTGCCGTACATGGCGGTACATTTTCGGGGCTCGTATGCTGGAAGTGCACGACAGCGCGGGAAGCCCAGGCCGTTCGCTTCGGTTTCAACCACCGCTGGATCCCCATGATTTCGGTACGGCTTCTCACGCCTGAACTCCATGCGTGAAGGGGGCCTTCCATGGCTGCCAAGAAGCGTGCCTCCACCAATCCCAAGCCCTCCGCAAGCGGCCAGGACAAGCTGATCGGTGACCTCAAGCAGTTCATCCGTGCCCGGGGATCGAGCTTCCTCAGCGACCCGAATGTGTCCTCGGTCGGTATCGGGTACAAGGAGACGAACGGGGAACCGGGGAAGGAACTGGCCCTTCAGTTCACGGTCGACAAAAAGGTCCGGCCGGAGGAACTGGAGGAACTGAGGACCGCCGAGATCCCCGCCGTCATCGACATAGGAGGCGGCGTCGAGGTACCGACCGACGTCGTCCAGCGCTCCTACAAGCCGCACTTCCTCGTGGTGGACGAGGGCGAGACACCGCAGCGGCAGCGGCGCGTCGATCCGGTCCGTCCCGGTGTGAGCGTCGGCAACGTCAAGGTGAGCGCCGGCACCTTCGGGTGCATCGCCTTCGACAGGAACGACGGTTCGCCCTGCCTGCTGAGCAACTGGCACGTGCTGAACGGCCGGAAGGGCGAACTCGGCGACGTGGTCGTGCAGCCCGGCAAGAAGGACGACAGCCGCGTCGCACTGAACAGCCTCGGCCGGCTCAAGCGCGCCCACCTCGGCAGGGGCGGCGACTGCGCGGTGTCGACGGTCACAGACCGTGATTTCGCCATGGACATCCTCGACCTCGATGTCACTCCGACGAAGCTGGGCGAACCGCAGATCGACGACAAGGTCGTCAAGAGCGGCCGTACCACCGGGGTCACGCACGGCGTGGTGAGCAGGCCCTTCGCCATCGTCAGCATCGACTACGGCGCGCCGGTCGGAGTGCGCGAGATCGAATGCTTCGAGATAGGCCCCGACCCCAAGCATCCGGCGGACGGCGACGAGATCAGCCTGCCCGGCGACTCCGGATCGGTCTGGATGTTCACAAGCCGCTCCGGCAAGCCCACGGACGTAATGGCCGGACTGCACTTCGGTGGTGAGGGGGACGCGGACCCCGAGGACCGCGCTCTGGCCTGCTTCCCCCAGGCGGTCTTCGACGAACTGAAGATCACCCTCGCCCCGCCGGACCCCGAATCGCTGGAGGCCGTGACCGGCTACGACCCGGGCTTCCTCGCCGTACCGATCGGCACCCCGCAGCTCAACCCGTCGATCAAGCAGGACGCCGTCCGGCTCAACGGGTCCGAGGTGGTCCCCTACACGCACTTCTCGCTGGCCCTCAGCACATCGCGGCGCTTCGCCTTCTGGGTGGGCTGGAACATCGACGGTGGCACCCTCAAGAAGCTCGACCGGCAGGGCATCGACTTCGTCAAGGACCCGCGCCTTCCGGCCGCCGCCCAGGTCAGCAACGAGCTGTACAAGGGCCGCGACAACCGGCTCGACCGCGGCCATATAGCGCGCCGCGCCGACGTGGTGTGGGGTTCGCTGCCCGAGGCGAAGAAGGCCAACAAGGACTCGTTCTTCTACACCAACATCACTCCGCAGATGGACGACTTCAACCAGAGCGGGCGCAACGGCATCTGGGGCCACCTGGAGGACGCGGTCTTCGAAGATGTCCGTGTCGACGACCTCAAGGTCAGCGTGTTCGGCGGTCCGGTCTTCCACGAGGACGACCGTGTCTTCCGGGGGGTCAAACTCCCGCGCGAGTTCTGGAAGGTGCTCGTCTTCTCCGAGGACGGCAAGCTCAAGTCCAAGGCGTTCCTGCTGACGCAGAACCTGGATGTGTCCGAGGCCCTCGAACTGGACGAGTTCCGGGTGTTCCAGGTCAGGTTGTCCGAGATCCAGACGCGAACCCGCCTGCGCTTCCCCACCGCGATGACCGCGGCGGACACGCTGGTTGTCCCGGAGTCCCTGGAGGAGCGGGTCCCGCTGGAGCGTCAGTCCGACATCGACTGGAGCTAGGGCCTGTTGCGAAAGTGGCCTCTGCCGCGAAGAAGAACGGGGGCGCTCTCCGCGCGTCGGAGGGGTCAGGTGCGGGGTGTGACCAGAGCGTCGGCGAGTTCTCGCAGGTCCTGGGCGATGTGAGTGGGCGCGGACATCGTCCGGGGATAGGCGGGGACTCCGCGCCGTAGCCAGGCGCCGCCCAGTCCGGCTCGTCGTGCTCCGTCGATGTCCCAGGGATGCACGGCGACCATCAGGGCCTGGTCCGGTTGTACTCCGGCCCGGTCGACGGCGTACCGGTAGGCGGCCGGGGCGGGCTTCCAGCAGCGCGGGCCGCCCACGTCGAGCACGGCCGCGAAGCGGTCCAGCAGTCCCGCCCTGGAAAGCAGCCGTTCGGTCAGGGCGGCGCTGCCGTTGGTCATGGCCACCAGCCGGTAGCCCGCGGCACTCAACTGCCGTACACCGTCCGGGACATCGGGGTGCACGTCCAGGTGGGCGAAGCCGTCCAGGACGTGCTGGGCTGCCGCGTCCACGTCCCCTGTCCAGCCCTCCACGCCGGACAGCACCGCCCGTACTCCGTCGCGCCCGACGGCCGCGAAGTCCGCGTACGCCCCGGCGATCGTCAGCGCGAATCCGTCTCGCAGTACCCCGGCGAACCAGGTCGGCATCAGATGCCCGGGGGCGCCGATGTCCTCGAACCGGAGACGCAGCGGGGTGAGATCACTGAGCGTCTCGTTGACATCGAAGACGATGACGTGATGACCGTCGGCAGGCATGAACCCTCCCGTCTGCTCCACTGCACTCACCCATGGTGCCAGCCCGCTCCCGACACAAGGGCAGTCGGAACCCGCGTCCGACGCCTGAGTAGTTCCAGCGCGTGCATCGACGTCTGCCGTGCCATGCGGCAGGTCAGCGATGTGCCCCGGTGCCGGCCGCGCCGCCCGTGGCTCCGTCGGCCGCCGCCCGTCGGCCGGATCCGCGGACGACCTTGCCGGAGGCAGTGCCGGTCGCCGCACCGTTCGCGGACCGGCGGTCGGATCTGCGGTCGCCCGCGCCGACGCCACCACCCGTGGCCCTGTCGGCTCCCGTCCGGCGGGCTGAACCGCGCCCGCTGGTTGCCGAGGAGCCACCAGCCGCTGCCGCCCGGCCCGCGGCCCGGCGGTCCGAGCCCCGGCCCCCCGTCCCGGTGGCCGCGACTGTCGCGGCCCCGGCCCCGCCGCCCTTTCGGCGGCGGCTGGAACGCCTGCCCGGCTCGGTGCCGGTCTTCCGGTCCGGGCGGGATGCCGACGGTGCCGACTGCTGCGGGACCTCGATGGTGACGGGTACGCCGGAAGGCTCGCGCGCACCGGTGATGGTGGCCAGTTCCGTGTCGTTCGACGTGATGCGGGCAGTCCGGGGGCGGATGCCCGCGTCCGACATGAGCCGGGTGACGTCCCGTTTCTGGTCGGGCAGGACCAGCGTGACCACGCTGCCGGAGCCGCCGGCGCGGGCCGTGCGGCCGCCCCGGTGGAGGTAGTCCTTGTGGTCGGCGGGGGGATCGACGTTGACGACGAGGTCGAGGTCGTCGATGTGTATACCCCGGGCCGCGACGTTCGTCGCCACCAGCGCGGTGACCTGGCCCTTCTTGAACTGCTCCAGGGTGCGATTCCGCTGCGGCTGGGAGCGGCCTCCGTGCAGTGCCGCCGCGCGGACACCGACTGCCAGGAGCCGTTTGGTGAGCCGGTCGGCGGACCTCTTGGTGTCGAGGAACAGGATGACCCGGCCGTCACGGGCCGCGATGCGCGTGGTGACCGCCTTCTTGTCGGTCTCGTCCTGGACGTGGAGCACGTGGTGCTCCATGGTGGTCACCGCCCCCGCGGACGGGTCCACGGAGTGCACCACGGGGTCGGTCAGGAACCGCTGCACCAGGCGGTCGATGTTGCCGTCCAGGGTGGCCGAGAAGAGCATGCGCTGTCCGTCGGGCCGTACCTGCTGGATCAGCTTGGTGATCTGCGGCAGGAAGCCCATGTCGGTCATCTGGTCGGCTTCGTCCAGCACCGTGATGCGTACGCTGTCGAGCACGCAGTCACCCTGGGCCACCAGGTCGTTGAGCCGGCCGGGGGTCGCCACGAGCACCTCGGCGCCGCGCCGGAGCGTGGCGGCCTGCTTGGTGATGGACAGCCCGCCGACCACGGTGGCCAGCCTGAGGTTCACCGCCGTCGCGTAGGGGGTCAGCGCGTCCGTCACCTGTTGGGCGAGTTCACGGGTGGGCACCAGCACGAGGGCGAGAGGTGCCTTGGGCTCCGCGCGCCGTCCGGCCGTGCGGGCCAGGAGCGCCAGCCCGAACGCGAGGGTCTTGCCGGAGCCGGTGCGTCCCCGTCCCAGCAGGTCACGGCCGGCGAGCGAGTTGGGCAGCGTGGCGGCCTGGATGGGAAAGGGGGTGGTGACGCCTTGTGCGGTGAGGGTCTTCAGCAGCCCCGCGGGCATGTCCAGACCGGCGAAGTCCTCGACGGCGGGAAGTGCGGGTGTGGTGCTTTCCGGCAGCTGGAATTCCCTGGGCGAAGACGCGGACGGTGGGGGCGACGAGGCGCGCCGGTTCGACTTCTGGGGTCTGCGGGGCATGCGGTTGTTTGCCTTCCTGGAAACAGCACAAACCGGGGTCCGCACCGTGACGGTGCGGACCCCGGTCGGATACGCGTCCGGCGATCAGGCGGGGACGATGTTCTCCGCCTGCGGGCCCTTCTGGCCCTGCGTGACGTCGAAGGAGACGCGCTGGCCCTCCTGGAGCTCACGGAAGCCCTGCGTCGCGATGTTCGAGTAGTGGGCGAAGACGTCGGGACCGCCGCCGTCCTGCTGGATGAAGCCGAAACCCTTTTCGGCGTTGAACCACTTCACGGTTCCCTGTGCCATGTCCTTCTCCTTCTGTAGGCAGAGGCCCCATCCGGAGATCCCGGAAAACAAACAATGCGCCTGAAGGAGAAACATTCCCGTCAGGCGCACATAGGTTCATGGGTACCACAACTGCAACGCCGGGAATCTAGCACAGTTCGGCGGCCCGTGGTGAAAACATCGAGGCGCGACGCCGCCGGGGCACGCCTGGTCGGCGTCCGGCGGTCGTACGGTCGAACCCGTCACCGAGGAGGACTTCCGATGCGCAGCGTGACCTATTCGATGAACGTCTCACTTGACGGCTGCGTCGGCGTCCACCTGTACTGGGAGACCACCGACCAGGATCCATCGCTCGACGACTCAAGGCTGGAGTGGGCCGCGATCTGGAAGGCGCTCCCCAAGGTGGTGTTCTCCAACACGCTGTCGGCGGTGCAGGGCAATGCCCGCCTGGCCTCCGGCTGCCTGGCGGAGGAGATCGAGCGGTTGCGAGCCGAGCCGGGGGAGGGCGACATCGCGATCGGCGGCGCGACGCTCGCCGCCGAGGCGGCCGCGCTGGGTCTGATCGACGAGTACCGGGCCAGGGTCTACCCGGTGCTGGTCGGCGGTGGCATTCCGTTCTTTCCCCAGCGCGAGCGCCGGGTGGATCTCGAACTCGTCGAGACCCGCGCCTTCACCTCGACAGTCGTCTACCTCCGCTACCGCGTGGCGCGCTAGGCGGCCCGCCCACCCGAGCGTCCGTCCGTTCAGGGCCTGGATGGCGGCCTATCGCGGTCGCACAAGGTCAAGGTCGTCGCCCCATGCGTCCAGCACCTCGTCGTGTCCGGCCTCTCGGGCCGCCGCCTCGACAAGGGTGAAGAGGTGCCGTTGCAGGGCTACGTCACCCGTGGCCGAGATGCGGTCCACGGAGCGGAGCAGTACGTCGGTGTCCCAGCCCGGCAGCGGGTGCCGGGCGAGCTCCCACTCCAGGTACTTGTTGTAGGGGCGGGGGCGACGGTCGAGAGCGAAGAGCAGCTCGAGCAGGAACCGCATGCTGTCGGCCGCGTCGAGGCGAGCGGCAAGGGCCCGGCCGTCTCGGTGGTTCTTGACGGAGCGGTAGAGGGAGTTGGTGTAGGCGTCGAGCCATCCGCCGGAGTCCCGGAACGCCTCATCGGCGTCCAGCCGAGCCCGGTCGGCAAGGATGCGGGCGATGCCTCCGTCGAGTCGGTCGAGCACGATCCGGGCACGGGCGAGGGCGTAGCGTTCCCAACAGGGCATCCCGGCCCCACGGAACTCGGTGAGAGTGACGATGACGAGGTCGAGCTCGGCGCTGCGGTGGCCCGAGAACCGGGTCAGATCGGTTCTGGCGTCGTCGGCGACGACCACGTACAGGTCGTGGTCGGAGTACGGGGTGATCATGCCGTCGTGGGCCTGGGATCCCTTGAGGACGAGGCCGACGACGGCTGAATCAGCGGCGGCGAGTTCGACGAACGCGTCGTAGGTGAGGGGCTGCTGAGCAGTCATGGTGTGGATCTCCGGTGGGGGATGAGGGGTACGCCTGCTGGGGCGACCCCGTGACGGGCCGCCCTGCACCGTCCGCGGCTGCACGCGGCTGCCGCCCGGAAGATCAACACACATCTGGACTCTATCGCCCGGCCGGGCCGTGAGTCAGGGCCTTCGGCGATGCCCAAGGCGGTGTGACGCAGCCCGAATTCGCGGGCCACGGCGAGGGCGGTGGGGCGCCTCCCGGTCCGGGTGGCCCGCCGGAGGCGGGGAAGAAGGGGCGCGGGGCGATCGATAGCCTGCTGGGGGAGTGGACGGAGGAGGGCTCCGGCCCGAACTCCCCAGATTCTCCGCGGGGCCGATCCTGGGCGCCGATCGATCCGACCGATGTGCGGCAAAGACGAGGTGAGAGGCCCGATGTTCACGACCCGCCCCACCCTTCAGGGCACCTACGGCATGGTGTCGTCCACCCACTGGCTCGCCTCGCAGTCAGCGATGGCCGTGCTGGAGGACGGTGGCAACGCCTACGACGCGGCGGTGGCCGGGGCGTTCGTGCTGCATGTCGTCGAGCCGCACCTCAACGGGCCCGCCGGCGAGGTGCCGATCCTGATCGCGCCCGCCGGCGGCGAGGTGCGGGTGCTGTGCGGGCAGGGCGTGGCGCCCGCCGGAGCGAGCGTCGCCCACTACCAGGGGCTCGGCCTCGACCTCGTCCCCGGCACCGGGCCACTCGCCGCCGCCGTCCCGGGCGCCTTCGACGCCTGGATGCTGCTGCTGCGCGACCACGGCACGAAGCCGCTCGCCGACGTCCTGAAGTACGCCATCGGGTACGCCGAGCACGGGCACGCGCCCGTGGAGCGCGTCGGCGAGACCGTCGAGACCGTGCGTGAGCTGTTCGAGACGGAGTGGACCTCGTCGGCGGAGGTGTACCTGCCGGGCGGCAGGGCCCCGCGCCCCGGCGAACTGCTGCGCAACCCCGCCCTCGCCGCCACCTGGAAGCGGCTGCTCGCCGAGGTCGCCGGGGCGGGGGACCGGGAGGCGCAGATCGAGGCGGCGCGGGACGTCTGGCGCACCGGGTTCGTCGCCGAGGCGCTGGTACGGCAGGCGGGGCGCCCCACGCTGGACACCAGCGGCGAGCACCACACCGGCACCCTCACGGCCGCCGACCTCGCCGGCTGGTCCGCGACCTACGAGGCGCCGGCGACGTACGACTGGAACGGCTGGACCGTGTGCAAGGCCGGGCCCTGGAGCCAGGGCCCGGTGCTGCTCCAGCAGCTGGCCCTGCTGCCGCCCGAGCTGCCGGAGTACGGCTCCGCGGACTACGTCCATCAGCTGATCGAGGGCTGCAAGCTCGCCATGGCCGACCGGGAGGCCTGGTACGGGGACGCGGACGAGGTGCCGCTCGACGACCTGCTGTCGGCGCCGTACAACGCGGAGCGGCGCGGCCTCGTCGGCGACCGGGCGTCGTACGAGCTGCGGCCGGGCAGCCCGGGCGGGCGTACGCCGCGACTGTGCGCACACGCGCGCGTGGTGGCCACCGAGGAACCCGGCTTCAACCCGATGGGGGTGGGGGAGCCGACCGTCGCCAAGCGCCCGACCTCCCCGGTGCCCGGCGAACCCGACGTCTCCGCCGCCGGCGCCACCCGCGGCGACACCTGTCACCTGGACGTCGTCGACCGGTGGGGCAACATGATCGCCGCCACGCCCAGCGGGGGCTGGCTGCAGTCCAACCCCGTCGTGCCCGAGCTGGGCTTTCCGCTCGGTACGCGGTTGCAGATGACCTGGCTGGAAGAGGGGCTGCCGAACTCGCTCACGCCGGGTCGCCGGCCCAGGACCACGCTCACCCCGTCGATCGCGCTGCGTGACGGGGTGCCGGTGATGGCGTTCGGCACGCCCGGCGGGGACCAGCAGGACCAGTGGCAGCTGCACTTCTTCCTGACGGTAGCCCTGCGCTCCCCGGTCCGCGGCGGACTCGACCTGCAGGGCGCGATCGACGCCCCGAACTGGCACAACGACAGCTTCCCCGGTTCCTTCTACCCGCGCGGGATGCGTCCGGGGAGCGTGACGGTCGAGGGCCGGATGCCCCCGGCGGTGGTCGAGGGGCTCCGGCGGCGCGGTCACGACGTCACGGTGGGTGACGACTGGTCGGAAGGGCGGCTGTGCGCGGTGGCGCGGGACCCGGAGACGGGCGTGCTGTCGGCCGCGGCGAATCCGCGCGGGATGCAGGGGTACGCGGTCGGGCGCTGACCGCGCGTAGTCGAGTACCTGGGAGTTCATCCCGATTCCACCCGGAGTGCACTCGCCGGGCGGGGATTGTCAGTGCCGCGTGCTCTCATGGAGCCATGTTCGAAGAGATGGAAACCATCGACGAGTTTCTCGCACGTCACTCGGCCGACGTGGAAGAAGCGGTGCGCAAGGCGGCCGCGGCCGAGATCATGCCGCGCTTCCGGCAGCTGGCCGAGCACGAGGTCGACCAGAAGAGCGGCCCGCACGACCTGGTGACGGACGCCGACCGGCTGGCCGAGCGGCACCTCACCGAGGCGCTCGGCGCGCTGCTGCCCGGCTCCGTGGTGGTCGGCGAGGAAGCGGTGCACGCCAACCCGGCGTCGTACGACGCGATACGCGGCGACGCCCCGGTCTGGATCGTCGACCCCGTCGACGGCACCCGCCAGTTCGTGCACGGCGACGACGGCTTCTGCACCCTGGTCGCACTGGCCCGCCACGGTGTCGTGCTGGCCTCGTGGACGTACGCCGCCGCCCGCGACCAGCTGGCCACGGCCGTCCGCGGCCAGGGCGCCTTCCTCGACGGCGAGCGACTGTTCGCCGGCCCGCCCACGCCGGGCCGCGACCTGCGGATCGCCACCTCCCACCCGGACTACACGACCGACGAGGAGAAGCGCGCGCTGCTCGGCCTGTGGACGGACGGTGTCGCCCCGCGCGAGTGCGGCTCGGCCGGCCTGGAGTATCTCGCCGTCGCCCGGGGCGAGTCGGACGCCACGGCGTTCTCCTGGGAGGCCGCCTGGGACCACGCGGCGGGCCTGCTGCTCGTCGAGGAGGCGGGCGGCACCCACCTGACCCGTACGGGCGAGCCGTTCCGCATCACGGGCGGCAACACGCTGCCGTTCACCGCCGCCCGCGACGCGGCCACGGCCCGCCGGGTTGCGGGGCTGCTGGCCTCGGGGGTCTGAGCCTCGGTTCATTGTCAGGGACACCCGTCGCGGGGGAGTGTCAGTCCCCCGGCATATCCTGATCCTTCAGTGGCCATCGGCTGACGAAGGAGTCCGAAGGTGCCGTCAATGCTCGATGCGGTCGTGGTGGGTGCGGGGCCGAACGGGCTGACCGCCGCAGTGGAGCTGGCCCGTCGCGGCTTCTCCGTGGCGGTGTTCGAGGCCCGGGACGCGATCGGTGGCGGCGCCCGCACCCAGGAGCTCACGCTCCCCGGCTTCCGCCACGACCCGTGCTCCGCGGCCCACCCCCTGGGCATCAACTCCCCGGCGTTCCGAGCCCTCCCCCTGGACCGCTACGGCCTTCAGTGGCTGCACGCCGACCTGCCCATGGCCCACCCCTTCCCCGACGGCACCGCCGCGATCCTGTCCCGCTCGGTCGGCGAGACGGCCGCCTCCCTCGGACCGCGCGACGCGGGGGCGTACCGCAGGCTGGTGGAGCCCTTCCTGCCCCACTGGGACACGCTCGCCCGCGACTTCATGTCCCTGCCGCTCACCGCGCTGCCCCGTGACCCGGTGACCCTCGCCCGCTTCGGCCTGGTCGGCCTGCCCCCGTCCACCTGGCTCACCCGCCGCTTCCGCGACGAACCCGCCAAGACCCTCTTCGCCGGTCTCGTCGCCCATGTGATGGCCCCGCTCACCGGCTTCGCCACCGGCGGGATCGGCCTGGTCTTCGCCCTGGCCGCGCACGCCCGGGGCTGGCCCGTGGCCCGTGGCGGCTCCCAGTCCATCTCGGACGCGCTCGCCGCGTACCTGAAGGACCTCGGCGGCACGATCCACACCGACTACGAGGTCAAGCGCCTCGACGACCTGCCGCCCGCCCGCGCGTACGTCTTCGACACCTCACCCACGGCCCTGGCCCGCATCGCGGGCTTCGGCCGCTACTACGAGGGGTACCGGTACGGCCCCGGCGTCTTCAAGGTCGACTACGCGCTGGACGGCCCGGTGCCGTGGGCCGCCGAGGAGCCGCGCCGGGCCGGGACCGTGCAGATCGGCGGCAGCAGCGCGGAGATCGGCACCGCGCTGCGCGAGGCGTCCCGCCTCGGCCGGGCGCCCGAACGGCCGTTCCTCATCACCGTGCAGCCCAGCGTCGTCGATCCCACCCGAGCCCCCGACGGCAAGCAGGTCTTCTGGGTGTACGGCCATGTCCCCAGCGGCTGGACCGGCGACCTCACCGACATCATCGAACGCCAACTGGAGCGTTTCGCCCCGGGATTCCGCGACCGCGTCCTCGCCCGCGCGACTGCCGGACCACCCGAACTGTCCGCCCGCAACGCCAACTACGTCGGCGGCGACATCGCCTCCGGCGCGGTCAGCGGACTCCAGACACTGCTGCGCCCCAAACTGTCCCTGTTCCCGTACAGCACCCCGCACCCGGCCGTGTACATCTGCTCCTCGGCCACCCCGCCGGGACCGGGCGTACACGGCATGTCGGGGCACAACGCGGCGAAGGCCGTGTGGAGGAGGCTGAGGCAGACATGACCACCGGTGAGGCAGGCATGGCCCCCACCATCACGCTCGTCCAGGGCGACATCACCGAGCAGAGCGCCGACGCGATCGTCAACGCGGCCAACTCCTCGCTGTTGGGCGGCGGAGGTGTGGACGGCGCCATTCACCGGCGTGGCGGCCCCGCGATCCTGGAGGACTGCCGCAAGCTGCGGGCCTCGAAGTACGGCAAGGGCCTGCCGACCGGCCAGGCGGTCGCCACGACGGCGGGCGAACTGGACGCGCGGTGGGTGATCCACACCGTGGGGCCCGTCCACTCCCCGCAGGAGGACCGCTCCGAGCTGCTGGCCTCCTGCTACCGGGAATCCCTGCGCGTCGCCGACGAGTTGGGCGCCCGGACCGTCGCGTTCCCCGCCGTCTCCGCGGGCGTCTTCGGCTGGCCGATGGACGACGCCGCACGCATCGCGGTCGAGACGGTACGGGCCACGCGGACGTCGGTCGAGGAGGTCATGTTCGTGCTCTTCGACGAGCAGGCGTACGAGGCGTTCGCGCGGCAGGTGGGCTGACCCGGGCTCAGCGAAGCCGAAGCCGAAGTCGAAGGCGAAGCCGACCGGGGAGGACGTTCAACGTGCGGACCAGGCCGCGCGCCAGGCGGAGATGGCCTTGGTGCGCCGGAGGAAGGTCGAGAGCGGTGAGCGCCTTCGGTGGCAGCAGGGCCACGGTCAGGCGGGTCAGGTGCGGGAACAGGGCCCGCCCGACGGCCTGCCAACAGGCGGTGGCGACGGGGGAGTCGGCCAGCGGCTGTGGGGGAGTCAGCGGGACCGGCCCGAGGAGGGCCTCGACGGTCGCCGTGCGTTCCAGGGTGGTCAGGGCGGCGTCGAAATAGGACCTGAACGCGTCCAGGTCGGGCGGCAGATCGGCGTCCCGCAGGCCCAGGCAGCGGCCCACGCGATACCACTGGCCGTACAACCGCGCACGTTCGTCGGCGCCCAGCGGCCTCCCGCTCAGCTCCCGCAGCGTGAACACGCTGTCGAGGTAGGTGGCGTGGACCCACAGGAACAGCTCGGGGCGCAGCGCGTGGTACGGCCGTCCGTGCGCGTCGGTGCCCTGCACCGTGCGATGCCGTCGCCGCAGTTCACGGCCGAGGCGCTCACCGTCGGACGGGTCGGCGTGGGCCAGGCGCTGGAGATGGAGCAGTGTCCGGTGTCCGCGCCGCCAGAGGTCCGTGCGGTAGACGGAGTGCTGTTCCACGCCGGCGCTCACCGCGGGGTGCGCCACCTGGAGCAGGATGGCCCGCGGGAACACCAGCAGGAACGCCCACTGGTCGAAGGAACTCGCCAGCGGTGAGTGCGGGTTGGTCGCTCGGCTCGGCATCGCACGGTGAACGAACCGGTGCGAAGAACGTCACGTCAGCTTATGGGGACGGACTGCGACACCTCCTGGAGCAGGGCTCGTTGGGCCCCTCGTGATCGACATTGACGAGCCCGACCCGAGGACATCCCCTGCCCCGACCCGGCCACGGTGGCGCCACCGGCCGGCCGACCGCCCCCGTGCGGGGCGAACGAGCGGACTGCGCTTCGTCGTTGCGCTGACGCCGCTGCTGGTCGGCGCCTCGGTGCTGCTGGCAGGCAGCGCGGCCGGGCTGGTGTCGGTGGCGTTCGCCGGGCAGGTGCCGATCACCGTGCACGCGGCCCACGTCTCCGGCTCGAACGTGACGGCCGCGCCCGGCGCGTCGGGCCGGGGCGGTCTGCTGCCCGCCCTGGTCACCCGGGTCGAGAAGGGCGAGGTCACGGACGCCTGCACCACGTCCACCGCACAGCTGCCCGTCGTCGGCGCGGTCACGGTGACGGTACGCATCGAGCGCGCGTCGGCCGACGGACTGACGGTCGAGTCGGCCATGGCCACCGCCGAGTCCGTCACCCTCTCCGGCGCTCACCTCGACACACCGCAGACGTCGCCGAAGAGCCCGACCGGACTGTTCTCGGTTGGCGCGGAGAAGGTCACCGGGCGCGGGGTGACCACCCGGCCGCACGCCTTCACGGCCGGCACGATCACTGCCAGTGGCGTCGACATCGCCGTGGACCGCGGCTCCGGTGGCTGCCGCGGGCGGCACGCGAAGGAGGCGTCGTGACCGACGTCGGATCGCGCTGGCGTCACTGGCGCGGACACCGCCCCTTCCTCGCCGGGCTGCTGCTCGGACTCGGCGGCCTGGAACTCATCGGCGTCTCCTGGGCCGGCCTGGGCTTCCTCCGGTTCACCGGTACGGCGGGGGCGTACTCGTGGGCGCTCGGCGCCCTGCTCGTCGTAGCGGGCGCCACGACCTGGCTGAACCCGGCGCTGCGGCACTTCGCCGGCGTCCTGGCGGCCGTACTGTCCCTGATCAGCCTGATCGCAGCCAACCTCGGCGGTCTGCTGGTCGGCTTCCTGCTCACGGCCGTCGGCAGCGCCCTGGCCCTGGCCTGGGTCCCGGCCCCCGGCGGCGAAGGAGCGACCAGCTGATGCCGACCACCTCGCCCACGCCCGCCACCCCCACGTCGCCCACCCCCATGTCGTATACGCCGCCCACCCCCCACCCCTTCCTCGGCACCGTCTACCACCGCGGCGGCGCCCACACCCCCTCCCTCCGCCGCGGCTATCAGGCCTGCCGCCGCGCCACCCGCCGTACCGGCGAGATCGAATACCCCCTCTCCCTGCTCCTGCCCCCACCCCTGCGGCTCGCCGCATGGGCCCTGTACGGCGCGGTCCGCACCGTCGACGACCTCGCCGACGCGGACCCCCACGACACCGACGCACCGCACCGCCTCGACGCGTGGATCACGGCCTGCGAGGAGGACCTCCGTCAGGGCCACAGCACCGACCCCGTCCGCCAGGCCCTGATCCACACGCTGCTGACCTGGAACCTCCAGCCCGCCTTCCTGCACACCCTCTTCGAGCAGCTGCGCCAGGACACCGCCGGACGCCGGTTCGCGACCTGGCGGGAGTGGCAGCGCTACAACCGCCTGATCAACACCCCGCTCGTGCTGCGCACCGCGTCCCTGGTGATGAGGGCGACGGGCGTGCCCTTCGAACCCGAGGTGCTCGCCGCGGGCCTGCCCGGCGTCGAGGAGGCCTGGCAGCAGGTCGTCGACGCCCTCTACCTCACCGACGCCCTGGTCGACCTCGCCGACGACCTGACCCGCGGCCACGTCCCGCTTCCCGACGAGGCCCTCGACGAGGCCGAGGTAAGCCGCACCGACCTGCTGGAACGCCGGCACACCCCGGCCTTCGCCCGCATGGTCGACCACCTCACCGACCGGGCCACCGCGGGCTTCCGGCACCTCCCCGCCCTGCCCGCCCTGCACCCCGCCATCAGCACCGCGCTCACCGCCTACGCCGACCTCTACCGGCTGCGCCTGCTCCGCGTGAAGGCCGCCCACACCACCCTCCTGCACACCACCCCGCGCCTGCGCCGCCGCGACGTCCACCGCGTTCTCGCCCCGGCCCGCGCCAAGGCGGCCATCGCCTGGAGCCTGTTCCCCCTGCCCGTGCGGCCCGCCCCGCTCCCCACACCCGCGCGCGTCGAAGGCCTGACCGAGAAGGTCCGCACGTACGCCGCCCGACAGCAGCCGATCACCCGGCCGACCCCGCACCCGTCCGGCGTGCGCCCGCCCCGGTTGCCCGCCGAGGCGATGCCCCGCCATGTCGCGATCATCATGGACGGCAACGGCCGCTGGGCCACCGCCCGTGGCCTGCCCCGCACCGAGGGCCATCGGGCGGGCGCCAACGCCGTCACGGACGTCGTCCACGGTGCCGTCGAGATCGGCCTGGAGAATCTGACGCTGTACATGTTCTCCACCGAGAACTGGAAACGCCCCGCCGACGAGATCCAGGCCCTCATGTACGAGATCCCGGCCTGCGTCCAGCGCCTGCTCGACGACAGCCTTCCCCTGGACATCCGCGTGCGCTGGGCGGGCCTGCCCGGCGGACTGCCCGCCGACGTCCGCGAGACCCTCACCGAGGTCGAGCAGGCCACCCGCCACTGCACCGGCCTCACCCTGACCGCCTGCGTCAACTACGGCGGCCGCGCCGAACTCACCTTCGCCGCCCGGCAACTGACCGAGGATGCTCTCGCCGGGAAGGTCGAGCCCAGCCAGATCTCCGAGCACCTCCTCGCCCAGTACTTGCACGTCCCCGAACTGCCCGACGTCGACCTGCTCCTGCGCACCGGCGGCGACCAGCGCGTCTCCAACTTCCTGCCCTGGCAGGCCGCCTACGCCGAACTGGTCTTCGTCGACACCTGCTGGCCGGACATCGACCGCCGCGACCTGTGGCGCGCCATCGAGCAGTACGCCGGCCGCACCCGGCGCTACGGCTCGGTCCCCCGCCAGCCGCAACCCCCGGCGGACGTCAAGGCACCGGCCCGGTCATGACGCCCGCCCATCAGGAACCCACAAATTCCGGCCATGAGGCCTGCCCATCAGGAACCCACAAATCCCGACGGGGCAATTGCTTGGTTGTGTTCGAAGTCCTAGGGTGATCCGGGCGCAGCAGCCGACACCGTCCTCACGAGTCGCGTTCCCCCACGACGGCAACGGCTGCTCCGTCACCGTGAGGTGACCCGCCCTCAGTTCGTGCAGCGCACTGCTCGTCCCGAGGAAGGACACGGTCATGCCGCACCCGCACCCCTCTCCCGCCGACCGGCCCGTCGTCAGCCGCCGCCGACTCCTGGAGGCAGGCGCCGCCGCCCTCGGCGCGCTCGCCCTGTCCTCGTCGCCCGTCGCCGCGTACGCCGCCCCGCGCGGCGCCACGGCGGACGGACCGCCGGAGTGGAACGGCACCATCGACCTGTTCCGGCTGGGCACCGAGCCCCCGCACACCACGCTCATGCCGTACGCGGACGTACGGCAGGCCCTGGCCGCCGACCGCACCCGCTCGCCGTACCGGCTGAGCCTCGACGGCACCTGGAAGTTCGCCTACGCCGACCGCCCCGCCGACCGGGACACCGACTTCCACCGCACCGACGTCGACGACAGATCCTGGGACACCATCCCCGTCCCCTCCGCCTGGCAACTGCACGGCTACGACTTCCCGATCTACGTCAACATCACCTACCCGTGGTGGGGCCCCAACGGCCTGGGCGAGGAGCCGCAGCCACCGGCCGCGCCGACCCGTTACAACCCCGTCGGCCAGTACCGACGCACCTTCACGGTCC
Organism: Streptomyces spinoverrucosus; assembly: GCF_015712165.1. Taxonomy (NCBI): domain Bacteria; kingdom Bacillati; phylum Actinomycetota; class Actinomycetes; order Kitasatosporales; family Streptomycetaceae; genus Streptomyces; species Streptomyces spinoverrucosus. The sequence continues at coordinate 1,153,990 of NZ_JADPZX010000001.1, read as the reverse complement.
CGCGAACCTGGTCGGGACGGCGGACGTTCCTGCACTTCGAGGGGGTCAAGTCCGCGCACTACGTGTGGATCAACGGGGAGTTGGTCGGCTATCACGAGGACTCGTACACCCCCGCCGAGTACGACATCACCTCGTACCTCAAGCCCGGCACCAATCAGATCGCGGTCGAGGTCTACCGCTACTCCGACGGGGACTGGCTGGAGGACCAGGACATGATCCGGCTGAGCGGCATCTTCCGCTCGGTGTACCTGTACTCCACGCCGGTCGTCCACCTGCGCGACTTCAAGCTGGACACCCCGCTGAGCGACGACTACACGGCGGCCGAGCTGTCGGTGACCGCGAGTGTGCGGGCGTACGGCGACGGTGGCGCCGGACGGTACACGGTGGAGACCCAGCTGTACGACGAGCGCGGTCACCCCGTGTGGTCCCGACCGCTGGAGCAGGCCGTCGACGTCACGGGGATCGGTGAGGACGCCACCGTCCAGTCGGCCAAGGCCGTGCCCGCGCCCCGGCTCTGGTCGGCCGAGCACCCGAACCTCTACACCGCCGTCCTGCGACTGCGCGACCCGGCCGGCAAGGTGATCGAAACGCTCTCGCACCGGGTCGGCTTCCGCGAGTTCGCGCTCAAGGACGGGCTGATGCGCATCAACGGCCGGCCCGTCTCCTTCCGGGGCACCAACCGGCACGAGATGCACCCCGAGCGCGGCACCGCGCTCACCCGCGCCGACATGGTCCAGGACATCGGGATCATCAAGCGGATGAACATCAACTCCGTCCGCACCTCGCACTACCCCAACAACCCGCTGTGGTACGAACTCGCCGACGAGTACGGCCTGTACCTGGTCGACGAGGCCAACGTCGAGACCCACGGCATACGCGGCCAGTACCCGGGCAACCACGCCGACTGGAGCAGAGCGTGCGTGGCCCGCGCGCAGAACATGGTCCACCGGGACAAGAACCACGCCTCGGTGGTCGTCTGGTCGCTGGGCAACGAGGCGGGCGGCGGCAGCACCTTCGTCGCCATGCATGACTGGATACGTTCCTACGACCCGACCCGCGTCATCCAGTACGAGGGCGACGACCGGCCCCAGGTCAGCGACATCCGCTCGGAGATGTACGAGAGTCCCGCACGCGTCGAGGCCCGCGCCAGGGACACCGCGGACACCCGACCGTACGTGATGATCGAGTACTCGCACGCGATGGGGAACTCGAACGGCAACTTCAGGAAGTACTGGGACGTCATCCGCCGTCACGACGTCCTCCAGGGCGGCTGGATCTGGGACTTCGTCGACCAGTCGCTCAACTGGCCCACCCCGACACGGAAGACGCTGACGGAGAGCGGGCCGGGCAAGCTCAAGGGCGAGATCCTCGCGCCCGGCGGCACCTTCGACCGTGCCAAGGGCGTCTTCGGCGGCACCGTCTTCGCCCGCGACCCCTCCCTCGACCTCACCGGCTCCCTGACCCTGGAGGCCTGGGTCACCCCGCACGTCACCGGCTACCACCAGCCCATCCTCGCCAAGGGCGACACCCAGTACGCGCTGAAACAGACCAACCGGAACCTGGAGTTCTTCATCCACGGCGGCGGCCAGTGGATCACCGCGAGTTGGGCGCTGCCGGCGGAGGGCTGGACCGGCACCGAGCACCACATCGCGGGCGTCTTCGACGCCGACACCGGCACCCTGACCCTCTACGTCGACGGCGTCGCCCGCGCCACCCGGACCACCACACGCCGGCCCGGCAGCAACACCGCGCCCCTCGCGCTCGCCACCGACGTCGACAACTGGACCCGCGAGTTCAGCGGCACCATACGCCGGGCGCGCGTGTACGCCCGCGCGCTGAGCGCCGGTGAGCTGGCCTCCGACAGCCGGGGTCCCGGCGACGACGGGGTGCGGTTCTGGTTCGACGCGGCCACGGTCGGGTTCGACGAGAAGAAACCGCGGGAGAAGACGTTCCTCGCCTACGGCGGCGACTGGGGCGACAACCCCAACGACGGCAACTTCGTCGCGGACGGCATCGTGACCGCCGACCGCGGGCTCACCGGCAAGGCGACCGAGGTCAAGCACGTCTACCAGACGATCAACGTCACGCCCGGCACCGGCTGGGGCGCGGTCACCCTCACCAACGAGAACCTGTTCACCAACCTGCGCGCATACGACGCCACTTGGACCCTCGTCGCCGACGGCAAGGCCGTGCAGCGCGGCAGACTCACCCGCGACCAGCTCGACGTACCGCCACTGTCGAGCAAGGACATCACGCTCCCGGTACGACGGCCGGGCAACCCCGCGCCGGGCGCCGAGTACTTCCTCCGGCTGTCCTTCACCACCAAGGAAGCCACGAAGTGGGCGAAGGCAGGCTTCGAGGTCGCAGGGCAGCAGCTGCCCGTCGACGCGGGCAGCCCGGCTGTGACACCGGTACCTCTGGAGCGCGTCCCGGCGCTCACGTACGACGACGCGGAGGCGTCCGTCACCGTCACGGGGAAGGGTTTCTCCGTCACCGTCGACAAGAGCAGCGGAGTCATCACCTCGTACGAGGCGGCAGGCACCCGTCTGATCACCTCCGGGCCCGTGCCGAACTTCTGGCGGGCGCCCACCGACAACGACAAGGGCAACGGCCAGCACACCCGCAACCAGACCTGGCGGGACGCCGGCGCCCTGCGCGAGGTGACCGGTGTCAGTGTGCGCGCCCTGCTCGACCGGGCCGTCGAGATCAAGGTCGGCGGCACCCTGCCCACGACCACCGAGTCGACGTACACCACCACCTACACGGTGTTCGGCAACGGTGAGATCAAGGTCGACCACACCCTGCACCCGGGGGCGGCGAACCTGCCGTACCTACCGGAGGTCGGCACGCTGCTGTTCCTGCCGCGGCGCCTCGACCGGCTGCACTACTACGGCCGCGGTCCCGAGGAGAACTACTGGGACCGCGACAACGGCACCGACGTCGGCGTGTACTCGGCAACCGTCGCCGACCAGTGGACGCCGTACATCCGCCCGCAGGAGAACGGCAACCGGACCGACGTGCGCTGGGCCGCGCTGACCGGGCGCGACGGTGCCGGACTGCTGGTCTGCGGGGAGCCGCTGGTGGAGCTCAACGCCTCGCACTTCACGCCGGAGGACCTGTCGTCCGGCGTGCGCCACGACTACCAGCTCACTCCCCGGGACGCGGTGGTGCTGCGGGTGAACCACCGGCAGATGGGCGTGGGCGGCGACGACAGCTGGGGCGCGCACACCCACGACGAGTACAAGCTGTTCGCCGACCGCGACTACGCCTACACCTACCGGCTGCGCCCGCTGAGCGACGTACGGGACGCGATGGCGGCGGCCCGCCGGCCCACCGCCACCGACTAGACAAGCGGCGCCCGGCACTCCAGGACGATCTCCGCGTGTCGGGCGCCGCACGGTGGAAACCCGTACCACCACAGGGCGAGAAGAAAGGCCCCGTGGCGGAAGGGGAGCACATGCGTTTCCGTGACCGTGCGCACGCCGGCCGGGAACTGGCCGAACACATGCGCATTCTGCAGGAGAAGGGGACACTTCCGGACCCCGTGGTCCTCGCCCTGCCCCGCGGCGGCGTCACGGTGGCCCGGGAGGTCGCGCGGGCTCTCGGCGCGCCGCTGGACGTGCTGGTGGTCCGCAAGATCGGAGCACCGTTCCACGAGGAGTACGGGGTCGGCGCGATCGCGGGCGACGAGCCGCCGTTCTTCGACACCCGGGCCCTGGACCAGCTGGGCCTGAACGAGGCCGAGCTGGCCCCGATCGTGGCCCGGGAGCGGACCGAGCTGCACCGCAGGGAACAGCGGTACCGCCAGGACCGGCCCGCCGCCGAGCTGCGCGGACGGACCGCCATCCTCGTCGACGACGGACTGGCCACCGGATCGACCGCCCGGGCCGCCGTGCGCGCGGTGCGGCACCGGGAGCCCGAGCGGGTGGTCGTCGCCGCGCCGGTCTGCTCGCACGAGGCGGTGGAGCTGCTGCGCCACGAGGCCGACGATGTCGTCTGCCTGCTGCGGCCGAGCCCGTTCCACGCGGTGGGCCTCTGGTACGAGGACTTCGAACAGCTGACGGACGAGGACGTGCTGGAAGCGCTGCACGGCGGCTGACCAGCGGCCCAGGAGGTGTTCATGACCAGGTACATACGGGACGTGATGTCGTCGAGCACGGCGTCGATCGAACCCATGACGACGGTGGCCCGGGCCGCCCAGGTCATGCGGGACCGGGACATCGGCGACGTCCTGGTGACGTACGACCGCGATCTGTTCGGCGTGCTCACCGACCGCGACATCACGGTCCGGGCGGTCGCCGAGGCCCGCGACCCGCTCGTCACACCGGTCGGCTCGCTGTGCACGCGTCCGCCCGTGGTGACCGTGGCGCCGGACGACACGACGGCCCACGCCGTCCAGCTCATGCGGCAGCACGCCGTCCGCAGGCTCCCCGTCGTCGACCGCAGCGGCTGCCCGGTCGGCGTGGTCAGCCTGGGTGACCTCGCCACCACCGAGGACCCGCACTCCGCGCTGGCGGACATCAGCCGGGCGGCACCCAACCACTGACGGTGTGGCGTTGCGCGGAGCGGGGCGAAAGAATCCCTGCTGCATGCGAAAGAACCACACCGAAAGGGACCTGACGCATGGACGAGCAGGACGAGCGCTTCGACGTCGTCGTTCTCGGAGCGGGCCCCGGCGGTTACGTCGCCGCCGTCCGCGCCGCGCAACTGGGCAAACGCGTCGCCGTCGTGGAGGAGAAGTACTGGGGTGGCGTCTGCCTGAACGTCGGCTGCATCCCCACCAAGGCCCTGCTGCGCAACGCCGAGCTCGCGCACATCGTCACCCGCGAGGCCAAGACCTTCGGCATCAGGGTCGACGGCGAGGTCTCCTTCGACTACGGCGAGGCGTTCCGGCGCAGCCGCCGGGTCGCGGACGGCCGCGTCAAGGGCGTCCACTACCTGATGAAGAAGAACAAGATCACGGAGTACGACGGCCGCGGCACGTTTCTCGACCCGCACACCCTCCAGGTCACCGACTACGAGGGCACGACCCGCACCATCGGCTTCGAGCACTGCGTCATCGCCACCGGCGCCACGCCCAAGCTGCTCCCCGGCACCCGCCGCACCTCCCGCGTGGTGACCTACGAGGAGCAGATCCTCGCCGAGGACCTGCCGCGGTCGATCATCATCGCGGGCGCGGGAGCGATCGGCATCGAGTTCGCCTACGTCCTGCACAACTACGGCGTGAAGGTCACCGTCGTCGAGTTCCTGGACCGGGCCGCCCCGCTGGAGGACGCCGACGTCTCCGCCGAACTCGCCCGGCAGTACCGCAAGCTGGGCATCGACGTGATGACCTCGACCCGCGTCGACGCCATCGACGAGTCCGGCCCGCAGGTCCGGGTCACGGTCACCGCCAAGGACGGCTCCCAGCAGATCCTGGAGGCCGACAAGGTGCTCCAGGCGATCGGTTTCGCGCCCAACGTCACCGGCTACGGCCTGGAGAACACCGGCGTCCGTGTCACCGAGCGCGGCGCGATCGACGTCGACGGCCGCTGCCGCACCTCCGTGCCGCACATCTACGCCATCGGCGACGTCACGGCGAAGCTGATGCTCGCGCACGCCGCCGAGGCCATGGGCGTGGTCGCCGCCGAGACGATCGCGGACGCCGAGACGATGGAGCTCGACTACGCGATGATCCCGCGCGCCACCTACTGCCAGCCGCAGATCGCCAGCTTCGGCTACACCGAGGCGCAGGCCCGCGAGCTGGGCCACGACGTCAAGGTGGCGAAGTTCCCGTTCACCGCGAACGGCAAGGCGCACGGCCTGGGCGACACCACCGGCTTCGTGAAGCTGATCAGCGACGCCAGGTACGGCGAGCTGATCGGCGGCCACCTGATCGGCCCGGACGTCACCGAACTGCTGCCCGAGCTGACCCTGGCCCAGCAGTGGGACCTGACCGTCCACGAGGTCGCCCGCAACGTGCACGCCCACCCGACGCTGGGCGAGGCGGTCAAGGAGGCGGTGCACGGGCTGGCCGGCCACATGATCAACATGTGAGTACCCGTCCCGGGTGTCACCCGACCGGCGTAATCGGAGTGGCGGCACCCGGGAGGCGCCCGGACGCTGGAAGTCACCCGCATGAACCCCACGGGCCCCAAGAGGCACTGGTACGGGGACGGAAGGGACGGCCGCCATGGCTCAGCACGCTGCACATCCGACGGGAACCCCGCAGACCGCGCCGACGGGCCGCCGCGAGGGATGGGCGACCGGCGGCGTCATGTTCGCGGGTGTGCTGATGTTGTGCGGCGGTCTGCTGGCGGTGCTCCAGGGCATCGCGGCGATCGCCGAGGACGACGTGTACGCCCGGGTCGGCACCTACGTCTACGAGCTGGACCTCACCGGCTGGGGCTGGATCCACCTGGTCGTCGGCGTCCTGGTGGCCGTCACCGGCTGGGGCCTGCTCATGGGGGCGGCCTGGGCACGGATCGCCGGTATCACCCTCGCCGCGCTGAGCCTGATCCTGCAGTTCCTCTTCCTGCCGTACCAGCCCGTCTGGTCGGTCGTCATGATGGCGATCGACGTGTTCGTGATCTGGGCGCTGGCCTCCTACCGGGAACCCGCCCGCTGAGCCGCACTACTCGGCGGTGTCGCTGATCCCCAGCCGCAGATGCTCCACGTGGTACACCGCCTGGTCGAGTAGTTCGGCGACGTGGTGGTCGTGCAGCGCGTAGACGATCGACCGGCCGCGCCGCTCGCCGACCACCAGCCCCAGGTTGCGCAGCAGCCGCAGCTGGTGCGAGCACGCCGACTGCTCCATGCCCACCTCCGCCGCCAACTCCGTGGCGGGCAGCGGCCCTTCGCGCAGCCGCGCCAGGATCAGCAGACGGGACGGGGTGGACAGGGCCTGGAGGGTGGTGGCCACCTTGGCGACGTTGGCCTCGTCCAGGCGTACGTGCTCGGCGGCTGCGGGGGGGACGGCTCCATGACCCATGACCGGTATCGTACCGGCCGTATATGAACGCATGAATGAGTCTTCATGTGTTCCTGTATGGTGGCCCGCGTGTCAGCGACTCTCGCGCCGCGAACGGCGCCCCCTGCCCCCACCCCGACGGCACCCGGCCGCCGCACCCGCGTCCTCGCCCTGCCCGAGGCCCGCTGGGCGCTGGCCGCGCTGGTGGCCTTCCTGCTCGGCCTCGCCCTGGACCTCGGCGGCGCCCCCGCCTGGGCCTTCGGCCCGCTGTACGCCGTCGCGTACGTCACCGGCGGCTGGGAGCCGGCGCTGGAGGGGCTGCGGGCGCTGCGCGAGAAGACCCTCGACGTCGACCTGCTGATGATCGTCGCGGCGCTGGGGGCGGCGGCGATCGGGCAGGTCCTCGACGGGGCCCTGCTGATCGTCATCTTCGCCACGTCCGGCGCGCTGGAGGCGCTGGCCACCGCCCGCACCGCCGACTCCGTGCGCGGCCTGCTCGACCTCGCCCCGGCCACCGCGACCCGGCTCACGGCCGACGGGCGCGAGGAGACCGTGCCGACGTCCGCGCTCACCGTCGGTGACGTGCTGCTGATCCGGCCGGGGGAGCGGATCGGCGCCGACGGCCAGGTGCTGGACGGCACCAGCGAGGCCGACCAGGCCACCATCACCGGCGAGCCCCTGCCGGTGCTCAAGCGCCCCGGCGACGAGGTCTTCGCGGGCACCCTCAACGGCACCGGCGCGTTGCGTGTCCGCGTGGAACGCGACCCCGCCGACTCGGTCATCGCCCGGATCGTGACGCTGGTCGAGGAGGCGTCCCGGACCAAGGCGCCGACGCAGCTGTTCATCGAGAAGGTCGAACAGCGCTACGCGGTCGGCGTGGTCGCCGCGACCCTCGCCGTCTTCGCCGTCCCGCTCGCTTTCGGGGCCGACCTCACGGACGCGCTGCTGCGGGCGATGACCTTCATGATCGTCGCCTCGCCGTGCGCGGTCGTGCTGGCGACCATGCCGCCGCTGCTGTCGGCGATCGCCAACGCCGGACGGCACGGCGTGCTGGTGAAGTCGGCGGTGGCGATGGAGCGGCTCGGGGAGATCGACACCGCGGCGCTCGACAAGACGGGCACCCTCACCGAGGGCGCGCCCGAGGTGACGGACGTACGACCGCTGCCGGGCTCCGGGCTCGACGAGGACGGGCTGCTCGCGCTCGCCGCGGCCGCCGAGCATCCCAGCGAGCATCCGCTGGCCCGGGCGATCGTGAGCGCGGCCCGGGACAGGGGGCTGCCGATCGCGACCGCGGCGGACTTCACCGCCCTGCCGGGACAGGGAGTCACCGCCGTGGTGGATGGCCACGAGGTGCGGGTCGGCCGCGCGGAGGCAGACGCGGGCCGTGCCGACGGCGCCACCGTCGTGCAGGTGGTTCGCGGCGGTGTCCCGGTGGGCACCCTCGCCCTCACCGACCGGCTCCGCGCCGACGCCCCCGCGACCACCGCCGCCCTCACCGCCCTGACCGGCACCCCGCCCGTCCTGCTCACCGGCGACAACGCGCACACCGCCGCCCGTGTCGCCGACGCCACCGGCCTCGGGGACGTCCGCGCGGACCTGCTGCCCGAGGACAAGGTGAAGGCGGTCCGGGAACTCCAGGACGGCGGCCGCAGGGTGCTCTTCGTCGGTGACGGCGTCAACGACGCGCCCGCCCTGGCCGCCGCGCACTCCGGCGTGGCGATGGGACGCGCGGGTGCCGACCTCGCGCTGGAGACCGCGGACGCCGTCGTCGTACGCGACGAACTCGCCACCGTCCCGGCGGTCGTCCGACTGTCCCGGAGCGCCCGCCGCCTCGTCGTCCAGAACCTGGTCATCGCCGGTACGTTCATCACCGTGCTGGTCGTGTGGGACCTGGCCGGCCATCTGCCGCTGCCGCTCGGTGTCGCCGGACACGAGGGCTCGACCGTGCTGGTCGGGCTCAACGGGCTGCGGCTGCTGCGCGAGTCTGCCTGGCGATCCGGGCCGGTCCAGGACAGCCAAGGTTGATGTCGGATTCTCGCCAGCCCCGGCCCGTCCGGTGGTCGATGCTGGATCTATGCAGAACGGGATGCACACCGACACCGAGCGCTGTCTGCGGGCGGTTCAGTCCAAGGACGCGCGCTTCGACGGCTGGTTCTTCACCGCCGTCCTGACCACCGGGATCTACTGCCGGCCCAGCTGCCCGGTCGTGCCGCCCAAACCGGAGAACATGGTGTTCCACCCGAGCGCGGCGGCCTGCCAGCAGGCCGGTTTCCGGGCGTGCAAGCGCTGCCGCCCGGACACCAGCCCCGGCTCCCCGGAGTGGAACCAGCGCGCCGACCTCGTGGCCCGCGCCATGCGGCTGATCGCCGACGGAGTCGTCGACCGCGAGGGCGTCCCCGGCCTCGCCGCCCGGCTCGCCTACAGCGCCCGGCAGATCGAACGCCTGCTGTTCGCCGAACTCGGCGCGGGCCCGCTCGCCCTGGCCCGCGCCCAGCGCGCCCAGACCGCCCGGCTGCTCATCGAGACCACGGCGCTGCCCATGGCGCAGATCGCCTTCGCCGCCGGCTTCTCCTCCATCCGCACCTTCAACGACACCGTCCGCGAGGTCTACGCCCTCAGCCCCAGCGACCTGCGCGCACGCACGCCGCTGGGCCCGGTCGGCGGCACCCCGGGCGCCTTGTCGCTCCGCCTGCCGTTCCGCGCCCCGCTCAATCCCGACAACCTCTTCGGCCACCTCGCCGCCACCGCCGTACCCGGCGTCGAGGAGTGGCGCGACGGCGCCTACCGCCGCACCCTGCGCCTTCCCTACGGCCACGGCATCGTGGCGCTCACCCCGCAGCCGGACCACATCGCCTGCCGACTCACCCTCAGCGACCTGCGCGATCTGCCCGTCGCCATCAGCCGCTGCCGCCGGATGCTCGACCTGGACGCCGACCCGGTCGCGATCGACGACCAGTTGCGCACGGATCCCCTGCTGGCGCCGCTGGTGGACAAGGCCCCCGGCAGGCGGGTGCCGCGCACCGTGGACGAGGCCGAGTTCGCGGTACGGGCGGTGCTGGGCCAGCAGGTCTCCACGGCCGCCGCCCGCACCCACGCCGCCCGGCTGGTCACCGCGCACGGTGAGCCGGTCGACGACCCCGACGGCGGGCTCACCCACCTGTTCCCGTCGCCCGAGGCGCTGGCCGCCGTCGACCCCGAGTCGCTCGCCATGCCCCGCACCCGCCGCACTACCTTCACCACCCTCGTCGGCCAACTCGCCGACGGCTCACTCCACTTGGGCGTGGAGAGCGACTGGCCGGACACCCGAGCACGGCTGCTGGCCCTCCCCGGCTTCGGCCCCTGGACGGTCGACGTCATCGCGATGCGCGCCCTCGGCGATCCCGACGCCTTCCTCCCCACCGACCTCGGCATCCGCCGCGCGGCGGGGGAGCTGGGCCTGCCGTCCACACCGGCCGCGCTGACCGCACGCGCCGCGGCCTGGCGCCCGTGGCGGGCCTACGCCGTCCAGTACCTGTGGGCGACCGACAGCCACCCGATCAACTTCCTGCCCGTGTGAGGACGACCCATGCGACAGCACACCGTCATCGACAGCCCGTACGACACCCTCACCCTCGTCGCCGAGGACGGCGTCCTGTGCGGCCTCTACATGACCGAGCAGCGCCACCGCCCGCCGGAGGAGACCTTCGGCGTCCGCGACGAGACACCCTTCGGTGAGATCATCGACCAGCTGACGGCCTACTTCGAGGGCCGGCTGAAGGAGTTCACCTTCCCCCTCCACCTCAACGGCACCCCGTTCCAGCGCACCGTCTGGGACCAGCTCCGCCGCATCCCCTACGGCGAGACCCGCTCGTACGGCGAACTGGCCGACGCCCTGGGCAACCCCCACGCCTCCCGCGCGGTCGGCCTCGCCAACGGCAAGAACCCCATCGGGATCATCGTCCCCTGCCACCGCGTGATCGGCGCGAGCGGCAGCCTCACCGGCTACGGCGGCGGCCTGGACCGCAAGCAGCGCCTGCTGGACTTCGAACGCGGCGAGGCCCTCTTTTGATCGGCCCTAGTCGGCGAGGGTCCGCAGCAGCTTCGGCAGCGCGGTGCCGATGGGTTCCCGCACGACCTCGTCGGCCCGTTCGTCGTACGGCGTCGGCTCGGCGTTGACGATGATCAGCCGGGCCCCGTGGTCGGCGGCGACCCCGGCGAGCCCGGCGGCGGGCTGCACCTGGAGGCTGCTGCCCACCGCGATGAACACCTGGCAGGCCTTGGTGATCGCGACGGCCTCGCCGAGGACGACCGGGTCGAGCCGCTCGCCGAACATCACCGTGGCCGACTTCAGGATCCCGCCGCACTCCCGGCACGACGGATCGTCCTCACCGGCCTCGACCCGCGCGATCGCGTCCGCCATGGACCCGCGCGCGTGACACCCAGTGCACACGACACCGCGCGCACTGCCGTGCAGTTCGAGCACCTTGCGGGCGGGCATCCCGGCGAGCTGGTGCAGCCCGTCCACGTTCTGCGTGATCACCCGCACCGGCACCCCGGACCGCTCCAGCTCCGCCACCGCCCGGTGCGCGGCGTTCGGCTGCGCCTGCAACGTCCGGTTCTTCCGCCGCATCTGCCAGGAGCGCCGGCGGATCTCCGGATCGCCCATGTAGTACTCGTACGTCACGAGCTTCTCGGCCTCCGGATCCCGCCGCCACAGCCCGTTCGGACCGCGGTAGTCCGGGATGCCGGAGTCGGTGGAGATCCCGGCGCCGCTGAGGATGGCGACGAGGGGCTTGGTCATGGGACCGAGGGTAGGGCCGGGCGTACGGGACGGCGAACAGATAATCGGGTCGGCGGGGCGTGGCCGCTGCTGGGGCCCGTGCATGGCACAGGTCAACGTCTCGCTCGACGCCAAGCCGCGGGACGTGGAGGGCTGAGCCTGACCCCGTTCACCGGGTCAGCCGACTCGGTGGCCGTTCTCCAGCTCGATCGTCCCCGAGCCGTTCTGCAGGGCGTCGAGGGCGGCCATCACACGGTGGCCCGTGGCGCCGGGCAGGTGGTCGAGGATCTCGGCGGGCTCGACGAACCGCCAGGACAGCAGCTCCTCCTCCTGCAGCCGGATCGCCTTGATGTCCTGCGGGCCGAGCACTCCGCCGTCGTAGACGTACGCCACCAGCGGCGGCCGGGCCGTCCCGTGCACCCAGTCCACGGCGAGCAACCGCCCGAGTTCGCGGTCCAGGCCGATCTCCTCCGCGGTCTCGCGGCGCGCGCCCTGCCGTGGGGTCTCGCCGTCGTCGGACTCGATCGTGCCGCCCGGCAGCGACCAGCCCTCGCGGTAGTTGGGCTCGACGAGCAGCACACGCCCCTCGCCGTCACGGAAGAGAGCGGCGGCACCGGCGAGGACACGGGGCAGGCTCGCGATGTACGTGGCGTAGTCAGGAGTGGTCACCCTGGACAGGGTAACCAGCGCACAGGGCCGCCCTCTCCGGCGCACGACGCCTCGAACGAGCCTTACCGGGCCTCCGCTCGCGCCGCCCTGCGCCTACCGCACCGCCCCGCACCCGGGCCTACGCCTCCGTCTGCATCACCCGCAGGGTCCGTTCCGCCAGTTCGCTGATCCGGACCCCGTCGAAGCCGAACACCGCGCTGCGGACCGTGTCCTCAAGCGGCTCCTTCCACTGGACCGGGATCGCGTCCGCGCCGGTCAGCACGCCGGCCACCGAGCCCGCCGTGGCGCCGTTGGAGTCGGTGTCCAGGCCGCCGCGCACGGTGAGGGTGATGGTGCGGGTGAAGTCGCCGTCGCCGTACAGCAGCCCTGCGGTGAGCACGGCGGCGTTCGGGATCGTGTGGATCCAGCCCAGCCCGGCGGTCTCCTCGGCCACCGTGGTGAGCGTGTCCTCCCAGGTCATCCGGGTCTCGTGGAGCGAGATGACACGGCGGACCGTGCGGGACAGGCGGCTGCTCGCCGGGATGACGGCCAGCGCCTCGTCCAGGGCGTGCCGCACGGTGGGCGCGGTGAACGCGGCCGAGACCAGCGCCGCCGCCCACATCGCGCCGTAGACGCCGTTGCCGGTGTGCGAGAGCACCGCGTCCCGGCGGGCCAGCGCCGCGGCGCGGCGGGGCGCGCCGGGGGAGGTCCAGCCGTAGATGTCGGCGCGGATCAGCGCACCGATCCACTCCTGGTACGGGTTCTCGTACGTCGCCGTCAGCGGCGGCTTCAGCCCGTTGGCGAGGTTCCGGTACGCCGCCCGCTCGGCCGTGAAGGTCTGCAGATACGGCAGCCGCAGCAGCCACAGGTCGCCGACCTGCTCGGTGCTGAAGCCGAAGCCGTGGGTCTCCAGCAGGTCCAGGCCGAGGATCGCGTAGTCGACGTCGTCGTCGCGGCAGCTGCCGTGGATCCGGCCGCGGACGCACTGGCGCCATTCCGGGCGCAGCTCGAGAGCGGCACCGTCGGGAGGCGGCTCGGGGAAGTAGTCGGTGAGGGGCAGGGCGGAGGCCTGCCGCAGGTAGTCGTCGATACGGTCCCGCGTCCACAGGTCGCCCTGCTCGACCGGTTTGCCCAGCATGTTGCCCGCGATCCGGCCCAGCCAGCCCCCCAGGACGCGGTCGGCGAGCTCTGGCTCAGTGCCCACAGGGGTCATGGTTCCGGTTTACCCACTTCCGGCCGTCGCCACAGTCCGTACTCAGCCGGTTGCCAGGAGATTCCGAGGACCGGGCAGGGGCATGACGCCGGGGGTGTCCTGCGGTTAAGGTCGCAGCGGCGCGACTGGCCCTGACGTGCGCGGGGCCCGGAGAGCAAGGGGAAGACAAGGTGGCTGACGCTGTGGACGGCGCCCGCGGGGTGCTCATCGCCGCGGACAAGTTCAAGGGGTCGCTGACGGCCGTGCAGGTCGCCGAGCGGGTGACGGCCGGGCTGCGCCGCGTCGTGCCGGACCTCGCCGTGGAGGCGCTGCCCGTGGCCGACGGCGGCGACGGGACCGTGGACGCGGCGGTCGCGGCCGGGTTCGAGCGGCGTGAGGTGCGGGTCGCGGGGCCCCTTGGGCACGAGGTGACGGCCGCGTTCGCGCTGCGCGGCGACACCGCGGTCGTGGAGATGGCCGAGGCGAGCGGGCTGCAGCGGCTGCCGGCCGGGGTCTTCGCGCCGCTGACGGCGTCCACGTACGGGTCGGGGGAACTGCTGCGGGCCGCCCTCGACGCCGGGGCGCGCACGATCGTCTTCGGGGTCGGGGGCAGTGCGACCACCGACGGCGGCGCCGGAATGCTGTCCGCGCTCGGGGCGCGGTTCCTGACGGCCGACGGCGAGCCGGTGCCGCCGGGTGGCGGGGGGCTGGGTGAGCTGGCCTCCGCGGACCTGTCGGGGCTGGACGCGCGGCTTTCCTCCGTCGAGCTGGTACTGGCCAGCGATGTCGACAATCCGCTGACCGGACCGAAGGGCGCTCCCGCGGTGTACGGGCCGCAGAAGGGGGCCTCGCCGGACGACGTGGCGACACTGGACGCGGCGCTGGGGCACTTCGCGAAGGTGCTGGAGGAGGCCGTGGGGCCCAGGGCGGGGGAGTACGCCGGGGCGCCCGGGGCCGGTGCGGCGGGTGGTATCGGCTACGGCGCCATGCTGCTCGGCGCCCGCTTCCGGCCCGGCATCGAGGTCATGCTCGACGTGCTGGGCTTCGCGCCCGCGCTGGAGCGGGCAGGCCTGGTGATCACCGGTGAGGGCTCGTTGGACGAGCAGACCCTGCACGGCAAGGCTCCGGCGGGTGTCGCCGCGGCGGCGCGGGCGGCGGGCAAGGAGGTCGTCGCGGTGTGCGGGCGGCTCGCGCTGAGGCCCGAGGCGTTGGGACGGGCGGGGATCCGGCGGGCGTACCCCTTGACGGAGGTCGAGCCGGACGTGGCGAAGTGCATCGCGGAGGCGGGTCCGATCCTGGAGCGTGTCGCGGAGCGCATCGCCCGGGACTACCTGGCCTGACGTCAGCGTCATCCAGCCCGTCCGGCGTTGGCCGGGACCAACGCCGTGCACACAAAAGCGAAGGGCCCCGAACCCACCAGGTCCGGGGCCCAAGCCGGCGCAGCGCTACGGCAACTGCGCCGCCCGCGCCTCGCGCCGGTTGTCGCGGAAGTTGTTCACCCGGCGGGCCGTGGCGAACAGCGGGATCACCGCGCCCATGACCAGCTGCAGCGCGCACCCCGTCTGCAGCAGCAGCTGGCCGCTCGGGGCACCGAAGGCCCACGCCACCAGCAGACCCATGCTGAGCACGATCCAGGTGAGCATCGCGCCGGCCAGGCGGCCCCGCGGCTTGGGGTACTCGACGCGGCTCACCATCAGCCACGCGGTGCCCAGGATCGCCAGCAGCGTCGCCGCGAAGGGCAGCTCCAGCAGCACGATCGCGACGACCGTCAGCGCGCCGAAGGGGCTCGGCATGCCCTGGAACATGCCGTTCGTCGGCGTCACGCAGGAGAAGCGGGCGAGTCTCAGCACCACCGCCAGCAGCACGACGATCGCGCCGACCGCCGCCACCCGCTGGTGTGCGTCGTCGGCGACCATGCCGTAGACCAGGACGAAGTACGCGGGGGCCAGGCCGAAACTGATCAGGTCCGAGAGGTTGTCCAGCTCGGCGCCCATGGGGGAGGAGCGCAGCTTGCGCGCGACCAGGCCGTCGAACAGGTCGAAGACGGCGGCGCAGAGCATGAGGATGACCGCCGTGGCCGCGCTGTGGCGGGCCATGCCGGTCTCCTGGCTGCCGGTGAGGTGCGGGATCAGGATGCCGGTGGTGGTGAAGTACACCGCCATGAAGCCGCAGGTGGCGTTGCCCAGAGTGAGGGTGTCCGCTATCGACAGGCGCAGAGAGAGGGGCATCTCCTCCTCTTCGTCCTCCGTCGCCGCCTCCGGGACCCAGCCCGACTGCGTCCCGGGATCAGTCACGGTCAATGCGAGTCACCCCAGCCACGGTCTTCTGGCCGACCTCCACCGCGACCTCGACGCCCTCCGGCAGGTACAGGTCGACACGCGAGCCGAAGCGGATCAGACCGATCCGCTCGCCCTGCTCGACCTTGGTGCCCTGCGGGATGTAGGGGATGATACGGCGGGCCACGGCGCCGGCGATCTGGATCATCTCGATGTCACCGAGCTCGGTGTCGAAGTGCCACACGACCCGCTCGTTGTTCTCGCTCTCCTTGTTGAAAGCGGGAACGAAGCCGCCGGGGACGTGCTCGACCGACGTCACGGTGCCGGCCAGCGGAGCGCGGTTGACGTGGACGTTGAGCGGGCTCATGAAGATCGCGACGCGGGTGCGTCCGTCCTTCCACGGCATGATGCTCTGCACCACACCGTCGGCCGGCGAGATGACCCGGCCCTGGGCGATCTCACGCTCGGGGTCGCGGAAGAACCACAGCATCCCCGCCGCGAGCGCGGTGGCGGGGACGGCGACGGCCTTCGCGGCGCCGGAGCGGCGGGCGCGAGCCAGGCTGAGGGCTGCGGTGGCGACGGTCGGCAGAAGCCACGGCGATGCTCCGCGCGCGAGGCGTACGCCGACCAGGCTGTCGCGAGGTGCAGAGGTTTGGCTGTGGGGCATGGATGACCTTCGTAGCGGATGATGCCGCGCTCTGACGGGGGACGGCGGCTTTCCGCGATCGTAGCGGCTAAGCGCCACAACTGGGTAAGCCAGGAAGCCGAGTCGGCGGCCGGAGAGTGCCTACGGGGTGTGATCTTCTTCTCCAAGAAAACACCCCGTATCCGGACATTTAACCCTGGAATCGATACTCTTCGAGCAACCTGCGCCCGATGATCATTTTCTGGATCTCGGCTGTCCCTTCACCGATCAGCAGCATCGGGGCCTCGCGGTAGAGGCGCTCGATCTCGTACTCCTTGGAGAAGCCGTAGCCGCCGTGGATCCGGAAGGCGTCCTCCACGACCTCCTTGCAGTACTCGGAGGCGAGGTACTTCGCCATGCCGGCTTCCAGGTCGTTTCGCTCCCCGGAGTCCTTTTTGCGTGCAGCGTTGACCATCATGGCATGCGCGGCCTCCACCTTGGTAGCCATCTCGGCGAGCTTGAACTGAATGGCCTGGTGCTGCGCGATCGGCTTGCCGAAAGTGTGACGCTGCTGGGCGTACTGGACACCGAGCTCGAACGCGCGCTGAGCGACGCCGCAGCCACGCGCCGCCACATTGACGCGGCCGACCTCCACGCCGTCCATCATCTGGTAAAAACCGCGTCCGGTGACCCCGCCGAGCACGCGGTCGGCGGGAATCCGCAGACCGTCCATGATCAGCTCGGTGGTGTCGACACCCTTGTAGCCCATCTTGTCGATCTTGCCCGGAATGGTCAGACCGGGACGGACCTCACCGAAGCCGGGCTCCTTCTCGACCAGGAAGGTGGTCATCGACTTGTGAGGCGCGGTGCCCTCGGGGTGACCTTCGTCACTTCGCACCAGAACGGCGACGAGGGACGACGTGCCCCCGTTGGTCAGCCACATCTTCTGACCGTTCAGGATGAATTCATCCCCGTCCCGGACCGCCTTCGACGTGATGGCCGACACATCGGAGCCCAGCCCCGGCTCCGACATCGAGAAGGCACCGCGGATCTCACCGGCCGCCATCTTCGGCAGGAAGTAGTCCTTCTGCTCCTGCGTGCCGTGCTGCTTGAGCATGTACGCCACGATGAAGTGCGTGTTGATGATGCCGGACACCGACATCCAGCCGCGGGCGATCTCCTCGACGCAGAGGGCGTACGTCAGCAGCGACTCGCCCAGACCCCCGTACTCCTCGGGGATCATCAGGCCGAACAGGCCCAACTCCTTGAGGCCGTCGACGATCGCCTGCGGGTACTCGTCGCGGTGCTCCAGCTCGGTGGCGACCGGGATGATCTCCTTGTCCACGAAGTCGCGGACGGTGGACAGGATCTCCTGCTGGATGTCGGTCAGACCGGCGGTCTGGGCGAGTCGCGCCATCGCTACTTCCCCTGTTCCTTCAGCTCGGGGCGGCCCGGCTGCTCGCCGCCGCGCTCCTTGATGTACGTCTCGGTGGGGACCATCACCTTGCGGCGGAACACGCAGACCAGCGTGCCGTCCTGCTTGTAGCCCTTGGTCTCGACGTAGACGATGCCGCGGTCGTTCTTCGACTTCGACGGCCACTTGTCCAGCACGGTCGTCTCGCCGTAGATCGTGTCGCCGTGGAAGGTCGGCGCCACGTGCTTGAGCGACTCGATCTCCAGGTTGGCGATCGCCTTGCCGGAGATGTCCGGGACGGACATGCCGAGCAGCAGGGAGTAGATGTAGTTCCCGACCACCACGTTCTTGCCGAAGTCCGTCGTCTTCTCGGCGTAGTTGGTGTCCATGTGGAGCGGGTGGTGGTTCATGGTGAGGAGACAGAACAGGTGGTCGTCGTACTCCGTGACCGTCTTGCCGGGCCAGTGCTTGTACGTCGCCCCGACCTCGAACTCCTCGTAGGTGCGTCCGAACTGCATCGCGCTCAGGGCTCCTTAGTTGTCGGGGATCTCGAACTTCGACGTGCGCTGCATGCCGGCCGCGCGGCCCTTGCCGGAGATGACCAGCGCCATCTTGCGGCTGGCCTCGTCGATCATCTCGTCGCCGAGCATCGCGGAGCCCTTCTTGCCGCCCGCCTCGGACGTGTAGTAGTCGTACGCGTCCAGGATCAGCTCGGCGTGGTCGTAGTCCTCCTGCGACGGCGAGAAGATCTCGTTGGAGGCCTCGACCTGGCCCGGGTGCAGCACCCACTTGCCGTCGAAGCCGAGCGCGGCGGCGCGCTGGGCGACCTCGCGGTAGCCGTCGATGTTGCGGATCTGGAGGTAGGGGCCGTCGATCGCCTGGAGGTTGTTGGCGCGGGCGGCCATAAGGATCTTCATCAGGATGTAGTGGTAGGCGTCCGCCGGGTAGCCGGGCGGCTGCTCGCCCACGACCAGCGACTTCATGTTGATCGACGCCATGAAGTCGGCCGGGCCGAAGATGATCGTCTCGATGCGCGGCGAGGCCTGCGCGATCTCGTTGACGTTGTTCAGGCCCTGCGCGTTCTCGATCTGCGCCTCGATGCCGATCCGGCCGACCTCGAAGCCCATCGTCTTCTCGATCTGCGTCAGCAGCAGGTCCAGCGCGACGATCTGCCGGGCGTCCTGCACCTTCGGCAGCATGATGCAGTCCAGGTTCGGGCCCGCGCCCTCGACCACCGTCACGACATCGCGGTACGTCCACTGCGTCGTCCAGTCGTTGACGCGCACGACTCGCGTCTTGCCCGTCCAGTCGCCCTCGTTGAGGAACTTGACGATGGTGTGCCGCGCCTCGGGCTTGGCGAGCGGGGCGCACGCGTCCTCCAGGTCGAGGAAGACCTGGTCCGCCGGGAGGCCCTGCGCCTTCTCCAGGAAGCGGGGGTTCGAGCCCGGTACCGCCAGGCAGGAACGCCGGGGGCGAAGGCGGTTGACGGTCGTCATGCGGGGACCTCCAGGGGGTCGAGCTTGTTCGCTTTCCGGATCTCGTCGACGATGCGGCCGATGATCCCGGTGATGTCGAAGTCCTTCGGGGTGAAGACGGCGGCCACACCGGCGGCCCTGAGCTGCTCGGCGTCACCATTCGGGATGATGCCACCGGCGATCACGGGTATATCTGTGGCGCCGGCCACATGGAGCCGCTCCAGCACGTCCGGCACCAGCTGCGCGTGCGAGCCGGACAGGATCGACAGGCCGACCGCGTGCACGTCCTCGGCGAGGGCGGCGTCCACGATCTGTTCCGGCGTCAGCCGGATGCCCTGGTAGACCACCTCGAAGCCGGCGTCTCGCGCGCGGACGGCGATCTGCTCGGCGCCGTTGGAGTGTCCGTCCAGGCCGGGCTTGCCGACCAGGAAGCGCAGCTTGCCGACGCCGAGGTCCTGGGCCGTCAGGTCCACCTTTCGGCGCACCTGCGACAGGGCGCTGCCCTCCTCGGCGGGAATGGCCACCGGCGCCGACGACACGCCCGTCGGGGCGCGGAACTCGCCGAACACCTCGCGCAGGGCCCCGGCCCACTCGCCGGTCGTCACCCCGGCGCGGGCGCACTCCAGGGTGGCCTCCATGAGGTTGCCGGTGCCCTTGGCGGCCTCCTTCAGCCGCTCCAGCGCCTTGCAGGGGCGGGGGTGGTTGAAGGGCGGCTGGTAGCGGGTGTCGCGCCAGTTCTGCAGTCCCGCGATCACCCGTGCCTCGACGGCCGGGTCGACCGTCTGGATCGCGGTGTCCAGGTCGGCGGTCAGCGGGTTCGGCTCGGTCGTCTCGAAGATGTTGACGCCGACGATCTTCTCCCGCCCGGACTCGATCCGGGCCCGGCGCTCGGCGTGCGACGAGACGAGCTGCGACTTGAGATAGCCCGACTCGACGGCGGCCATCGCGCCGCCCATCTCCTCGATCCGCTCGATCTCCGCGAGCGACTCCTCGACCAGCTTGCTCACCTTCGCCTCGATGACGTGCGAGCCGTCGAAGATGTCCTCGTACTCCAGCAGATCGCTCTCATGGGCGAGCACCTGCTGGATACGCAGCGACCACTGCTGGTCCCAGGGGCGAGGCAGGCCCAGGGCCTCGTTCCAGGCGGGCAACTGGACGGCACGCGCGCGTGCGTCCTTGGAGAGGGTCACGGCCAGCATCTCCAGGACGATCCGCTGGACGTTGTTCTCCGGCTGCGCCTCGGTCAGACCGAGGGAGTTGACCTGGACGCCGTAGCGGAAGCGGCGCTGTTTGGGGTTCTCGATGCCGTACCGCTCGCGCGTGACCTGGTCCCAGATCCGCCCGAACGCCCGCATCTTGCACATCTCCTCGATGAAGCGGACACCCGCGTTCACGAAGAAGGAGATACGGGCCACGACGTCCCCGAACTTCTCCTGGGGGACCTGCCCCGAGTCGCGTACGGCATCGAGAACCGCGATCGCGGTGGACATCGCGTACGCGATCTCCTGCACCGGCGTGGCGCCCGCCTCCTGCAGGTGGTAGCTGCAGATGTTGATCGGGTTCCACTTCGGGATGTGGGAGACCGTGTACGCGATCATGTCCGTGGTCAGCCGGAGTGAGGGCCCCGGCGGGAACACGTGCGTCCCCCGCGACAGGTACTCCTTGACGATGTCGTTCTGGGTCGTGCCCTGGAGCTGGGTGATGTCCGCGCCCTGCTCCTCCGCGACGACCTGGTAGAGCGCCAGCAGCCACATGGCCGTGGCGTTGATGGTCATCGAGGTGTTCATCTGCTCCAGGGGTATGTCCTGGAACAGCCGGCGCATGTCACCGAGGTGCCCGATCGGCACGCCGACCCGGCCGACCTCGCCGCGGGCGAGGATGTGGTCGGAGTCGTAGCCGGTCTGCGTCGGCAGGTCGAACGCCACCGACAGACCCGTCTGCCCCTTGGCGAGGTTGCGCCGGTACAACTCGTTGGACGCCTCGGCCGTGGAGTGACCGGCGTACGTGCGCATCAGCCACGGCCGGTCCTTCTGACGCTCAGTCATGCAACGCCCCTCAGATGTTCCGGAAGCGGTTGATGGCGTCGAGGTGCTTGGCGCGCATCTCCTCGTCGCGCACGCCCAGGCCCTCCTCGGGCGCGAGGCACAGCACGCCGACCTTGCCCTGGTGGGCGTTGCGGTGGACGTCGTGGGCGGCCTGGCCGGTCTCCTCCAGCGGGTAGACCTTCGACAGCGTCGGGTGGATCTTGCCCTTGGCGATGAGTCGGTTGGCCTCCCAGGCCTCGCGGTAGTTGGCGAAGTGGGAGCCGATGATCCGCTTCAGCGACATCCACAGGTAGCGGTTGTCGTACTGGTGCATGTAGCCCGAGGTCGAGGCGCAGGTGGTGATGGTGCCGCCCTTGCGGGTGACGTAGACGGAGGCGCCGAAGGTCTCGCGGCCGGGGTGCTCGAAGACGATGTCGATGTCCTCGCCGCCGGTGAGTTCGCGGATGCGCTTGCCGAAACGCTTCCACTCCTTCGGGTCCTGGGTCTGCTCGTCCTTCCAGAACTTGTAGCCCTCGGCGTTGCGGTCGATGATCGCCTCGGCGCCCATCGACCGGCAGATCTCGGCCTTCTGAGGGCTGCTCACCACACAGATCGGGGTGGCGCCGCCGGCCAGCGCGAACTGCGTGGCGTAGGAGCCGAGTCCGCCGCTCGCGCCCCAGATGAGGACGTTGTCGCCCTGCTTCATGCCGGCGCCGTTGCGGGAGACCAGCTGGCGGTAGGCGGTGGAGTTGACCAGACCCGGAGCGGCGGCCTCCTCCCAGCTGAGGTGGTCCGGCTTGGGCATCAGCTGGTTGGACTTCACCAGCGCGATCTCGGCGAGGCCGCCGAAGTTGGTCTCGAAGCCCCAGATGCGCTGCTCGGGGTCGAGCATGGTGTCGTTGTGGCCGTCGCTGGACTCCAGCTCGACCGACAGGCAGTGCGCGACGACCTCGTCGCCGGGCTTCCAGGAGTTCACGCCCGGGCCGGTGCGCAGGACGACGCCGGCCAGGTCGGAGCCGATGATGTGGTACGGCAGGTCGTGGCGCTTGGTGAGCTCGCTGAGCCGGCCGTAGCGCTCCAGGAAGCCGAAGGTGGACATCGGCTCGAAGATCGAGGTCCACACCGAGTTGTAGTTCACCGAGGAGGCCATGACGGCCACCAGGGCTTCGCCCGGGCCGAGTTCCGGCACCGGCACCTCGTCCAGGTGGATCGACTTGCGGGGGTCCTTGTCGCGGGTCGCGAGGCCCGCGAACATCTCCGTCTCGTCCTTGTGCACGGTGATCGCGCGGTACGACTCGGGGAGCGGCAGAGCGGCGAAGTCGGCCGGCGTCGATTCGGGCGACTGGATCGCGTCCAGGATGTCCTTCACGGTCACGGTGTTGCCTCCGGCGGTGAGCGCCCCTGAGGGAAGGGCGCTGAGGGTTACGTCGATGCTGCTGAGGGATGAGGGAGTGCCGTCGGTTCGGCGGGTGGTGCTTGGTTCGGCAGCGCTTTGTTGGCGCGGGAGGTTGCCTGTGACGCAGGCGTCCGGACGCGCAGGCGGTGGGCCTGCCGGGACAGTTGCCCGGACTCCTTCAACGTATGACACCGCGTGTCAGGTGGCAAGGCACTGAGTGCCAGAACCTGCTCTCAGATGAAATCTTTACGTAACAAATGAGCGATGATCGATCGAATGGCCTCTCCGAGACGTTCGAAAAGGGCCCCTGACATGCCAAAACGGCCACCCGGAGGGGTGGCCGTCATCACAGTGGCGAGGGGGCGTTCAGCGCTCCTTGAGCGCCTGCTCGATGGTCCGCATGACCTCGTCCAGCGAGGCGTCGGTGCGTGCGACCGTCACCAGCACCTCGCCCTGCGTGGAGACCGACGCGGGTGCCGGCTTCGGAGCCGCGGCACGCCCTATCCCGATGCCCGCCCCGAACGTCTTGCGCACGATCGCGAAGGCGTGGTCCAGCTGCGCCTCCACGTCCCCCTGGCCGCCCGCACGCAGCCAACGCCGCAGCACGTGGTTGTGGGCGGTGACGACCGCGGACGCGGCGACCTCGGCCAGCAGCGGGTCGTCGTTGGCGTCGTCGTCGTGCGCGTGCTCGTCGAAGTGGCCGAGCAGATAGCGGGTGAAGAGGCGCTCGTAGCGGGCCACCGAGGCGATCTCGGCCTCGCGCAGGGTGGGCACCTCGCGGGTGAGCTTGTAGCGGGCGACCGAGATCTCCGGCCGGGCCGCGTACATCTTCATGACTTCCTTGATCCCGCGGCACACCGTGTCCAGCGGGTGCTCGTGCGCGGGTGCCGCGTTGAGCACCGCCTCGGCCCGGACCAGGGTGTCGTCGTGGTCGGGGAAGATCGCCTCTTCCTTGGAGCGGAAGTGGCGGAAGAAGGTACGGCGGGCGACCCCGGCCTGGGCCGCGATCTCGTCGACGGTGGTCGCCTCGTAGCCCTTGGTCGCGAACAGCTCCATGGCCGCGGCCGCCAGTTCCCGGCGCATTTTGAGCCGTTGGGCGGCGGCGCGACTGCCCGCGGCACTTTCCGGCGCGTCGGGCGTGGCTGGTGTACGTGAGGACTTGGCGGGCTGGGACATGCCCCGAACGTACTGCATGTGCGCAGCTCGATGCGCAGGTCCGGGGTTTCCCCCGCCTCCGGAGGGCGGGGGAGAACCGGCCGGATCGAGCAGTCCTCCCCACTCCACACCCGCTCGGAACCAGTCGCCGGGCCGCTCAGCGCCGGGCATATTCGCGGAAGCCGCGGCCCGTCTTGCGGCCGAGGCAGCCCGCGGCCACCAGGTGCTCCAGGAGCGGTGCCGGGGCGAGGCCCGGGTCGCGGAACTCGCGGTGCAGGACCTTCTCGATGGCCAGCGAGACGTCCAGGCCGACCACGTCCAGCAGCTCGAAGGGGCCCATCGGGTAACCGCCGCCCAGCCTCATCGCGGCGTCGATGTCGTCCAGGGACGCGTAGTGGTCCTGGACCATCTTGATCGCGTTGTTCAGGTACGGGAAGAGCAGCGCGTTGACGATGAATCCCGCCCGGTCGCCACAGTCGACCGCGTGCTTCTTGATCTTCCCGCAGACCTCGCGGACGGTCGAGTGGACGTCGTCGGCCGTCAGCACCGTGCGGACGACCTCGACCAGCTTCATCGCGGGCGCCGGGTTGAAGAAGTGCATGCCGATCACGTCCTGCGGACGCGAGGTGGCGCGGGCACAGGCCACGACCGGCAGCGACGAGGTGGTCGTCGCCAGGACCGCGCCCGGCTTGCAGACCTTGTCCAGCGCCGCGAACAGCTGCCGCTTGACCTCCAGGTCCTCGGCGACGGCCTCGACCGCCAGATCGACGTCGGCGAAGGCGTCGTAGGAGGCCGCAGGGGTGATCCGGTCCAGCGTCTGCGCCGCTGCCTCGGCGGTGAGCCGGCCCTTGTCGACCGAGCGGGACAGCGACTTGCCGATGCGGGCCTTGGCGGCCTGCGCCTTCTCCTCGCTGCGGGCGGCGAGGACCACCTCGTAGCCGGCCTTGGCGAACACCTCGGCGATGCCGGACGCCATGGTGCCGGAGCCCGCGACACCGACCGAGCGGACCGGGCGGCCGGGGACCTGAAGCTCACCGGAGAGCGGGGTCAGCGCGTCCCGGACGACGGTGCCGCTGCCCGGAGCCTCGTAGGTGTAGAAGCCCCGGCCCGCCTTGCGGCCGGTCAGGCCCGCCTCGCTGAGCTGCTTCAGGATCGGCGCGGGGGCGTGCAGGCGGTCGCGGGACGCGGCGTACATGGCGTCCAGGACCGTGCGCGCGGTGTCGATGCCGATCAGGTCGAGCAGGGCGAGCGGACCCATGGGCAGTCCGCAGCCGAGCCGCATCGCGGCGTCGATGTCCTCGCGGGAGGCGTACTTCGCCTCGTACATCGCGGCGGCCTGGTTGAGGTAGCCGAACAGCAGCCCGTCGGCCACGAATCCGGGCCGGTCGCCGACCGCCACGGGCTCCTTGCCCAGCTGGATCGCGAGGTCGGTGACCGCGGCGACGGCCTGCGGCGCGGTGAGCACCGAGGAGACCACCTCGACCAGCCGCATCGCCGGGGCCGGGTTGAAGAAGTGCAGGCCCAGCACCCGCTCCGGGCGGGCCGAATCGGCGGCCAGTCGCGTGACGGACAGCGCGTTGGTGCCGGTCGCCAGGATCGCCTCCGGGCGCACGATGCCGTCCAGCTCGCGGAAGATCTGCTGCTTGATCTCGTACGACTCCGGCGCCACCTCGATCACCAGGTCGGCGTCGGCCGCAGCCCGCAGGTCGGTGGAGGTGCGGACGCGGGCGAGGGCGTCCGCCCGCTCCTCCTCGGTCAGGCGGCCGCGCTCGACGGCGCGGGCGGTGGAGGACTCCAGAGTGGCGACGCAGCGCACCGCCTGGGCCTCGCTGATGTCGATCCCGACGACCTCGCGGCCGGCCTTCGCCAGGACTTCGGCGATGCCGGTGCCCATGGTGCCGAGGCCGACCACGGCAATGGTCTTGAGCGGGGACAGAGGGCTGTCGGACAGGGGAGTGGCCATCGCGGACTCCTGGAAAATGAGGGTGACGACTGGGAACGCGGCCCGGTGCGCCGAGGGCGCACCGGGTGCGTGCGGAGTGCGGGTGATTGCCGGGCTGCGAGCGCACACGCCCGGTTCCGTCGCTGAGGACGTGCACACGTCCGAAGAACGGTGATGACCGACCGGCCCTGTCCCGTGGCCGAGTCGTACAGCGGTACTTGGCGTACCGAACCGACTGCTCTCGCGGCGGCTGCGTCACCAGGCCGTCGCAAGCAGGAATGCGAGTGGGTAACTCGCTCGTCTGAGCTTAACTCGCGGGTAACGAGCGCGCCAGCCCCTTGTCTTTGTGATGTAGGTCCCTTGAGCCGAGATCGTTTGTACTCTCGCGTCATGGACGAAGAGTTGCGATCGCTCACGGAGCGCTTACGGCAAGAGTCCGGGGACTCCGCGCAGTACGAGCGGCTGACGGCGACCGAGGATCACGACGCACTGGCCGACGTGCTCACCGCGCCCGGGCAGCCGTTGTGGGCCAGGGAGTTGGCGGCGTTCCGGCTGGGTCTCGCGGGCGACCGGCGGGCCTTCGAGGCCCTCGTCCTCCTCCTCAACCACCGCGACCCACCGCGCTGCGCCTCCGCCGCCCACGCCCTCGCCCGCCTCGGCGATCCACGCACCGCCCGCGCGGCGGCCGCCCTCGCCACGAACGAACTGCGCGTCGCCTACGCCCTGCACCCGGTACGCCTGCTCGTCGAGCTGCGCGCCCCGGAGTCCGTCCCCGCCCTGATCACGACGCTGCGACGCCGGCTCCGCCCGCACGACCCGTACCGCCGCGTGGCCCTCGCCTGCGTGGAGGGCCTTGGGGCACTGGGGGACACCCGGGCCAGGCCCGTACTGAACGAAGCCCTCGCACATCCGGCCCTGGCGGAGGCCGCGGTGGCGGCACTCGCGCGGATTCCCGGGCAGCGGCGGGGGTGAGGGAGGTACGTCAGCGCCGGGCGTCCTCCCCGGTCTCCGCCAACTCCCGCGCGTACCGCACCTCCGGCACTTTCACCCCCTCCACCTCGAACGGCTCCTGCGCCCCGTCCGGCGCGAAGCCCGCCCGCTCGTAGAAGCGCCGGGCGGGGGCGTTGTCCCGGAGGACCCACAGCAGCATGCGGGGGTGACCGGCGGCCCGGCAACGGCGTATCGACTCCGTCAGCAGGGCCTGCCCGATGCCCTCGCCGTACCGCTCGGGGTGCACGTAGATCGCGTACAACTCGGCGTCGGCCGTGCGCACTTCGCTGTCCCGGTAGGGGCCGTGGCAGGCCCAGCCGACGACCTCGCCCCTCCGCTCCGCGACCAGGTTCACCACACTGCCGTCGCCCTGCCCGAAGCGGGTGCGGTGGCGTGCCGCGTCCTCCGGCACGCTCAGCGCGTCGAGGTAGGACTGCGGCATCAGGCCCCGGTACGCGGACTGCCAGCCGCCGACGCGGATCTCGGCCACCCGGTCGCAGTCGGCGAGCGTCAGCTCCCGGATGTGCGGCTCCTTCGTGGCCGAGGCGGCCACGAAGAGGCCGTTGCCCGTGACCACGGGCGAGTCCTCCGTGGTGGCGGCGACCCCGTCGGGGGCGGGGATCCTGGTCGGCTCACTCATGCGTCCATGGTGGACCATGGGACTGACAACGCCCCCGACGGGCCGTTACCTCACGGCTCAGCCGCGGAAGCCCAGCAGTCGGTGCAGCGTCGAGCCCCGGGAGTCCCCGGCGACCTTCGCGGTCAGCGGCTTCGGGTCGGGCAGTGCCGCGCACACCGCGTCGGCCTCGTCGTCATGGCCGCGCGGCACCGTGCCGTCGGTCAGATAGGCCTCCAGGTGCCGGTCCAGGCAGGCGTTCCCGCTCAGCGTGATGCCGTGGTTTCCGCCGTTCGCCTCGACCACCAGGCTGGAGCCGCGTAGCAGACGGTGGACCGTCGCACCGCCCTGGTACGGCGTGGCCGCGTCGTGCGTCGACTGGAACAGCAGGACCGGCGGCACCTGGTCGTTGGCCACGTTCACCGGCCGCAGTGCGCTTGCCGGCCAGAACGCGCACGGCGCGTTGTACCAGGTGTTGCTCCAGGTCATGAACGGCGCCTTCTCGTGCACCGCCCAGTTGTCCTTGCGCCACTGCCGCCAGTCCCGCGGCCAGTCGGTGTCCTGGCACTGCACCGAGGTGTAGACGCTGTAGCTGTTCTCCCCGGCGGCGTCGACCGCGCCGAAGTTCTCGTACGCCTCGACCAGCGCGGCGGGGTCCTTGTCGTTGACGTACGCGGCGAACGCCTCGGCCAGATACGGCCAGTAGCCGTTGTAGTAGCCGCCGGGCAGGAACGTGTCCTCCAGCTCGGCCGGGCCCACCGTGCCGTCCGCGGGCTTCTTGGCCAGCGCGGCCCGCATCGCGTACCACTTGGCCTCGATCTTCTCCGGATCGGTGCCCAGCCCGTACGTGCCGTCGTACTTCGCGACCCACGCCATGAACGCCCGGTGCCGGTCGTTGAAGGCGTGGTCCTGCATGAGGTTGTTGTCGTACCAGACGCCGGTGGGGTCGACGACCGAGTCGAGGACCATGCGCCGCACCCGGTCCGGGTGCAGCCTGGCGTAGACCGCGCCGAGGTAGGTGCCGTACGAGTAGCCGAAGAAGCTGATCCGCGGCGCTCCGAGGGCGCGCCGGATCCAGTCCATGTCCTGCGCGGCGCTGGGCGTGGTGATGTACGGCAGCTCGCGCGCGTACTTCTTGCCGCAGGCCTCCGCGAAGGCTTTCGCGCGCGTGAGGTTGGCCTGCTCGACGGCCGGGGTGGTGGGCAGGGAGTCGGGGCGTACGGGCTGGGAGTGGCCGGGAGCGCAGTTCAGCGCCGGCTTGCTCGCGCCGACGCCGCGCGGGTCGAAGCCGATGACGTCGTACTGGGCCGCCACCGCCTTGGGCAGCGTGGACGCGACGAACCCGGCGAGGGTCAGACCGCTGCCACCGGGCCCGCCGGGGTTGACCAGGAGTGGGCCCTGGTACTTCTTCGCGGTGTGCGGGACGCGGGACAGAGCGAGGGTGATCTTCCGCCCGTCGGGGTTCGCGTGGTCGAGCGGCACCTGCAAGGACGCGCACTGGAGCGTCGGATAGTCCTCGGTGCCGCACTTCTTCCAGGTGAGCTTCGCGGTGTGCGGGGCGCTCGCCCGGGCGGGGACGGCCGTGAACGTCCCGGCCACCACGACGGCGGCGGCGCACAGCGCGGCTGCGCGTTTCTTCATGGGGTCCTCCCAGGACGCTTGGGGTCCTCCCGGAACGGAGGGTTCGCGAACCGCGCATCCCGCGGTCCTCGCCGCATCGTCCCGGAGAGAGCACCTGGAAGAACCTGTTCTGCCCGTTCTTGACCCGATTGGGCCGAGAGTTGCGCTCGAACGCTCTCAGATCAGCGAAAGTTGAGTCTGTTCGGGCATCGCCGGTGGGGCGGGCTCCGGCTCCCGGATCCGGCGGGGCATCCCCGCGCGCGTCGGGCCGATGCCGTACTCCTCGGCCAGCTGGTGCACCTGACGGGTGATCCGGCGCTGGTACCACTTCGGGGCGTAGGCGCCGTCGGCGTACAGCCGCTCGTAGCGGGCCACCAGGTGCGGGTGCTCACGGCCGAGCCAGGCCATGAACCACTCGCGCGCCCCCGGACGCAGATGCAGCACCAGCGGGGTGACCGAGGTGGCCCCGGAGGCCGCGATCGCCCGCACGGTGGCCCGCAGTTGGGCCGGGTGGTCGCTCAGGAACGGGATCACCGGCGCCATCAGCACCCCGCACCCGATGCCGTGCTCGCCCAGCGTCCGTACGACGTCCAGGCGCCGCTCCGGGGCGGGCGTGCCCGGCTCCACCGTGCGCCACAGTGCCGGATCGGTGAAGCCGACCGAGACCGAGATGCCGACGTCCGTCACCTGGGCCGCCTGTGTCAGCAGCTCCAGGTCGCGCAGGATCAGCGTGCCCTTGGTCAGGATGGAGAAGGGGTTGGCGTGGTCGCGCAGGGCGGCCAGGATGCCCGGCATCAGCCGGTAGCGGCCCTCGGCGCGCTGGTAGCAGTCGACGTTGGTGCCCATCGCTATGTGCTCGCCCTGCCAGCGGCGCGAGCCGAGCTGGCGGCGCAGCAGGTCCGGCGCGTTCACCTTCACCACGATCTGCGAGTCGAAGCCGAGGCCCGTGTCGAGGTCCAGATAGCTGTGGGTCTTGCGGGCGAAGCAGTACACGCACGCGTGCGTGCAGCCCCGATAGGGGTTCACCGTCCACTCGAAGGGCATGCGGGAGGCCCCCGGCACCCGGTTGATGATCGACCGGGCCCGCACCTCGTGGAAGGTGATGCCGGCGAACTCGGGGGTGTCGAAGGTACGGGTGATCACCGCGTCCGCGCCGAACAGCGCGGCGTCGGCAGGGCTGTCGCCGGATCCCAGGGTGAGGTTCTCCCAGCGCATGACGCCTCCTCGGTAGCACTGGCCCCACAATAGAACATGTGTTCCCATGATCGTGCGAGTGTCACCTCCGATCGCGTGGCGAAACCCGATCGATCACTTCCTGGCCCCCGATTTGGCGGCCGGGGACCGGGGTGGTTGGCTTTCCCCAACCCCGAGAACTCAGGTGCTGGAGGAACTCAATGGCGCAGGTCGAGGCCACTACGGAGCGGGTCGTCGCGGCGGACCCGGAGAAGGTGTTCGACACCCTCGCCGACTACAGCGGCACGCGCGCGAACCTGCTGTCCGAGCACTTCAGCGAGTACGAGGTGCGCGAGGGCGGCGACGGCGAGGGCACCCTCGTCCACTGGAAGCTGCAGGCCACCAGCAAGCGCGTCCGCGACTGCCTCCTGGAGGTCACCGAGCCGGCCGACGGCGAACTGGTCGAGAAGGACCGCAACTCCTCCATGGTCACCGTCTGGCGGGTCACCCCGGCCGGCGAGGGCAAGTCCCGGGTCGTGGTGACCACCACCTGGACCGGCGCCGGCGGCATCGGCGGCTTCTTCGAGAAGACCTTCGCACCCAAGGGTCTCGGCCGGATCTACGATGCGATCCTCGCCAAGCTCGCCGCCGAGGTGGAGAAGTAACCCCGGAGGCAACTCGCGAGGTAACCCAAGAGGCCGGTCTCGAAAGGCTGTTGGCCTCTCACCGGTTCGAGTGGATTCCGCGCCGGGCGGCATGATGCCGTAACTCGTCGCGCTTGTTGGTAGTTGTCGCTTTTACGCGGGAATTGTGCAACAGCGCGACGAGGGGAGCGGCACGTGGGCGGGACGACTCTGGTGCAGGACGAACCGGTCGCGGCGGCGCCCCCGCGGCTCCCGCCGCCACCGCCCGCCCATGCCGTCGAACTCGGCCCGCGCCGCGTGCGGTTGGTCTTCTTCGGCCTGATGCTCGCCCTGCTCCTCGCCGCCCTGGAGCAGATGATCGTCGCCACCGCGCTGCCGAAGATCGTCGGCGAGCTGCACGGCCTGGACAAGATGTCCTGGGCGATCACCGCCTATCTGCTCACCGCCACCGTCGGACTGCCGATCTACGGCAAGCTGGGCGATCTGCTCGGCCGCAAGGGCGTCTTCCAGTTCGCCATCGTCGTCTTCGTCGTCGGTTCCGCCCTCGCGGGCCGCGCCCAGACCATGGACCAACTCATCGCCTTCCGCGCGGTGCAGGGCGTCGGCGCGGGCGGGCTCATGATCGGCGTGCAGGCGATCATCGCGGACATCGTGCCGCCGAGGCAGCGCGGCAAGTTCATGGGGCTGATCGGCGCCGCCTTCGGCCTCGCCTCCGTCGCCGGACCGCTCCTCGGCGGCTACTTCACCGACCACCTCTCCTGGCGCTGGTGCTTCTACATCAACGTGCCCTTCGGCCTGGTCACCATGGCCGTCGTCGCCGTCGTCCTCAAACTCCCCAAACCCGAGGTCAAAGCCCGCCTCGACATCCTCGGCGCGCTGCTGCTCACGGCGGCCTCCACCTGCCTGGTCCTGCTGACCAGTTGGGGCGGCACCGAGTACGCCTGGGACTCCCGCGTCATCCTCGGCCTCACCGTCGCGGCCGTGGCCGCCACCGCGCTGTTCCTGATCGCCGAGCACTTCGCCGCCGAACCCCTCATCCCGCTCAGGCTGTTCCGCGACTCGGTCTTCAACGTCACCGGCCTGGTGGGCCTGGTGGTCGGTGTCGCCCTGTTCGGCGCCGCCAGCTATCTGCCGACGTTCCTGCAGATGGTCGACGGGGCCAGCGCCACCGAGTCCGGGCTGCTCATGCTGCCGATGATGGGCGGCATCGTCATCGCGTCGATCATCTCCGGACAGCTCATCAGCGCCACCGGCCACTACAAGGCTCACCCGATCCTCGGCTGCGCCCTGTCCGTCGCCGGCATGTGGCTGCTCTCCCGGCTCGAAGCCGACACGCCCCGGCTGCACTACAGCGTCTGGATGGCCGTCCTCGGCGCCGGGATCGGCATGGTGATGCCGGTGCTGATCCTCGCCGTGCAGAACTCCGTGCGCCCCGCCGACCTCGGCACCGCCACCAGCGCCAACAACTACTTCCGGCAGATCGGCGGCAGCGTCGGCGCCGCCGTCTTCGGCACCCTCTTCGCCGACCGGCTCACCGACGCCCTCGCCGACCGAGTGCCCCCGCGCGCGGGGTCCGCCCTGCCCGACCCCGAGTCCATCACCCCGCAAGCCGTCCACGCACTGCCCCCGGCGCTGCGCGACGGCTACGTCCAGGCCTACGCCGACGCCATGCCGAGGATCTTCCTGTACCTCGTGCCCGTGCTCGCCGTCGGCCTGCTCCTGACGTTCTTCCTCAAGGAGAAACCCTTGGTGACCCACCACACCCCCGAGACGGACACCGCGCCGGTGAACGCCTCGATCCCGCACGCCCGTTCGCCGCACGCCGCCGGAATCGCCGTCTGCGGCACCGTGCAGCACCCCGACGGGACCGTCGTCCCGCGCGCGGCGCTCACCCTCATCGACGTCGCCGGACAGCAGATCGGGCGCGGCGCCAGCGGCGACGACGGACGCTACGCACTGGCCACTCCCGGCTCCGGGTCGTATGTCCTGATCGCGGCGGCGGGCGGACACCAGCCGCAGGCGGTCTCCGTGTCCGTCGGCGAGCGCCCCGTCGAGCTGGACGTCGTCCTCGGCGGCGCCGGACGCCTCGCCGGGAGCGTCCTCACCGCCGACGGCACGCCCGTACGGGACGCCACCGTCACCCTCACCAACGTGCACGGCGAGGTCGTCTCCAGTACCCGCAGCGGACGCGAGGGCGGCTACGTCATCACCGAACTGGTCGCCGGCGAGTACACCCTCGCCGCCAGCGCGCCCGCGTTCCGCCCCGCCGCCCTCCCCGTCACCGTCCAGGCCGCCCGCGAGACCCGGCAGGACGTCGAACTCGCCGGCGGTGCCGTGCTGCGCGGCACGGTCCGGGCGAGCGGCGGGCGGCCCGTGGAGGACGCGCGCGTGACCCTGCTGGACGCTGCCGGCAACGTCGTCGACACCCTCACCACCGGGACCGACGGCACGTTCCGGTTCGTCGACCTGTCCTCCGGCGAGTACACGGTCATCGCGGCCGGGTATCCGCCCGTGGCGACCGTGCTCCAGGTGGCGGGTGGGGGGCGCACGGAACGGGACCTCCAGCTGGGCCACGAGGACTGAGCCCTGCGGGGGCGCACTTCCGCGCGCCCGCGCGCCCGGGGACACCAATTCCCGTATTGCCGCACATCGCGCACGGGCCGCGCCGTACGGTGGTGACCGGGGCGCAGATCTTGCACAGTCGTGGGGAGAGAGGGCCTGGGCCATGGAGCATGGCACCGACCGGGAAGCACCTCCCAGCCACCTGGCCGGGAGCGGTGTGCCCGCGGGACGTGTCCCGCTGGCCGTGGTCGTCGTGGACCGCGAGGGCCTGGTCTCCCACTGGAGTACCGGTGCGCGGCGGCTGTTCGGCACCGCCAAGGAGTCCGCGATCGGCCGCCCGGTGAGCGATCTGCTGCCCGTATCCGGCGCGCTGCCCGCGGACCAGGAGGACTCTCCGTACGGACCCTACGGGGCGTACGACGGTCTCGGCCCGGACCTCGGGGTCTCGCTCGACGGCGGACTGTCCTACCCGGCGGCGGGCAGCGCCCGCCTCACCGTGCCCGAGGGCGGCCGGGTCGACGTGCTGTGGTGGGCGTACCCGCTGGTGGGGCCCGGCGATGAGCGGCTGCTGGTGCTCGCCGCCGACGCTGCCGCCCTGCGCCTGGACCGGACGGGCGAGGACGCGGCCGTCGAGCGGATCGCGCCCGCCTTCGCCCTGCACACCGACTTCCCCGGCGCCGACGAACTGGCCCGCAGGCTCCCCGAGATCCTGCCCAGCATGAGCGTGGAGGAGAGCGCCCGGATCGTCGCGCAGGTCCTCGAACTGGGCTACCCGATCCTGGAGTTCAGCCAGAACGACCGCGTTCCGGTCACCCCCGACTGGGGCGTGCCCCGGCGCGCCGAGCGCAGGGCACGCCGCGAGCGGCTCGCGACGGCCATGGCCGCCGGCGAGTCCGTACCGGAGGAACTCCGGGACGAGGCCGAGGACCTCGAGTACGTGGCCGTACGGGAGCGGCTGGAGTTCCTCAACGAGGTCAGCGGGAAGATCGGCACCTCGCTCGATCTGGCGCGGACGATCGTCGAGGTCAGCAAGGCGGTCGTGCCGCGCTTCACCGATGTCGCCGGCACCTATCTGCGCGAACAGGTCGTCGCGGGCGAGGGCTTCCCGGACGGTGTGCCGGACACGACCACCATGTGGCACCGGGTGGCCCTGGAACACACCGACGAGCCAGGCCGCTGGGACGACGTCGTCCCCGTCGGCGAGGCCATGCCGTTCCCGGCGCACACGCCGTTCTTCCAGTGCATGACCAGCGGCGAGCCCGTCCTGGTGCCCCGGATCAGCGAGCAGATGGGCCATGCCATCGCCTCGCAGTTCGAAAAGCGCGACATCCGGCCGCTGATCACCGGCCGGAGCATGCTCGTCGTACCGCTGAAGGCGCGCCATGTGGTGCTCGGCTTCATGATCCTGCTGCGGCATCCAGAGCGCGCCGAGTTCAACGACATGGACCGCGTCACCGGCGCCGAACTCGCCGCCCGCGCGGGCCTCGTACTCGACAACGCGCGCATGTACACCTTCCAGGAGAGCGTCGCCGAGACCCTCCAGGACAGCATGCTGCCGCACATCCCGCCCCGCATGGCGGGCTGCGACATCGCCACCCGCTACCTGCCCGGCACCCTGCTCGGACGGGTCGGCGGCGACTGGTTCGACTCGGTGAAACTGCCCGGCGCGCGCACCGCGTTCGTCGTCGGCGACGTCATGGGACACGGTCTCAACTCGGCCGCCATGATGGGCCAGTTGCGTACGGCCGTGCAGACCATGGCCGCCCTCGACCTGCCGCCCGCGCAGCTGCTGCGCAACCTCGACGACCTCGCCCAGCGGCTCGGCGACACGTACCTCGCGACCTGCCTGTACGCCGTGTACGACCCGATCGCGAGCGAGCTCCACATCGCCAACGCCGGCCACATCCCACCCGTGCTGGTGCGTGCCGAGGACGGCCACAGCGAGCTGCTCGATCTGCCCACCGGCGCGCCCATCGGCGTCGGCGGGGTGCCGTTCGAGGCGGTACGCGTGCGCGTGGAGCCCGGCGACCGGCTGGTGATGTGCACCGACGGGCTGGTCGAGGTGCGCGGTGAGGACATCGGCGTCGGTCTCGCCACGCTGTGCGAGTCGGCCGCCCACCCGGCCGCGTCCATGGACGACGCCTGCGACACCATCATCCGCGCCCTCAACACCCGCGGCGGCCGCAAGGACGACGTGGCCCTGCTGATGGCCCGCCTCAACGGCATCGCGCCCGACGACGTCGCCGAGTGGCGGTTCACCCTCGACCCCGCCGAGGTGGGCCGGGCCCGCGCGGTGGTCCGGGAGCAACTGCACGAGTGGCGCCTGGCGAATCTGGCCGACAACGCCGAGCTGATGGTCAGTGAGCTGGTCACCAACGCCGTACGGCACTCCCACCGCGGGCCGGTCGAACTGCGCCTCGTGCGTGGCGACACGCTGCTGTGCGAGGTGGACGACGACGACCACGACCTGCCGACGCTGCTCAGCGCCGGGCCCGGCGACGAGACCGGGCGCGGACTGCGCGTGGTCAGCACCCTCGCACGCGAGTGGGGCGCCAGCCGGACCGGGGCGGGCAAGACCGTCTGGTTCGAACTCACGCTGCCGCGCCGCTGACTCGTCCACCAGGGCGGCGTACGCCGGTCGAACGAGCCGTGAAGGTATGCGCTTCGTACGTGCCGTGTGCTTGTGACCGCGCTCCGGGCGCGATAGACCGTACTGGCCCGTCACCTGCGGCGGGAAAACGGCGTCGGACCTGGGGAGTTGGCCATGAGCGTGACGAGTCGGTACCGGGAGGCCTGGGAAGGGTTCTGGCGCGAGGCGCCCGGTGAGCAGGGCTCCGTCTTCTGGGACGCCGAGCCCGCGCTGACCGCCGGACGGCATGTCGCCCTGTTCGAGTCGCACCTGGCCGACGCGGGGCTGCCGATGGTCGACCTGGGCTGCGGCAACGGCACCCAGACCCGTTTCCTCGCCGGCCGCTTCCCGCGCGTCCTCGGCGTCGACCTGTCCGCGGCGGCCGTCGCGCACGCCGAGCGGGGGGACCCGGCCGGGCAGGCCGACTACCGCGTGCTGGACGCCGCCGACAAGGCCGAGACGGAGGCCCTGCACAAGGAGCTCGGCGACGCGAACGTGTACATGCGCGGCGTACTGCACCAGTGCGAGCCCGCCGACCGGCAGTCGCTGGCCGACGGGATCGCGACCCTGGTCGGGGAGCGCGGCCGGGTCTTCCTCGTCGAGCTCGCCGAGGCCGCCGGGCTCGTCCTGCGCGGCCTGGCGCAGGGCCCGGACGGTCCGCCGGCCAAGCTCGTCCCGGTCTTCCGACACGGCATCGCGCCCGGCGAGGTCGCCGACGCCGCGGTGCCCGAGTACCTCGGCGCGGCCGGCCTCACCGTGCTGGCGAGCGGTGAACTGCCGCTGACGACCACGGAGTCCGCGCCGGACGGCACCCGGATCGAGCTGCCCTCGAAGTGGCTGGTGGCGGGCCGCACCGGCTGAGCGGCTGAAGGGCGCCGCGAGTCCTGGCAGCCCGTCGAATCTCCGCGTAACGTGACGCACCATGAAGATCCTCATCAGCGCCGACATGGAGGGCGCCACCGGTGTCACCTGGCCGGCCGACGTGCTGCCCGGGACACCCCAGTGGGAGCGCTGCCGGTTGATGTTCACCTCGGACGTGAACGCCGCCGCGCTGGGCTTCTACGACGGCGGCGCCGACGAGGTACTCGTCAACGAGGCGCACTGGACCATGCGCAATCTGCTGCTGGAGCAGCTGGACGAGCGGGTGGAGATGCTCACCGGGCGGCACAAGTCGCTGTCGATGGTCGAGGGCGTGCAGCGCGGGGACGTGGACGGGATCGCGTTCGTCGGCTACCACGCGGGCGCCGGCGCCGAGGGCGTCCTCGCGCACACCTACCTCGCGAACTCCATCACCGGCGTGTGGCTGAACGACGTACGGGCCAGTGAGGGACTGCTGAACGCGCATGTCGTCGCCGAGTACGGGGTGCCCGTGGTGCTGGTGACCGGCGACGACGTGGCGTGCGAGGACGCGCTCGGGTACGCGCCCGAGGCACTGAAGGTCGCCGTGAAGGACCATGTGTCGCGGTACGCGGCGGTGTGCCGTACGCCGGCCAGGACCGCCGCCGACATCCGCGCCGCGGCGAAGGCGGCGGCCTCGCTGGCGGTGCGCCACGAGCCCGTCGCTTCCGGGCCGTACACCGTCGCGGTCGAGTTCGACGCCGAGCACCTGGCCATGGCGGCGACCGTCGTGCCGGGCGTCGACCGGATCGGCGAGCGGAAGGTGGCGTACACCTCCGCGACCATGTACGAGGGGAT
The DNA here is from genome assembly GCF_015712165.1 of Streptomyces spinoverrucosus. Taxonomy (NCBI): domain Bacteria; kingdom Bacillati; phylum Actinomycetota; class Actinomycetes; order Kitasatosporales; family Streptomycetaceae; genus Streptomyces; species Streptomyces spinoverrucosus. The sequence continues at coordinate 1,116,206 of NZ_JADPZX010000001.1, read as the reverse complement.
CCGCACCTTCAAGGCGGTCACCACTGTCGTCTCGGCCGCCGTGGAGGAGCAGTATGGCTGATCAGCGGGCACTGGACGAGGTCGTGGAGTTCACCTCCGGCCTCATCCGCATCGACACCACCAACCGGGGCGGCGGCGACTGCCGGGAGCGGCCCGCCGCCGAGTACGCGGCGGAGCGGCTGGCCGAGGCGGGTCTGGAGCCCACGCTCCTGGAGCGCACCAAGGGGCGGACCAACGTGGTCGCCCGGATCGAGGGCACGGATCCGGGAGCCGACGCCCTGCTGGTCCACGGTCACCTGGACGTCGTGCCCGCCGAGGCCGCCGACTGGAGCGTGCACCCGTTCTCCGGGGAGGTGCGGGACGGGGTCGTCTGGGGCCGGGGCGCGGTCGACATGAAGAACATGGACGCGATGATCCTCGCCGTCGTGCGGTCCTGGGCCCGCCAGGGCGTACGGCCCCGACGGGACCTCGTCATCGCGTTCACCGCGGACGAGGAGGCCAGCGCCGAGGACGGCTCCGGATTCCTCACCGACCGGCACGCCGCGCTGTTCGAGGGCTGTACAGAAGGCATCAGCGAGTCCGGGGCGTTCACCTTCCACGACGGGACGGGCCGCGAGATCTACCCGATCGCCGCCGGTGAGCGCGGCACGGGCTGGCTGAAGCTCACCGCGCGCGGGCGCGCCGGACACGGCTCCAAGGTGAACCGTGAGAACGCGGTGACCCGGCTGGCTGCCGCGATCGCCCGGATCGGCGCGCACGAGTGGCCGCTCAGGCTCACCCCGACCGTCAGCGCGGCGCTCACCGAACTCGCCGCGCTGTACGGCATCGACACCGACCTGAACGACGTGGACCGGCTGCTGGAGAAGCTCGGCCCGGCCGCCAAGCTGGTCGAGGCCACCGTCCGCAACAGCGCCAACCCGACCATGCTGGACGCCGGTTACAAGATCAACGTCATTCCGGGCGAGGCCGTGGCCCACGTCGACGGGCGCTATCTGCCGGGCTGGGAGCAGGAGTTCCGGGACACCCTCGACCTGCTCACCGGGCCGGACGTGGAGTGGGAGTTCGACCATCGCGAGGTGGCGCTCCAGGCGCCGCTGGACTCGCCGACGTACGCGAAGATGCGGGCGGCCGTCCAGGAGTTCGCGCCCGAGGGGCACGTCGTGCCGTACTGCATGTCGGGCGGCACCGACGCCAAGCAGTTCTCGCGGCTCGGCATCACCGGCTACGGCTTCGCGCCGCTGAAGCTGCCCGAGGGCCTCGACTACCAGGCCCTCTTCCACGGCGTCGACGAACGCGTGCCCGTCGAGGCGCTGCGGTTCGGCGTCCGCGTCCTCGACCGGTTCCTACGGGACGCCTGACCACATGGGGGAGAACGTGCAGACCCTGCCGTACGGTTCCTGGCCCTCGCCCATCGACGCGGCCCTCGCCGCCGCCCACGACGGGCGCCCGGAGTTCGTGGGCTTCGTCGGCGACGAGACGTGGTGGACCGAGCCACGGCCCACCGAGGGCGGCCGGCGCACCCTGGTGCGGCGGCACGCCGACGGCACGGAGGAGTCCGTGCTGCCCGCGCCGTGGAACGTGCGCAGCCGGGTCATCGAGTACGGCGGACAGCCCTGGGCCGGCGCCCTGGTCGACGGGCGCCCGGTCGTGGTGTTCGCGCACTTCGCCGACCAGCGGCTGTACCGGTACGAGGAGGGCGGCGAGCCGCGTCCGCTGACCCCCGTGTCGCCGGTGGGCGGCGGGCTGCGCTGGGTGGATCCGCTGCTGCGGGTGGAGCGCGGGGAGGTGTGGTGCGTGCTGGAGGAGTTCACCGGCGACGGACCCACCGACGTGCGGCGCGTCCTGGCCGCCGTGCCGCTGGACGGCTCCGCCGCCGAGGACCGGGCCGCCGTACGCGAACTCACCGGCGAACGGCACCGGTTCGTCACCGGGCCCCGCCTCTCGCCCGACGGACGGCACGCGGCGTGGCTCGCCTGGGACCATCCCCGGATGCCGTGGGACGGTACGGAGCTGGTGCTCGCCGAGGTGACGGACGACGGCACCCTCGCCGCGCCCCGCACGGTCGCCGGCGGCCCCGAGGAGGCCGTCGCGCAGGCGGAGTTCGACGCCGACGGCTCCCTGCTGTACGTCAGCGACCGCACCGGCTGGTGGAACCTGTACCGCGACGGCGAACCCCTGTGCCCGCGCGAGGAGGAGTTCGGCGGGCCGCTGTGGCGGATCGGGTACCGCTGGTTCGCGCCGCTGGACAGCGGGCTCGTCGCCGTCGTGCACGGCCGTGGCGCCACCGCCCTCGGCATACTCGACCCCGAGAGCGGCGAGGTCGTCGACGCGGCCGGTCCCTGGACCGAGTTCGCGCCCACCCTCGCGGTGCACGGCGAGCGGATCGTCGCCGTCGGCGCCAGCCCGCGCAGCGCCTACGAGGTGGTCGAACTGGACGCCCGTACCGGCCGGGCCAGGGTGATCGGCGCCGAGCACGACGACGTCGTGGACCCGGCGTACTACCCCGAACCGCAGATCCGGACCTTCACCGGACCCGCCGGACGCGAGATCCACGCGCACGTCTACCCGCCGCACAACCCCGGCCGCACCCCGCCGGGCGCCGAGCTGCCGCCGTACGTCGTCTGGGCGCACGGCGGCCCGACCGGCCACGCCCCGCTCGTCCTCGACCTGCAGATCGCCTACTTCACCTCGCGCGGCATCGGGGTCGCCGAGGTCAACTACGGCGGCTCCAGCGGCTACGGGCGGGAGTACCGGGAGCGGCTGCGCGAGCAGTGGGGCGTCGTCGACGTCGAGGACTGCGCGGCCGTCGCGCTGGCCCTCGCCGAGGAGGGCACCGCCGACCGCGACCGGCTCGCCGTGCGCGGCGGCAGCGCGGGCGGCTGGACCACGGCCGCGTCGCTCGCCACCACCGACGTCTACGCCTGCGGCACCATCATCTACCCGATCCTCGACCTCACCGGCTGGGCGACGGGCGAGACCCACGACTTCGAGTCGCAGTACCTGGAGAGCCTGATCGGCCCGCTCGCCGACGTGCCCGGCCGGTACATGGAACGCTCGCCCGCCCGGCACGCCGACCGGATCACCGCGCCCTTCCTGCTGCTCCAGGGCCTGGACGACGTGATCTGCCCGCCCGCGCAGTGCGAGCGGTTCCTCGAACAGATGGAGGGCCGGCGCGTCCCGCACGCGTACATCGCGTTCGAGGGCGAGGGCCACGGCTTCCGGCGCGCCGACACCATGATCCGCGCGCTGGAGGCCGAGCTGTCCCTGTACGCACAGGTGTTCGGGCTGAATCCGCCCGGTGTCCCGACGTTGGAGCTGACCAAGTGAAGCAGCTGGCACGACCGCCCCGGCTGGCACCCGGGGCCCGGGTGGCCGTCGTCGCGCCGAGCGGGCCGGTGCCCGAGGAGCGCCTGCAGTCCGGGCTCGACGTGCTGCGCGGCTGGGACCTCGACCCGGTGGTGGCACCCCATGTACTGGACCGGCACGGCGAGTTCGGCTATCTGGCGGGCACGGACGCCGACCGGGCCGCCGACTTCCAGGCCGCCTGGTGCGACCCGTCCGTGGCCGCCGTGCTGTGCGCCCGCGGCGGGTACGGGACGCAGCGGATGGTCGACCTGCTCGACTGGGACGCGCTGCGCGCGGCCGGGCCGAAGGTGTTCGTCGGCTTCAGCGACATCACCGCGCTGCACGAGGCCTTCGCCACCCGGCTCGGCCTGGTCACCCTGCACGGGCCGATGGCGGCCGGCGTCGACTTCATCAAGAACGCGCGGGCGCAGGCCCACCTCAAGGCCACGCTGTTCGCACCGGAGACCGTCCGCACGATCGTCGCCTCCGGCGGCGGCGCGCTGGTGCCCGGCCGGGCGCGGGGCGTCACGTTCGGCGGTTGCGTGAGCCTGCTCGCGGCCGAGCTGGGCACGCCGTACGCCCGCGGCGGTGCCCGTGGCGGGCTGCTGATGATCGAGGACGTGGGCGAGGAGGCGTACCGCCTCGACCGGATCCTGACCCAGCTGCTGCGCGCCGGACGGCTCGACGGGGTCGCGGGGATCGCCCTCGGCTCGTGGCTCGACTGCGGTCCGTACGACACCCTGCGCCGGGTGTTCGCCGACCGGCTGGGCGGGCTCGGCGTGCCGGTCGTGGAGGAGTTCGGGTTCGGGCACTGCGAAGGGGCGTTGACGATTCCGTTCGGAGTCGCGGCCGAACTGGACGCGGACGCGGGCACGCTGACACTCGACGCGCCCGCCCTGAGCTGAGCGAGCGAACTGAATCTCCGTCAAGAAACCTCCTTCCCGGTGATTGACCCCGCCTGACACGTGTCACAGCATGTCAACCGGCCAGTACTTACTGGTCGGTATCCGGGTTGTCCTCAGCGTGGAGGTCTTGTGTCCCGACGTGTGCCCAGATCCCGTGCCGTCCTCGCCGCCACTCTCGGCGCCGCGCTCACCGCACCCCTCGCACTCACCGCTCCCGCCACCGCCGCGACCGGCCAGTACTCCGTCACCGCCCTGAAGTTCACCGTCCAGGCGGGCGGCCGCACCTGCACGATCGACGCCGACCTCTACCGGCCCGCGGACGTGGACAGCGCCCACCCCGCCCCCGCAGTCCTCGGCACGAACGGCTTCGGCGGCAGCAAGAACGACGGCTCCACCGACGCCATCGGAAGGAACTTCGCCCAGCGCGGCTATGTCGGCCTCGTCTACTCCGGACTCGGCTTCGGCCGCTCGGGCTGCCTCATCTCGCTCGACGACCCGGCCATCGACGGCCGCGCCGCCTCCCAGCTGCTGGACTTCCTGGCCGGCAAACGCGCCGCCGACGACGGCACCAGCGTCGACTTCGTCACCCTGGACCGGCCGGGCGACCCGCGCGTCGGGATGATCGGCGGCTCCTACGGCGGCGCCGTCCAGCTCGCCACGGCGTCCGTCGACCAGCGCGTCGACGCGCTCGTGCCGATGATCACCTGGAACAACCTGGCGTACTCGCTCGACCCGAACAACGCCGTCGGCGCCGGTCGGGTGCCCGGCGTCTTCAAGTGGCAGTGGACCAACGGCTTCTACCTCATCGGCGAGGGCCAGCCGCTGCTCCAGCCGAGCCTCGACCCGTCCCGCATCAACTCCCTGGCCTGCCTGCACTTCGTCACCAAGGCCTGCGACACCGTGCGCACCCTCAACTCCGGCAGCTACCCGGCCGACCGGACCAAGGCGCTGCTCGACTACGCCCACAGCGTCTCCCCGGTGTCCTATCTGCACCGGGTCCAGGCACCGACGCTGCTGGTCCAGGGCCAGGCCGACAGCCTGTTCAACCTCAACGAGGCGACGCGGACGTACCAGACGCTCAGGGCCCGGGGCACGCCGGTGAAGATGATCTGGCAGTCGTGGGGGCACAGCGGCGGCACCAGCAGCCCGGCGGACGGGGAACTCAACCTCGGCGCGGGCAACCTGGAGACCAGTTACGTCGGCAGGCGGATCCTGGCCTGGTTCGACCGCTATCTGCACAAGCGGACCGGCACCGACACCGGGCCCGCCTTCGCCTACTACCGGGACTGGGTGAGCGACCCCGGCGGCCGGTACGCCACCGCCGACCGGCTGCCCGTGCTCGGGCAGAAGCTGTACCTCTCCGGCGACGGCAAGCTCGTCGACAACCGCAGGAAGGTGGCGCGGGGCAGCCGGACGTACACCAACTGGCTGATCCCCACGAGCCACTCGGAGAGTTCCCTCGCCGGACTGATCGGGCTGCCGGACCCGGCGCCGTACGACACCAAGGGCACCCACCTCGGCTGGACCAGTGAGCCGCTCGCCCGGGCCGTGGACGTCGTCGGGGCACCCCAGGCCACGCTGAAGGTGGTGTCGCCGAAGGCCGAGCGGACCCAGCACTCCGGGGACGCCGCCGACAAGCTGGTGCTCTTCGCCAAGCTGTACGACGTCGCCCCGGACGGCACGCAGACGCTGGTGCACCGGCTGGTCGCGCCGGTCCGGGTGCCGGACGTGCGCCGGCCGTTCACCGTGACGCTGCCGGGGATCGTGCACCGCTACGAGCAGGGTCACCGGCTGCGGTTCGTGATCGCGGCGAGTGACGGGGCGTACTTCGGCAACCGGGGGACCAAGCCGGTGACCGTGGTGAGCGCGCCCGGCGACACCGGGGTGCTGCAGCTGCCCGTGGTCCGCGACTGACGCCGCGCACGGCCGGTCGTAGGGTGGCGGGATGCCGCACATCGCGTCCCGCTACCTCGCCGAGGGCCCCCGCGTGGGCATACGCCACTTCACCTACGAGGACGGCGCCGAGTTCACGGCCCGGGTCCGGGAGAGCAAGGATCTGCACCAGCCGTGGCTCTTCCCGCCGGAGAGCGCCGAGGTGTACGCCCGCTATGCCGGCCGGCTGATCGAGGACCCGACGAAGGCGGGGTTCCTGGTGTGCGAGACGGACACGGGAGCCCTCGCCGGATACATCAACATCAACAACATCGTCGGCGGCGCCTTCCAGAGCGGTGCTCTCGGATACGGCGCCTTCGCACACGCCGCCGGGCGGGGCCTGATGCGCGAAGGGCTGAACCTCGTGATCGGCCACGCCTTCGGGCCGATGCGGCTGCACCGGCTGGAGATCAACGTGCAGCCGGGCAACACCGCCTCCATCGCCCTGGCCCGCGCCTGCGGATTCCGCCGGGAGGGGTTCTCGCCCAACATGCTCTACATCGGCGGCGCCTGGCGGGACCACGAACGCTGGGCGCTCACCGTCGAGACGCGGGCTTGTGGTTGATCTTCATGGTGTCGAGGTCGGTGACCGTCGAGCGCAGTCCCCGGAAGTCGCAGCCGAGCCCGCGCAGGGTCGCCTCGGCGCGCTCCTCCGCGAGCGCGGCCGCCATCTCCTCGCCGTCCTCGGCGTCGGACACGACCACGTACCGCATCGAGAAGTGCTTCAGCGGCGACGCCTCGTACGACAGCGTCCCCTCCTCGGTGAACCGCATGCTCGGCATCCCGTGGTCGGCGGCCTCCGCCAGCAGCCGGGCCCGGGCCTCGTCGGTCAGCCCGTCCCAGGAGCCCCGGACGATGACCCGGTAGGTGTGCTTCTCGCTCATACGTTCGCTTTCTTGCGTAAATGCCGTTGAAGACCTGACTCTACGTCGGGAAGGATGCGGCCCATGCGGAATATCGTGGTGATCGACGCCCCCTCCAACCTGGGTCTGCGCCCGCCCGCCCCCGGCACCGTGCCCGGCTGTTACAAGCTCGCCGGGGCGCTGCGCGAACAGCGGATCGTGCAGCGGCTGGGCGCGCTGGAGGGCGGGGTGGTCGTGCCGCCGCGCTACGACCGGGGGGACTGGCAGGAGGGCGACGGGGTGTTCAACGCCGCCGCCATCGCCTCGTACACGCGCAGGCTGGCCGACCGGATCGAGCGCCATGTGCGCGCCGGGGACTTCCCGCTCGTGCTCGGCGGTGACTGCTCCATCCAGCTCGGCGCGTCCCTCGCCCTGCGCCGGATCGGCCGGTACGGGCTGGCGGCCGTCGACGCCTCCGCTGACTTCCGGCACCCCGGCAACTCCGACCACGTCGGCGCGGCCGGCGGCGAGGAGCTGGCGCTGGCCACCGGGCGGGGCCAGGAGGACCTGACGAACCTGGAAGGGCTCAAGCCCTATCTGCGGGACGAGGACGTACGGCTCTTCGGGATCCGCGACGCCGACCCGGAACGTACGGATCTCGCCGCCCTGAAGATCCCCGTCGTGACCGTCGGGGACGTGCGCGAGTGGGGCGCGGAGGCGCTCGCACGGGCCACCGCCGAGGCCTTCCAGGTCCCCCAAGTGCGGGGCTTCTGGGTGCACCTGGACGCCGACGTGCTCGACCCGAGCGTGATGCCCGCCGTCGACAGCCCCGACCCGGACGGACTGCTCCCCGCCGAACTCGTCGCGCTGCTGCGCCCGTTGCTCGCCTCACCGCACTGCGTCGGCCTCAACATCACCATCTACGACCCCGACCTCGACCCCGAGGGCACGGCGGGCGCGCTGCTGGCGGACGTCGTCGTGGACGCCTTTGCGCAATCCTGACCGGCGGATCCCCTGGTCAGTTCGGCGGCGGGCGGGTTCCATGGTCGGCGTGACGACGATCCGACGTGACGTAGTGACACTGCCGGCCGCCGAGTTGGGGCCGGACTACCCCCTTCCCCCGCTGCGCCCCCTCGACGAGGTGCACCACATCGACGACCGGGACCGCGAGGCCCTGCCGCGCGACATGGCACGGCAGGTCGGGTACGCGCCGCTGCGCGGCCTGCTGCCCGTGCGGGTCCGCGACGGCTACGAACGGGCCCGCGCCCCGAGGGACTTCGACGCCGTGGTGATCGAGAACGACCGGCTGCGCGCCACCGTGCTCCCCGCCCTCGGCGGGCGGCTGGTCTCGCTGGTCCACCTGCCGACCGGCCGTGAACTCCTCTACCGCAACCCGGTGTTCCAGCCCGCCAACTTCGCCCTCAACGGCGCCTGGTTCTCCGGCGGCGTCGAATGGAACATCGGCGCCACCGGCCACACCACCCTGTCCTGCTCACCCCTGCACGCCGCGCGCGTGCCCGCCCCCGACGGCGGGGAGATGCTGCGCCTGTGGGAGTGGGAACGCCTGCGCGACCTGCCCTTCCAGGTCGACCTCTGGCTGCCCGACGGCTCCGACTTCCTCCACGTCGGCGTCCGCGTCCGCAACCCGCACGAGCGGCCCATGCCGACGTACTGGTGGTCCAACATCGCCGTCCCCGAGGAGTGCCGGGTACTGGCCCCGGCCGAGGCGGCCTGGCACTTCGGCTACGAACGCCGGCTGCGCCGCGTCCCCGTCCCCGTCCCCGTGTACGACGGAATCGACCGGACGTACCCCTTGAACAGCGCCTACGCCGCCGACTACTTCTACGAGCTGCCCAAGGGCGGGCGGCCCTGGATCGCCGCGCTCGACGCCGACGGGCACGGGCTGGTGCAGACGTCCACCGACGGCTTGCGCGGACGCAAGCTGTTCGTGTGGGGCGCGGGCAGCGGCGGGCGGCGCTGGCAGCAGTGGCTCACCGAGCCCGGCACCGGCGGCTACTGCGAGATCCAGGCCGGGCTCGCCCGCACCCAGCTGGAGCACGTACGGCTGGAGGCGGAGAGCGAGGTGTCCTGGCTGGAGGCGTACGGGCCGCTCAGCGCCGCCCCGGAGGGCGACGACTGGGGCGAGGTGATCCGCGACGCCGAGGCGCGGCTGGAGAGGGTGCTGCCGAGCGCCGACGTGGTGGCGGCGTACGAGGCGTGGAAGCCGTGTGCCGACGCCGAGCCCGGCGAGGTGGTCGCCGTCGGCTCGGGCTGGGGTGCGCTCGAAGTGCTGCGGGGCGGCTGGAAGCTGCCGGGCACCCCCTTCGGGGAGGACACCCTCGGGGACGCCCAGGCGCCGTGGCTGCACCTGCTGCGGGCCGGGTCCCTGCCCGAACCGCGCCGGGTACGGCCGCCGGGAGAGACGCTGGTCGGACCGCACTGGCGGGACATGCTGGAGACGGCGCCCGCGACCCCGCTCGCCGAGTACCACCTCGGGGTCGCGCAGTGGCACGCCGGGGACCGGGCGCAGGCCGTGCGCAGCTGGGAGCGGGCCCTCCAACTGGCGCCCTCGCTGTGGCCGTTGCTGCGCTGCCTGGCGGTCGCGGACCAGGAGAACGGCAACCCCGAGCGGGCCGCCGACCGGTACGCGGAGGCCTTCGACGACCTGTGCCGGGAGCGGCGGGACGACGGAGAGGCGTGGACGGCGGCCACGGCGGCGCTGGGACGCGAGGCGATCGGGGCACTGCTCGACGTACGGCGTCCGGAGCAGGCGCGGGGCGTGTGGGAGCGGCTGCATCCGGCGACGCGGGCGCGGGGGCGGTTCCGGCTGCTGGAGGCCGAGCTGCTGGTCGCCGAGGGGCGGACCGAGGAGGCCCGCGCGGCGTTCGAGGCGGGCTTCGAGGTGGCCGATCTGCGGGAAGGGGACGAGGTCGTCGGGCGGTTGTGGGAGCGGCTCGGGAGCGGTCCGCTGCCCGAGCGGTACGACTTCCGGATGCGGCCGCCCGCACCCTGAGGCGTTACGCGCAGTTGCGCACGGGTACCCGGCTGCCATGGACCGCATGGATCATCTGGAGCACCTGGACAAGCATCTGGTCGACGAGCTGGCACAGGTCGCGCGGGAGACGATCCGCGACGAACTGCGCCAGCAGACCCGCAAGCAGCGCCGCAAGGCCACGCTGTACGCCGCGTCCGGAGCCGTCGCCCTGTACGCGGGCGCGGCCGTCGCCCTCACGGTCGGACTGGCACTCGCCCTCGTCCTGCCGGGCTGGGCGGCCGCGCTGATCACCGCGGCGATCCTCGGAGTCGTCGCCTACCTGCTGCGCGGCGCCGCCAAGCCGCACGCCGGGACGCCGCACGGGCGCGCCGCCGAACTGGCGGCGGAACGGGACCGCGCGCACGGCGCCGCCCCGCCCGGCGGACTCGGCAACGCGCCGTACCCGCCGGTGCCGCCCGTCCCGCCCACCCCGCCCGGAGAGGCCGCCGCGCCGACCCGAGCGCCGGGGGCGGACACGCCGGGGCCGGGCGCACCCACGCCGGGCCCGATGCCGCCGCCGGACCGCATCGACCCCGAGAGCCCGCACCACCGGGCGTGATGCGGGGTGCGCACACCGATCGGACGGGGCAGGGCCGTCGTCGTGACCGGAGCGAGCGGCGGGGTGGGCCGGGCCACGGCGGTGGCCTTCGCCGCGCGGGGTGACCGGGTCGCCCTGCTGGCCCGCGGGCGCGAGGGGCTCGCCGCGGCGGCGGACGAGGTGCAGCGCGCCGGCGGTGAGGCGCTCGTCGTGCCGGTGGACATGGCCGACGCCAAGGCCGTCGACGACGCCGCCGAGCAGGTCGTGGACGCCTTCGGACGGATCGACGTGTGGGTCAACAACGCCTTCGCCGGAGTGTTCGCGCCGTTCACGGAGATCACGCCGGACGAGTTCCGGCGGGTGACCGAAGTGACGTATCTCGGCTATGTGTTCGGTACGCGGGCCGCGCTGCGGCACATGCTGCCCCGGGACCGGGGCACGGTCGTGCAGGTCGGTTCGGCGCTGGCGTACCGGGGGATCCCCCTGCAGTCGGCGTACTGCGGGTCCAAGCACGCGATCCAGGGCTTCAACGAGTCGCTGCGGTGCGAGCTGCTGCACCAGGGCAGCAAGGTGCGGACGACGATGGTGCAGCTGCCCGCGATCAACACCCCGCAGTTCGACTGGGTGCTCAACCGGATGCCGGGGCGGGCCCGGCCGGTGCCTCCCGTGTACCAGCCGGAGGTCGCGGCGCGGGCGATCGTGCACGCGGCGCGGCACGGGCGGCGGCGGGAGTACTGGGTGGGCGGTTCGACCGTGGGCACCTTGATCGCCAACGCCGTCGCTCCCGGACTGCTGGAGCGGTATCTCGCCCGGACCGGTTTCGACGCACAGCAGGACCCGGGGGAGCACGGTGGGGTGGGCAACCTCTGGACCCCGGCGGACGGGCCGCACGGGCGGGACTTCGGCGCGCACGGGCGCTTCGACGAGGAGGCGCTGTCGCGGAGCCGGCAGGGGTGGGCCTCGGTGAACAGGGGGCGGGTCGGATGGCTGCTGGCCGGCGGCGGGCTGGGGGCCGTGCTGACGGCCGGGCTGCGTCGCGGGGGCTGGGCGCAGTTGCGGCGAGGCTGAGGGCACGGCGGGGCTGAGGGCACTCAGGCACGGCATCAGTGGCTCTGCTGGAGCTGGGGCAGCACCTTCGTGCGGTAGAAGTCGAAGAAGGCGCGCTGGTCGGGGCCGATCTGGTTGACGTAGACGCGGTCGAAGCCGGCGTCGGCGAAGGCGCTGAGGGCGGAGACGTGTTCGTCGACGTCGTCGCCGCAGACCGTGTTCTCGCTGATCATCTTCTCGGTGATCAGCGGCTGCAGCTGCTCGAAGTGGCGCGGCGAGGGCAGGATCTGGCCCATCTCACCGGGCAGCAGCTGGTTCGACCACAACCGGCGGACCGTACGGACCGCCTCGTCGCGGTCGGTGCCGTAGCAGACCTTCGTGCCGCCGCTCACCGGCTTCGCGCCCCCGCCGCCCTTGCGGAACTGCTCCACCATCGACTCCTCGGGCGTCATCGTGATGTAGCCGTCGCCGACGCGGGCCGCGAGGGCCGTGGCCTGCGGGCCGAAGCCGGAGATGTCGATCGGGACGGGCTCGTCGGGGACCGTGTACAGGCGGGCGTTCTCCACCTTGTAGTGCGTGCCGTAGTGGCTGATCTCCTCGCCCGTGAACAGCTTGCGCATCACCTGGATGGACTCCTCCAGCATGTCCATCCGGACGGAGGCGGGCGGCCAGGTGTGGCCGACGATGTGCTCGTTGAGCGCCTCGCCCGTGCCCACCCCGAGGCGGAAGCGGCCGTTCGTCATTACCGCGCTGGTCGCGGCGGCCTGCGCCACCACCGCCGGGTGGATACGGACCGTCGGGCAGGTCACCGCGGTCTCGATCGGCAGGGACACCGCCTGGGAGATCGCGCCGATCACCGACCACACGAACGGACTCTGCCCCTGCGCGTCGTTCCAGGGGTGGTAGTGGTCCGAGATCCACAGGGCCTGGAATCCGGCCTGTTCGGCCATCCTCGCCTGCTCGACGAGGTCCGCGGGGCCGAACTCCTCACAGGCCAGGAAATAGCCGTACTCGGGCATGGGGGACACCTCCGCGTCAGGGGGTGGGGGGTCAGCGGCCGGGTATCCGGCCGCCCGGGCGCCAAACGCCGGGCCGAACGCGGGGTCCGTCCGGGTTTGGGCGCCCTGACCAGGGGGACGCGGAAAACCTCGTACGAGACGACCGCCGGAGGCGAAACCGTGAGTCGACCCCGCATCGTGATCGTCGGTGCCGGCTTCGCCGGCTACCGCACGGCCCGCGTCCTGTCGCGGCTGGCCCGGGACAGGGCCGACATCACCCTGCTCAACCCGACCGACTACTTCCTGTATCTGCCGCTGCTGCCGCAGGTGGCCGCCGGGATCCTGGAGCCGCGCCGCGTCACCGTCTCCCTCTCCGGCACCCTGCCCCGGGTGCGGCTCGTCCTCGGCGAGGCCGACGGCATCGACCTCGACGCGCGGACCGTGCACTACTCCGACCCCGAGGGCGGGGGCGGCACGCTGGAGTACGACCGGCTGGTGCTCGCCGCCGGCAGCGTCAACAAGCTGCTGCCCATACCCGGCGTCGCCGAGCACGCCCACGGCTTCCGCGGCCTGCCCGAGGCGCTCTACCTGCGCGACCACGTGACCCGGCAGGTGGAGCTGGCGGCCGCCGCCGACGACCCCAAGAGCTGTGCCGCGCGCTGCACCTTCGTGGTGGTCGGCGCCGGCTACACCGGGACCGAGGTCGCCGCGCACGGGCAGATGTTCACCGACGCCCAGGTGCGCAAGCACCCCCTGCGGGAGGGCATGCGGCCGCGCTGGCTCCTGCTGGACATCGCCGAGCGCGTCCTGCCCGAACTGGACGAACGGCTCTCCCGCACCGCCGACCGGGTGCTGCGCCAACGCGGCGTCGACGTGCGGATGGGGACCTCCGTGAAGGAGGCCACGCACGGCGGGGTGCTGCTGACCGACGGGGAGTACGTCGAGACCCGCACGCTCGTGTGGTGCGTGGGCGTACGGCCCGACCCACTCGTCGAGTCCCTCGATCTGCCGATGGAACGCGGGCGGCTGCTCGTCGACCCGCACCTGCAAGTGCCGGGCCGTCCCGAGGTGTTCGCCTGCGGGGACGCCGCCGCCGTGCCCGACCTCGACAAGCCCGGTCAGTACACGCCGATGACCGCACAGCACGCCTGGCGGCACGGCAAGGTGTGCGCCCACAACATCGCCGCGTCGTTCGGCGAGGGGGAGCGGCGGGCCTACCGGCACAAGGACATGGGGTTCGTGGTCGACCTGGGCGGCGCCAAGGCGGCGGCGAATCCGCTGGGAGTGCCGCTGTCCGGGGTCGCCGCCGGGGCGGTCACCCGCGGCTACCATCTCGCCGCCATGCCGGGGAACCGGGTGCGGGTTGCGGCCGACTGGCTGCTGGACGCCGTACTGCCGCGCCAGGCCGTGCAGTTGGGGCTCGTACGATCCTGGTCGGTGCCGCTGGACACGGCGTCGCCGGAACTGGCGCGGGTGCCGGGAGGCGCCGGGGCGCCGGCCGGCGCTGAGGTGGCGGCTGGAGCCCGGACGGGGCCCGGGGCTGCCGCTGCCCCTGATGCGGACCCCGAGTCCGCGAAGAACCAGCCCGGCGGGGAGCCCGCGAAGAACCAGCCCGGCGGGGAGCCCGCGAAGAACCAGCCCGGCGGGGAGCCCGCGAAGAACCAGCCCGGTGGCGAACCCGCCAAGAACCAGCCCGGCCCCGAGTCGGGCAAGCCTGCCCCGAAGTCCGGTACGGACCACCCCTCCCCGGGCCCCGTGAAGCGCATCGACACCCCCGACGAAGGAGACCGATGAACACCCGCGAACTCGTCGAGCTGGCCCAGCAGTTGCGCGTGGACAGCGTGCGGGCCTCCGCCGCCGCAGGCTCCGGGCATCCGACGTCGTCGATGTCCGCCGCCGATCTGATGGCCGTACTCCTGGCCCACCACCTGCGCTACGACTTCGACCGCCCGGACCACCCGGGCAACGACCGCTTCGTGCTGTCCAAGGGACACGCCTCGCCCCTGCTGTACTCGGCCTACAAGGCGGCCGGCGCCATCGACGACGGTGAGCTGCTCACCTTCCGCAAGCTGGGCAGCCGGCTCGAAGGGCACCCCACGCCGCGGCGGCTGCCCTGGGTCGAGACGGCCACCGGATCGCTGGGGCAGGGACTGCCGGTCGGTGTCGGGATCGCGCTGTCCGGCAAGCGGCTCGACCGTACGGACTACCGCGTGTACGTGCTGTGCGGGGACAGCGAGCTCGCCGAGGGCTCCGTGTGGGAGGCCGCCGAGCACGCCTCGTACGAGCATCTGGACAACCTCACCGCGATCGTCGACGTCAACCGGCTGGGCCAGCGCGGCCCCACCCGGCACGGCCACGACCTCGACGCCTACGCCCGCCGCTTCCAGGCGTTCGGCTGGCACACCATCGAGGTCGACGGGCACGACGTGGACGCGATCGACCGGGCGTACGGGGAGGCCATCTCGACCAGGGGCCAGCCGACCGCCGTCCTCGCCCGCACCCTCAAGGGCAAGGGCGTCGACGGGGTCGAGGACCGCGAGGGGCTGCACGGCAAGCCGCTGCCCGACGCCGACGAGGCCATCGCCGAACTCGGCGGCCCCCGAGACCTGCGTGTCCATGTGAACGAGCCGCCGGCCGCGCGCCTGCTGCACGCCGTCCGGGAGGAGCACGTCGAGCTGCCCCGCTTCGACCAGGGCGAGGAGGTGGCGACCCGGGACGCCTACGGCAAGGCGCTCGCCGCCCTCGGCACCGGACGCGGTGACGTCGTCGCCCTCGACGGCGAGGTGAGCGACTCCACGCGGTCCGAGGCCTTCGCCAAGGAGCACCCCGAGCGGTTCTTCGAGTGCTACATCGCCGAGCAGCAGATGGTCGCGGGCGCGGTGGGCATCGCCTCGCGCGGCTGGGTGCCGTACGCCTCGACGTTCGCGGCCTTCCTCACGCGCGCCTACGACTTCGTCCGCATGGCCTCGATCAGCGGGGCCGGGATCAACCTGGTCGGCTCGCACGCGGGCGTCGCGATCGGGCAGGACGGGCCCTCGCAGATGGGCCTGGAGGACCTGGCGATGTTCCGGGCCGTGCACGGCTCGACCGTGCTGTACCCGTGCGACGCCAACCAGACCGCCCGGCTCGTCGCCGCCATGGCCGACCTGGACGGCATCCGCTACCTGCGCACCTCGCGCGGCAAGAGCGAGGTGATCTACGGCCCCGACGAGGACTTCCCGGTCGGCGGCAGCAAGGTGCTGCGATCCTCCGAAACCGACCGGGTGACCCTCGTCGCGGCGGGCGTCACCGTGCCCGAGGCGCTGGCCGCCGCCGACGCGCTGGACCGAGCGGGCATCCAGGTGCGGGTGATCGACCTGTACTCGGTCAAGCCCGTCGACCGGCTCACCCTGCGCCAGGCCGCCGAGGACACCGGCTGCCTGATCACCGTCGAGGACCACCACCCGGAGGGCGGTCTCGGCGACGCCGTCCTCGACGCCTTCCTCGACGGGCGTCCCATGCCGCGTCTGGTGCGTCTCGCGGTGCGTACGATGCCGGGTTCGGCGGCGCCCGACCAGCAGCTGCACGCCGCGGGCATCGACGCCGAGTCGATCGCCGCCGCCGTGCAACTGCTGGTCGAACAGGCGGTCCTACGGTGAGCGGTGACGACGTCCAGAGGGTGCGGGCCGGGCGGCGCACGGTCGAGGTACACCGGCCGGACAAGGTGCTCTTCCCCGGCGGCGGGGACGCCAAGGAGTACACCAAACGGGATCTCGTCGACTACTACCGGGCCGTCGCGCCGTTCATGCTGCCGCACCTGCGCGGCCGCCCGCTGATGCTCCAGCGGCAGCCGGACGGCCTCGACGGTCCGGAGTTCATGCAGAAGAACACGCCGGAGAACTATCCGGAGTGGATCACCCGTGTCGAGGTGCCCAAGGAGGGCGGCACGGTCTGCCACACCGTCTGCGACGACGCCGCCACCCTCGTCTACCTCGCCGACCAGGCGTGCCTCACCCTGCACCGCTGGCTCTCCCGGACCGGCCGGCTCGACCGGCCGGACCGGCTGGTGTTCGACCTCGACCCGTCCGGCGGCTCCTTCGCACCCGTGCGCGAGGCGGCCTGGCTGCTCGGGGAACTGCTCGACGAACTCAAGCTGCCGTCGGCGCTGATGACCACCGGCTCGCGCGGCCTGCACGTCGTCGTGCCGCTCAACGGGCACCACGACTTCGACGAGGTACGCGAGTTCGCCCGGGACGTCGCCGACACCCTCGCCGCCGCGCACCCCGACCGGCTCACCACCGCCGCCCGCAAGAAGGACCGGGGCGAGAGGCTCTACCTCGACGTACAGCGCAACGCCTACGCGCAGACCGCCGTCGCCCCCTTCACCGTACGGGCCAGGCCCGGCGCGCCCGTCGCCGTGCCCGTCGCCTGGGACCAGCTCGACCATCCCGACTTCGGGCCGCGCCGCTGGACCGTCGCCGACGCCGTCGACCAGGCCCGCACCAACCCCTGGGCCGGCGTGCTGAACCGCGGCCGCGCCCTCGGCCCGGCGCGGCGTCGGCTCAACGCGTTGCGTGGCTGACACACGTACCGCCTCTGCGCAGGTGTGATGCGGCCGGCGGGGAAAGCGGGTGCGTTCAGAAGGTTTGGCCAAGGGACGTGCGGCCACCCGATGTTCGAGGTGGCCATGACCAACACAAAGAACACGTCCGATTCGCAGAATTCACGTAACTCACCCAAAAACCAGGAAGTCGACACGGCGGACCCCCGGCCGAGCCCCATGGAGGTGCTGCGCCACGCGCGCACCCAACTGGCGGAGCTCACCGGTATGGCCGCCGAATCCGTGTCGTCCTTCGAACAGACCGAGGACGGCTGGTCCCTGGAGGTCGAGGTCCTCGAACTCGCCCGGGTGCCCGACACGATGAGCCTGATGGCGAGCTACCAGGTCGATCTGGACCCCGAGGGACAGCTCACCGGCTATCGGCGCGTTCGCCGTTACGAACGAGGGCGGGCCGACTCACACAGGCCGGGCGGCCGCTAGGCCGCCCACCCGGAGCCACACCAACCGACAAGGAGGAACAGCCGGCATGACCGTTGTACCGGCACAGCAGACCGGCGGTGGAGGCGGCAGCAGCGGCCTCTACGACGTGCTTGAACTCGTTCTCGACAGGGGGCTGGTGATCGACGCCTTCGTCCGCGTCTCCCTGGTCGGCATCGAGATCCTGAAGATCGACGTCCGGGTCGTCGTCGCCAGCGTCGACACCTATCTGCGCTTCGCCGAGGCGTGCAACCGCCTCGACCTGGAGGCCGGGCCGCGCAAGAGCCCCGGCCTGCCCGACGTCGTCGGCGAGATCACCGAGTCCGGCGCGCGCGGCAAGTCCAAGGGCGCGCTCTCCGGCGCCGCGCAGACCGTCTCCGACGCCTTCAGGCAGGCGCGTGAGGAAGGCGAGGCCGAGCCCCGGCCGCGCGCCCGCAAGTCCACGTCCACGCGCCGGAAGGAGGAGCAGGAGTGAGCACGTACGTCTACGGCATCGCGGCGAGCTCGCATCCCGCCCTTCCCGACGGCATGGGCGGCGTCGGCGACCCGGCCCGGCCCGTGCGCATCCTGAAGGAGGGCGACCTGGCGGCGATCGTCAGCGACGCGCCCGAAGGGCTGCGCCCCAAGCGCAAGGACCTGCTGGCCCATCAGAACGTCCTCGCTGAGGCCGGATCGGGCGGGAGCGTGCTGCCGATGCGGTTCGGCAGCGTCGCCCCGGACGACGCGGCGGTCACGGGCGTGCTGGCCGAGCGCACCGAGCACTACAAGGAACGCCTGACGGCGCTCGACGGACGGATCGAGTACAACGTCAAGGCCAACCACGTCGAGGAAGCCGTCCTGCACCACGTGATGGCCGAGAGCCCGGAGATCCGCGCCCTCGCGGAGGCAAACCGGAAGGCCGGCGGGGGCGGTTACGAGGACAAGCTCCGGCTCGGCGAGCTGGTCGCGGCGGCGGTCAAGGCCAAGGAGGCCGAGGACGCGCTCGCGCTGCGACGGGCACTGGAGCCGAACGTGGACGCGGTCAGCGTGGGCCCGGAGTCCACCGGCTGGCTCGCCAACGTGTCGTTCCTGGTGGACCGGCGGTCGGCGGAGAACTTCCTGGCCGCCGTGGAGCGGGCTCGGGGGGAGCTGCCGCACCTGGAGGTGCGGGTGAACGGCCCGCTGCCCCCGTACAGCTTCGTCGAGCCCGGCCCCGCCGAACCGGCGGGCAGCACGGTCGGCGGTCTGGACACCGGGGCCGGGTGAGGACGTGGGACTGATCTCGGAGGTGCTGCTGCTGCCGTTCGCGCCGGTGCGCGGCAGCGCCTGGGCCATCAGACAGGTGCTCCACGAGGCAGAGCGGATCTACTACGACCCCGCCACGATCCGGGCCGAACTGGCCCGGCTGGAGGAGCGGCTGGAGGCCGGGGAGATCAGCGAGGAGGAGTTCGACCGGGAGGAGGACGAACTCCTCGACCGGCTGGAGATCGCTTCGCGCAACAGCGCGGGAACGGGCAACGGGACAGCACGATGAACCGAGTGGGACTGGGCCTCGCGGTAGGGGCCGGATACGTCCTCGGACGGACGAAGAAGATGAAACTGGCGTTCGCCGTCGGCACGCTCGTCGCCGGCAAGCGGATGAACCTGAGCCCGCGGGCGCTCGCGGACCTGGTGTCCGGGCAGCTGCGGAACAACCCGCAGTTCAAGGAGCTCGGCGACCAGCTCCGCCAGGACCTGCGGGGCGTCGGCGGCGCGGCGACGGGCGCCCTGCTGGAACGGCAGCTCGACACACTCGCCGACCGCCTGCACGACCGGACGGCCGGGGTGCGGGAGCGGCTGAACGGGGTCGTACCGGAGCGGCGGGACCTCGGCTACGACGACGAGGAGCCGGAGGAAGAGGGGTACGCGGACGAGCCGGACGAGGAAGACCGGTACGCGGACGAGCCGGACGGGGAAGACCGGTACGCGGACGAGCCGGACGTCGGGGAGCCCCGGGCGGCGGCCCGTAAGAATGCGGTCCCCAAGGAGCGCCCGGCCAAGAAGGCCGAGGCCAAGAAGGCGACCGCGAAGAAGGCGACCGCGAAGACGGCCGCGGCGAAGAAGGTCCCGGCGAAGAAGGTCCCGGCGAAGAAGGCCCCGGCGAAGAAGGCCCCGGCGAAGAAGGTCGCCAAGAAGGCGCCCGCGCGCAAGGCCGCCCCGGCGAAGAAGGCGGCGGCCAAGCGGACCGCCGCTCGGAAGTCGGCCTCGGCCCGGATGCCGAAAGGAGGCGGTGAGTGATGAGCGAGACGCTCGGATCGGCGGGGTCCACGGCGGGCCGTGGCGCCCCGCTCGTCGGCGTGGCCTGCATCAACGCCGTCCCGGCGAATAAGGCGGCTTCCGCGCGGAGTGCGGCTCGGGTGTTGAAAGGAGGCGGTGAGTGATGAGCGAGACGCTCGGATCGGCGGGGTCCACGGCGGGCCGTGGCGCCCCGCTCGTCGGCGTGGCCTGCATCAACGCCGTCCCGGCGAATAAGGCGGCTTCCGCGCGGAGTGCGGCTCGGGTGTTGAAAGGAGGCGGTGAGTGATGAGCGAGACGCTCGGATCGGCGGGGTCCACGGCGGGCCGTGGCGCCCCGCTCGTCGGCGTGGCCTGCATCAACGCCGTCCCGGCGAATAAGGCGGCCTCCGCGCGGAGTGCGGCTCGGGTGTTGAAAGGAGGCGGTGACCGATGAGTGAGACGCTCGGATCGGCGGGGTCCACGGCGGGCCGGGCGGCCGGTGGCAATCCGCTGGCCGACGTGGCCCGCAGTGAGGCCGCCGAGCGGCTGAAGGCGGAGGCCCAGGAGTACGTGGCCGCGCAGGCCACCCGGCTGCTCACCGGCCTCGGTCGCAGGCTCGGCGAGACGACTGGCAAGCTGAACGACATCGCCGAGGGCCGCAGCCCCGGGTTCGCGCGACTCGCGCTCGACGGCGGCCGCAAGCTCGCCGAGGGCAAGGGCCCCGTCCGCTCGGCGCTGGAGCTCGGCGCCTCGCGGGCCAAGGACAACGTGGTCGGCGCGCTGAAGAACCTGACCGGCGGCAAGGGCGGACGCAAGGGCGGCTCCGGTCACCGGCCCACCGTGATCATCGAGTACGTCGACGTGGGCGTACCACTGCGCACCGCCTACGACCAGTGGACCCGCTACCAGGACTTCAGCACCTTCGCCAAGGGCGTCAAGAGCGCCGAGCGCGCCGACGACACCACCTCGGACTGGCAGCTGAAGGTCTTCTGGTCCAACCGCAGCTGGAAGGCCCACACCACCGAACAGGTCCCCGACGACCGGATCGCCTGGACCTCGGAAGGCGCCAAGGGCACCACCAAGGGCGTCGTCTCCTTCCACCGGCTCGCCGACAACCTCACCCGGGTCCTGCTGGTGATCGAGTACTACCCGAAGGGCCTGTTCGAGAAGACCGGCAACCTCTGGCGGGCCCAGGGCCGCCGGGCCCGGCTCGACCTGAAGAACTTCGCCCGCCACATCACCCTCAGGGGCGAGGCGGAGGACGGCTGGCGCGGGGAGATCCGCGACGGCGAGGTCGTACACGGCCATGACGAGGCGCTCGCCGAGGAGGAGGGCGCCGAGGACGAGGACGGCGGGTACGAGGAGTACGAAGAGGAGCCGGAAGAGGACTACGAGGACGAGGAACCCCGCGCGGAAGGGGAACCCGGACCGGAGAAGGAGACCGACGAACTCGAGGAGCCTGAGGAGACAGAGGAGCCTGAGGAGATCGACGACGAGTACCGGGACGAGTACGCCGACGCCCGGAGCCGTCGATGACGTCACCGAGCCGCCTGCCCGAGCCCTACGGCCACGACGGGGGCGCCAACCTCGCCGACATCCTGGAACGGGTGCTCGACAAGGGCGTCGTCATCGCCGGCGACATCCGGATCAACCTGCTCGACATCGAACTGCTCACCATCAAGCTGCGGCTCATCGTCGCCTCCGTCGACAAGGCGAAGGAGATGGGCATCGACTGGTGGGAGGACGACCCGGCCCTGTCGTCGGGCGCTCGCCGCAAGGAACTCGCCCGGGAGAACGCCGAGTTGCGCGAGCGGCTGGCGGCGCTGGAGACCGGCCGCGCACAGGAGGAGAGCCCATGACCGGACTGCGGTACGTGTACGCCGTCTGCCGCCCCTTCGACGCGGCCCTGCAGTCCCAGCTGACCGGCGTGGCCGGCGCGCCGCCCAAGCTGCTGCACCACCGCGGCCTGATCGCGGTGGTCAGTACGGTGCCGGAGCGGGACTTCGCCGAGGAGCCGCTGCGCGCCCATCTGGAGGACCTCGACTGGCTCACCGCCACGGCCCGGGCCCACCAGGGCGTGATCGACGCGCTCACCACGGTGACGACGCCGCTGCCCCTCCGGCTGGGCACGGTCTTCCGCGACGACAGCGGCGTACGGATGATGCTGGAGGCCCGCGAGGGCGATTTCCTGCGCACTCTGGACCGGCTGACGGGCCGGGTGGAATGGGGCGTGAAGGTGTACGCCGAATCGGCGGCCGCGGAATCTGCGGAATCCGTGGAATCCGGGGAAACCGCGCAGGGCCCGGATGCGGAAAACGGGTGGGTGGCCGGAAAGGCCATGTCCGGACGGGACTATTTGCGCCGCCGCAGCCAGAGCGTCAAAGAACGCGAGTCGGGCCTCAGGAAAGCCGAGGACTTCGCGGACCGGCTGCACGAAAGGCTCGCCTCGCACGCCGAGGACTCGCGGCTGCACGCGCCCCAGAGCGCTCAGCTGTCCGGTGCCTCGGGCCGCAATGTGCTGAACGCGGCCTATCTGGTGCCGCGCGCCCAGTCCGAGGAGTTCGTGGAGATCGTGGATCGTACGAAGGGCGAGATGCCGGGAATCCGGGTGGAACTCACCGGCCCCTGGGCGGCCTATTCCTTCGCGGGGGAAAAGCCGTGACGGTGATCGAACGCCGTGAGATCGCCCTGGTGGACCTGCTCGACCGGCTGCTGGCCGGCGGTGTGGTGATCACCGGCGATGTCACCCTGCGCATCGCGGACGTCGACCTCGTCCGCATCGACCTCAACGCACTGATCAGCTCCGTGAACGCACAGGTGCCGGCCCCCTGGGGTGATTCGACGTGACAGCTCCCCGCAACCGACTCGAACTGGAGCCCGACACGGTCGAACGTGACCTGGTCAAACTCGTCCTGACCGTGGTGGAGCTGCTACGCCAGCTGATGGAGCGGCAGGCGCTGCGCCGGTTCGACGAGGGCGACCTGAGCGAGGAGCAGGAGGAGCGGATCGGGCTCACGCTGATGCTCCTCGACGACCGTATGACCGAGCTGCGTGAGCGCTACGGACTGCGGCCCGAGGACCTGAATCTGGACCTCGGGCCGCTCGGACCTCTGCTGCCCCGGGAGTGAGACCCCGGGGCAGTTCACCACCGGTACCAGCGTCCCCTGCCACCGCCCGCGGTCGTGCCACGAAGCAGGAAACCCAGGAGCCACAGGACCAGCACCGCGATGGCGATGTACCAGAGCACCTCGACGGCGAATCCGGCGCCGAAGAGAATGAGTACGAGAAGCAGTACGAGCAGGATGGGAACCATAATGACCTCCTGCCGACCGAGTTTCCCGAAATCGCTTTTTCAGCCTTCCTTGCGGCACAGAATTTCTCCGTGCAGAACGCCGAACCAGCCGTCGGCCGCTTTCCCCCACTCCCGCCACGCCCGAGCCATGGCCCGCAACTGTTCCTCGGTGGCATGACCGCCCTCGGTGGCCTGCCGCGCGTAGGCGGACGCCAGGGTGCGGTCCGCCCACAGGCCGCTCCACCACTCCCGCTCGTCCGGCGCCGCGAAGGTCCAGGTGCTCGACGTGGCCGTGACGTCGGTGAGCCCCGCCCGCAGCGCCCAGGCCTTCAGCCGCCGCCCCGCGTCCGGCTCACCCCCGTTGGCGCGGGCCACCCGCCGGTACAGCTCCAGCCAGTCGTCCAGGCCGGGTGAGCCGGGGTACCAGGTCATCGCGGCGTAGTCCCCGTCGCGGGCGGCGATCAGCCCGCCCGGCCTCGTCACCCGCTTCATCTCGCGCAGCGCCTGCACCGGGTCGCCGACGTGCTGGAGCACCTGGTGGGCGTGGACCACGCAGAACGTGTCGTCGGGGAAGTCCAGGGCGTGCACGTCGGCGACCGCGAAGTCCACGTTGGTCAGTCCCCGGTCCATGGCCGTGGCGCGCGCCCGGTCCAGGATCTCCGGCGCCCGGTCGACGCCGGTGACGTGCCCGTCCGGGACCAGTGCGGCCAGGTCGGCGGTGATGGTGCCGGGCCCGCAGCCGATGTCCAGGATCCGCATGCGCGGCTTCAGCGAGCCGAGGAGGTACGCCGCCGAATTGGCGGCGGTCCGCCAGATGTGCGAACGCAGCACGGACTCGTGGTGCCCGTGCGTGTAGACGGCGGTCTCCTGCGCTTTCGGCATGGCGGTACCCCTTCTCGTCGGACCGGTTCCACGTCCCACGCTCAACGTACGCGCTGGCCGAATGGTGAGACAGAGTGTTCTGCCATATGGACTGACTGAGTGTCAGTTCTGCTGGGGGAGCGGCCGGTAGACCACCAGCGCCTCCGGCTCCTTCTCCAGCGTCACCTCGCCTTCCACCTCGGTGACCTCGCCGTCGTAGGCGAGGAGCGTGCCCGGGGCGACGCCGGACAGCCGCAGCCGGCGGACCTGGACGGCGGCGTGGGCGGGGGAGCGGGTCAGCGGGCCGGCGAGGGCGGCGGCGAGCAGCCGCAGCGCCGGACCCCGGCCGCCGTGCACGACCCGCACGTCGAGCTGCCCGTCCGCGAGGTCCATACGGCGGGCCGGCGCGAGCCCCATCCGGTGGTAGGTGCCGTTCCCCGCGAACAGCAGCCACAACGGCCGTGCCCGGCCGCCGAGTTCGGCCTCCAGCGGATGCCGGTCGGCGCGCAGGACACGCAGCGCCGCCAGCACCCCGGCGGGCCAGCTGCCGATCCGGTGCGACCAGCGGTCCCGCTCACGCACCAGCTCCGGATAGACGCCCAGGCTGCACGTGTTCACGAAGACGCCCCACTTCTCGCCGCAGCGGAACCGGCCGACGTCCACCCGGACCGTGTGCCCCTCCTGAACTGATCGGGCCAGCGCCCGGACGTCCTCCACACCAAGGTCGTACGCGAAGTGGTTGAGCGTGCCACCGGGCAGCACGGCGAGCGGCAGACGACGGCGCAGGGCGATCTCGGCGGCCGCGTTCACCGTGCCGTCGCCGCCGCACACACCGAGCACCCGGGCCCGGGCGGCCGCCTTCTCCAACTCGTCCGGCACGTCCTCCGGCACGCACTCCACGACCTCCGCCCGGGGCAGCGCGTCGCGCAGCGCCCGCACCCGGTCGGAACTGCCCGCCGCCGTGTTGGCGACGACGACCAGCCCCTCGCCCTCGGGCAGCGCCGGGGCGTCGGCGCGCGGCCGGGGCGGCAGGGCGACCTGGTCGCGGGTCGGCACCAGCCCCCGTACCGCCAACGCGGCACCCACGCCGAGGGCCGCGCCCGCCAGCACGTCGCTCGGGAAGTGGACGCCGGTGTAGACGCGCGACATGGCCACCGAGAACGCCACCGGGGCGACGACGGCTCCCCAGGTCGGGGACTCCATGGCCACGCCGGCCGCGAAGGCCGCGGCCGAGGCGGAGTGGCCGGACGGGAACGACGTGGTGATCGGCTGCCGCTTCAGATGGCGGACGGCCGGCACGGGGTCGAGGACCGGGCGCGAGCGGCGCACGCTGCGCTTGCCGATGGTGTTGATGGTGGCCGAGGCCAGGGCGAGGGAGGCCACACCGCGTGCGGCGGCCCGGCGGGCCCTCGGGGTGCGGCTGGCCGCGATGACGCCGGCGGTCGCGAACCACAGCAGACCGTGGTTGGCGCTGCGGCTCAGCCTGGGCAGGACGGGTTCGGCGGCGGGCCAGTGCCGTTGGGCGGCGAACTCGAACAGCCGGCAGTCCAGCGCGAGCAGCCGCTCGCGCAGGACGTGGCGGCCGGGTTTCGGGACGGTGAGGTCGACGTCTGGGCTCATGTAGGGGCGGGTACCCTGAAGTGGCCGTTTTCTGTCCGGCCGGTGGTGACCGGCACTCGGAGGAACACATCGATGCGCCTGCTGCTCGTCCGCCACGGCCAGACCCCGTCCAACGTCGCCTACTTGCTGGACACCGCCGTCCCCGGACCGGGCCTGACCGAACTCGGCGAACGCCAGGCGGCCGCCCTGCCGGCCGCGCTCGCCGACGAGGACATCGAGGCGGTCTACGCCTCCACGCTCGTGCGCACCCAGCTCACCGCCGCGCCGCTCGCCGCGGCCCGCGGCCTCGACGTCATCGTGCGTGACGGCATCCGTGAGCTGTCGGCGGGCGACCTGGAGATGCTGCCGGGCGACTCGGCGCGCGGCGAGGAGTACATGCGGATCGCCTTCGCCTGGGCGGCCGGGGAGACCGCCCTGCGGATGCCGGGCGGGGAGAGCGGCGCGGAGGCGCTCGCGCGGTACGACGCCGTGGTCGCGGAGGCCGCCGACAGTGGCGCCGGGACCGTCGCCATGGTCAGCCACGGCGCCGCGATCCGGATGTGGACGGCCGCCCGCGCCGACAACGTCGACGTGGCCTTCGCCGCCGCGCACCCCCTCGACAACACCGGTGTCGTGATCCTCGAAGGCTCCCCGGCCGACGGCTGGAAGGCCCTGACCTGGGCGGGCGCCACGGTCGCCCCCGTGGGCGAGGGCGGACCCACCGGGCGCCCGGTGGACGAGAGCGGGCACGCGGGATAAGGGTTTGCCCCGCCGCACCGCCCGCCCGCACAATGCGGCCCCATGGGACATCTGGAAGCCGCGCACATCGAGTACCACCTCCCCGACGGGAGGGCACTGCTCGGCGACGTGTCCTTCCGGGTGGGCGAGGGTGCCGTCGTCGCCCTCGTCGGACCCAACGGCGCCGGCAAGACCACCCTGCTCCGGCTGCTCTCCGGCGAGCTGAAACCGCACGGCGGCACCGTCACCGTGAGCGGCGGGCTCGGCGTGATGCGGCAGTTCGTGGGATCCGTACGGGACGAGACGACCGTACGCGACCTGCTGGTGTCGGTGTCGCCGCCCCGCATCCGTGAGGCCGCGAAGGCCGTCGACGCCGCAGAGCACGCCATCATGACCGTCGACGACGAGGCCGCCCAGCTGACGTACGCGCAGGCGCTCGCCGACTGGGCCGAGGCGCGCGGCTACGAGGCGGAGACGCTGTGGGACATGTGCACCACGGCCGCGCTCGGGGTGCCGTACGAGAAGGCGCAGTGGCGGCAGGTGCGGACCCTGTCCGGCGGCGAGCAGAAACGGCTCGTGCTGGAGGCGCTGTTGCGCGGCACCGACGAGGTGCTGCTGCTCGACGAGCCCGACAACTACCTCGACGTACCCGGCAAACGCTGGCTGGAGGAGCGGCTCACCGAGACCCGCAAAACGGTGCTGTTCGTCTCCCACGACCGCGAACTGCTCGCCCGCACCGCCGAGAAGATCGTCTCCGTGGAACCCGGCCCGGCCGGCGCGGACGCCTGGGTGCACGGCGGCGGCTTCGCGACCTACCACGAGGCCCGGCGTGAACGCTTCGCCCGTTTCGAGGAGTTGCGCAGACGCTGGGACGAGAAGCACGCCCAGCTGAAGAAGCTGGTGCTGAACCTGCGCCAGGCCGCCTCCGTCAGCCACGAGATGGCGTCCCGGTACGCGGCGGCCCAGACCAGGCTGCGCAAGTTCGAGGAGGCGGGCCCGCCGCCGGAGCCGCCGCGCGAGCAGGACATCACCATGCGGCTCAAGGGCGGCCGGACCGGGGTTCGGGCCGTCACCTGCGCGGGCCTCGAACTCACCGGCCTGATGAAGCCGTTCGACCTGGAGGTCTTCTACGGCGAGCGGGTTGCCGTCCTCGGCTCCAACGGCTCCGGCAAGTCGCACTTCCTGCGGCTGCTCGCCGGGGAGGACGTGGCGCACACGGGGGAGTGGAAGCTCGGGGCGCGGGTCGTGCCCGGCCACTTCGCGCAGACGCACGCGCATCCCGAGCTCATGGGCCGCTCCCTACTGGACATCCTGTGGCGGGAGCACGCCCAGGACCGGGGCGCCGCCATGTCGCGGCTGCGGCGCTACGAGCTGACCGGCCAGGCCGAACAGACCTTCGACCGACTCTCGGGTGGCCAGCAGGCCCGCTTCCAGATCCTGCTGCTGGAACTCCAGGGTGTCACCGCCCTGCTCCTCGACGAGCCCACCGACAACCTGGACCTGGAGTCCGCCGAGGCGCTCCAGGAGGGCCTGGAGGCGTTCGACGGCACGGTCCTCGCGGTCACCCACGACCGCTGGTTCGCCCGCTCCTTCGACCGCTTCCTGGTCTTCGGCAGCGACGGCCGCGTCCGGGAGACGCCGGAGCCGGTGTGGGACGAGCGCCGGGTGGAGCGGGCCCGGTAGCCCGCCGACCCGCTGGTGGCACGACCATGCGAAGGACGGGCAGGCCCGGCGGCCGAGCGCCCAGGGGTGTCCGTGTGGGCAGGCCGTGTGGGCAGGCCCGGTGGCCGGGCCCGCCCCGGGCGGGTTACGACCAGCGCAGCAGGGCGCCCAGGCCGCCCACCGGCACGTCCTGCTCTCGGGCCGCCTCGGCGGGGGCCAGTGAGATCGCGGGGGCGTTCGTGGCGACCGCCGAGCGCAGGAGGGCGTCGTCCGCGCGGGCGGACCAGGAGTGCTGTTCGCCGAGGATCTTCAGGTCCGTACGACGGACCGCCAGCTGGTCGGCGTCCTCACCGATCCACACCTCGCGGTGCGTGTCACCGCCGTCCGGGCGGACGACCAGCTCGTCGACACGGTGTTCACGCGCCGCCTCGATCAGCGCGGGCACGCCCTCCACCGCCCCGGCGCGGCCCTCGTCGTCCGGAGCCCGGGCCGCCAGGAACCGCTCCAGCTCCGCCTCGGCATGCCGGCGCACATGAGTGGCGCGGGCCTCCTCGACGTCCCCGTCGAGCAGCCGGCTGCCCGCCCCGTGCGGGGCCTCCACCACGCGGTCGTGCAGCCGCTGGGGCAGCCGCTCGTGCACGGCCCGCTGCTCCCGGTCCGAACCGACCAGGATCAGCAGGTCTGCGCGGGTCTCCTCCTGGCACACCGCGAGTGCGTCGGCGATCTCCGCCGCATTGTGCTCCCAGGTGTTCTCCACCCGCAGCTGGAAGTGCCGCTCCGACCAGTCGACGGTGCTCGTCCGGTGCACGGGCCACTGCCGTCCGGTGACCGAACCGGCCGTCTCCCGGGCCAGCGCACTGCGCAGCTCGAAGTCGGCGCCCCTGCGGTCGATGTAGGCCACCACGGCCACCGCGTCCTCGCCGGTCAGGTCCAGCAGCGGGGTGGCCCGGGGCAGCGGCGCCCACTCGGCCCAGCCGCGCTGCGGGGCGCGGGCCAGCGGCGGGTCGAGGACCACCTGACCCGCACGGGCGAACAGGGCCCGCCCGTGCGGCTCCGGCGAGTGCTTCAGCTCCTCGATCGCGTCCCGCACGGCCCGGCAGGTCGCCTCGTCGGCGCCCTGCCCCGCGAGCTCCCGGGCCATCGCCTCGGCCGTCAGATGCCGTTCGAGCGGCGTGTCCTCCGTATGCCGGGACAGGTCGACGTAGACGGAGGCCCAGGGGCCCGGATGTTCGTAGAGTGGATGCAGGAACGCGAGATCCATGGCTCCCTCCCGGTTGCCGCTCGGGGGCAGTGCAGTGCTTGCTTGCCGGGCGGGTACCCGTACCGCATGAGAGAACACGACGAGCGGGGCACCACGATGACCGGAGTCGACCCGGGCCGGCTGGATGACCAGCAGCTCATGAAAGAGCTGGAGACCATCCACCGCACGCGCCACGACACCCTGCTGTACGGCTCGAACGACGCGCTGCGCGCGCACAACGAACGCATGGCCCAGCTGGAGGGCGAGTACCTGCGTCGCAACCCGCGCCGCTTCGTCGCCCCGGGCCGCACCCGCGACGGCGCCCGGGAACGCGCCGGGAACGGCTCCCGCGACGCACAGACCCCGGTGGGCAAGTGGGGTTCGGGCAGCGCCGCGGACCGTGAGTCCGGCCCGGACCGCAGCCCGAGCGCGTGACACGCGCGGACCGGGCCCCGCCCTGCGGAACCCGGCCCGGCTCGTCGCATGATCCGGTTACGCGGCCGGTTACGCGATGACGCGGTCCGGTTGCGCCATGACGCGGTCCGGTTACGCCGTTACGCGATCACGCGGTCTCCTTCGCGAACACCTCCAGGAACGTCTCGCAGAACGCCTTCAGGTCGCCCGGCTTGCGGCTGGTGACGAGCTTGTTGGTGCCGTGGTCGCACACCTTCACCTGCTCGTCCACCCAGGTGCCGCCCGCGTTGCGGATGTCGGTCCGCAGGCTCGGCCAGGAGGTCAGCACCCGGCCCCGTACGACGTCGGCCTCGACCAGCGTCCACGGCGCGTGGCAGATCGCCGCGACCGGACGGCCCTGCTCGAAGAAGTCCCGGACGAAGGCCACGGCCTTGGGGTCCATCCGCAGGAAGTCCGGGTTGGCGACCCCGCCCGGCAGCACCAGCCCGCCGAAGGAGTCCGCGGAGGTCTCGCCCACCACCTCGTCGACGGGGAACGTGTCCGCCTTGTCGAGGTGGTTGAAAGCCTGGATCTCGCCGCTCTTCGTCGATACGAGCACCGGTTCGTGCCCGGCGTCTGTGGCCGCCTTCCAGGGGTCGGTCAGCTCGACCTGCTCGACTCCCTCGGGCGCGGTCAGAAACGCGATACGCATGATCCTTCAGCGTCCTTCCGTGTGCTTGTTCCCTGCCCTGGCCGTCACACCGGGCCCCGGATGTCGGGCGCGGGGCGTGTGGCCGTGTCCGGTTCGGCCCTGCTGATGTCGGCGAGGGCGCTCTCCGGGTCCTGCGCCAGAGCGAGGTCCCCGAGACTCACCATCCCGACGGGCAGGCCGTCCTCGACGACCGGCAGGCGGCGTACGGCCTTCTCGCGCATCAGCGCCACCGCCGTCGACACCGGGTCCTGGGGCCCGACCACCACCGGGTCCGGGGTGCACACCGACGCGGCACTCACCGTCAGCGGGTCGATGCCCTCGGCGACCGCCCGCACGGTGATGTCCCGGTCGGTGAGCACCCCGACCACACGCTGTCCGTCGGCCACCACGACATCGCCGATGTCCTGCGCACGCATCAGCTGCGCCGCCTCCACCAGCGAGGCGTCCGGCCGGACCGCCACCACCCCCGGCGTCATCACTTCCCGCACATAGTCGGCCATCATCACGTCTCCCTCCGCCGCTCACCGTGGGTCAGGGCCTCGGCCAGCTTCTGCACGTTGCCGTAGCGGGCCGAGCGGGGCAGCCGCCGCAGCGGCTCGATCAGGGCGTCGGGCGCGTTGCGCCGGCGCAGGGCGCTGATCAGGTCGCCCGGGCCGGCCGGGAACGCGGTGCGGCCCAGGATCCGGCCCAGCTCCAGGCGGACCTCCGCCAACGAGCCCGGCATGACCGGGCCGCCCGCGATGCGCGGGTCGTCCTCGGCGGTGGGCTCGGGGTCGTGCCACTCCTCCGTGCGGGTGGGGTGGCCCGACCTGAGCAGCCCCTGCAGTTCGTGCTTCATCTCTTCGTCCCGGTGGACGCTCAGCCGGTCACTGCCTCGCTGCATGGTGTGCTCCAGATCTTCGGGGTGCGCACCGCGTACCCGGAGGGCGGGCGGCGACACCGGGTGGGCGGGGCTCGGACCGTCTTGACGGTGTCGCCGTCGATGACGTAGTCGGCGCCGGTGATGTTCGCGGCCACGTCGGACAGCAGGGGCCGCAACGCTTTCGTGCGCCCCGAACTATTCAGCGCCGTCCAACACCTCGGCCTACTTCTTCTCCCGCCGCGGCAGGAACTCCTGCACCTTCGCCTTGAACCCCTGCCTGACCATGGAGCCCCGGTCGGCGTCGCCCTTCAGGATCGACGCGGCCGTCGCCTCCATCTGCTCCCACGTCGCGTGCGGCGGGATCGGCGGCACCGCAGGGTCGGTCAGGAACTCGATCACCGCCGGGCCGTCGGCCTCCAGACCGGCCCGCCAGCCCGCCTCCACGTCCTCCGGCTTCTCCACCCGGACCCCGGTCAGGCCCAGGGAGCGGGCGAAGGCCGCGTACTGCACGTCCGGCAGTTGCTGGGAGGGCAGGAAGGACGGCGCGCCCCCCATGGCCCGCATCTCCCAGGTGACCTGGTTCAGGTCGTGGTTGTTCCATACGGCGACCACCAGCCGCGGATCCTGCCAGCGGCCCTGGTACTTCGCCGCCGTGATCAGCTCCGCGAGTCCATTCATCTGCATCGCCCCGTCGCCGACCAGTGCGATCGCGGGCCGGTCCGGGTGCGCGAACTTCGCGCCGATCGCGTACGGCACCCCGCAGCCCATCGTCGCCAGCGTCCCGGAGAGCGAGGAACGCATGCCGCCGCGCATCGTCAGATGGCGGGCGTACCAGTTGGCCGCCGAACCCGAGTCGGACGTGACGATCGCGTTCTCGGGCAGCAGCGGGTCCAGGGCGTGGGCCACGTACTCCGGGTTGATCGGGTCCGCCGACAGTTCCGCCCGGCGTTCCATCACCTGCCGCCAGTGCCGCACGTTGTCGCACACCGTCTCGTACCACTCGCGCCCACGGTCGGCGTCCAGCAGCGGGATCAGCCGCCGCAGGGTCTCCCCGGCGTCGCCGACGAGATTCACCTCGTACGGATAACGCATCCCGACCATGTGCGGGTCGATGTCGATCTGCACCCCGCGCGCCTTGCCGAACTCCGGCAGGAACTGCGTGTACGGGAACGAGGAGCCGATGGTCAGCAGCGTGTCGCAGTCACGCATCAGCTCGTACGACGGACGGGTGCCCAGCAGGCCGATCGAGCCGGTGACGTACGGCAGTTCGTCGCTCAGCGCGTCCTTGCCGAGCAGCGCCTTGGCGACGCCCGCGCCGAGCAGCTCGGCGATCCGCTCCACCTCCGCGCGCGCCCCCGACGCGCCCTGACCGACCAGGATCGCCACCTTGTCACCGGCGTTGAGAACCTCCGCCGCCCGGTGCAGCGAATCCTCGGACGGGATCGCCGTCCACGCGCTGCGGTCCAGGCTGGAGGGCACCATCTTGAACTCGTGCGTCGGCGCCGCGTAGTCGAGCTCCTGCACGTCCCCGGGGATGATGACCGCGGTCGGGGCGCGGCGCGCGTAGGCGGTGCGGATCGCCCGGTCCAGCACGTTCGGCAGCTGCTCGGGCACCGTCACCGTCTCCAGGAAGTCCGAGGCGACGTCCTTGAACAGCGAGTGCAGGTCCACCTCCTGCTGGTACGAGCCGCCCATCGCCGTACGGTGCGTCTGGCCGACGATCGCCAGCACCGGCACATGGTCGAGCTTGGCGTCGTACAGCCCGTTGAGCAGGTGGATCGCGCCCGGTCCCGACGTGGCCGCGCACACCCCGAGGCGGCCGCTGAACTTGGCGTAGCCGACCGCCTGGAACGCGGACATCTCCTCGTGCCGGGACTGGATGAAGCGCGGCTGGTCCTCGGCGCGGCCCCAGGCGGCGAGCAGGCCGTTGATCCCGTCGCCGGGGTAGCCGAAGACGTGCTCCACCCCCCATTCGCGCAACCGCTGCAGAACGTGGTCGGAGACCTTGGTGCTCATGGAGTGACCTCCAGGACGTGACGACATGGGCAGCTCCCGCTACGAGTCACCCTCCGCGCAACCGGAAAACCCGGTACGGGCGTTTGCGCCCAGGGGCCCGGGGCAGGCGCGACACAGTGCTTCGGACAGGAGGCACGTCCGTGGGAGCGGCCCGACCGGCCCCGCGTGCGTCCGTCCAGGACCGTGTACGCGCTCCCACGGTGACCGTCCAACGCACAGCATTTCCAAGGGAGTTGCGACGCATCATGCGAACCGCCCCAGAGAGCGCTAAGCACCACCCCCACGACGACGCCCCCGACACCGCCGCCGCCTTCCGCCGCCTCGCCGAACTGCCCGCCGGACCAGAGCGCGACGC
Source organism: Streptomyces spinoverrucosus (assembly GCF_015712165.1). Taxonomy (NCBI): domain Bacteria; kingdom Bacillati; phylum Actinomycetota; class Actinomycetes; order Kitasatosporales; family Streptomycetaceae; genus Streptomyces; species Streptomyces spinoverrucosus. Next base: position 1,082,584 of record NZ_JADPZX010000001.1, on the reverse strand, counting down.
GCTGCGCGACGAGCTCGTCGAGGCCTGGCTGCCCATGGCGGAACGGCTGGCCGGACGGTTCCGCAGCCGGGGCGAGAACTACGAGGACCTGCGTCAGGTCGCGGCCCTCGGGCTGGTCAAGGCCGTCGACCGGTACGACCCCGCGCGCGGGCACGCGTTCGAGAGCTATGCCGTGCCCACGGTCACCGGTGAGATCAAGCGGCACTTCCGGGACCACATGTGGACGTTGCACGTGCCGCGCCGGGTGCAGGATCTGCGCAATCGGGTGCGGGTCGCCGTCCAGGAGCTGTCGGCGGGCGTACAGGGTGCCTCGGGGCGGCAGCCGAGTGTGGCCGAGATCGCCGAGCACGCCGACATGAGCGAGGAGGACGTGCGGGCCGGGCTGGAGGCGCTGGAGAGTTTCAGCGCGTTGTCGCTGGACGCGGAGCTGCCGGGCAGTGAGGACGGGTACTCGCTCGGTGACGCGCTCGGGGCGGCCGATCCGGCGCTGGACACGGTCGTGGACCGGGAGGCGGTGAAGCCTCGGCTGGCCGCGTTGCCGGAGCGGGAGCGGGCGATTCTGTACATGCGGTTCTTCCGGGACATGACGCAGAGTCGGATCGCCGAGCAGTTGGGGATCTCGCAGATGCATGTGTCGCGGTTGATCAGTCGGTCGTGTGATCGGGTGCGGGAGGAAGTGATGCGGGGGGCCGCCTGAACGGCGTTGTTCACCTGGTTGGGTGCGTGGTTCCCGCTAATGGGGTCCGGGCGCGGGCGGCTGTGGTGGTCGCGGGCTGTGATGGCTGTGGGGGGTGCGGGCCTCGTGCCCCCCTCGTCGGTCTAAGGAGCTCGTCTCATGCGCCGCAGCGCCCGTGTCCTGTCCGTGGTTGTTCTGGCGGGGGCCGCTCTGGGTGGGGCCGTGCCCCTGGCGGCGGCGGATCCGGCCGCGGAGGTGTCTCCCTCCGCCGTTCAGGCCGGCGGCACCGTCACCGTCGCCGTCGTCTGTGATCCCATCACCGGGGCCGCGCCCGAGGTGATCGACGCGACCTCCAAGGCGTTCGCCGAGGGCACGGTGAAGTTGCGGCTGGTGTTCGGGAAGGAAGACCCGGCGACCGGGCCCGCGTATCGGGGGACTGCCGTCATCGCGGCCGCCGGCCAGGACTCGGCGTGGACCGTCGACGGGACCTGCCCGGGGGCGGCCGGTGCGAAGGGGAAGGCGTGGAGCGCGACCCTCACCGCCGCGCCCGTGGCGAGCAGCGGCACGACGACGTGCGTCGAGCCGAAGCAGTGGTGCGGTGGCCCCGTGGTCGAGCACGGAGTGCACGCCGGGTCGGGCGGGGCCTTCGGCGTGTCCGTGCCCGCACTGGTCGCCGGTGGGCTGCTGATCGCGGGAGCGCTCGGTGCCGCCGGGTACCGGCTGTGGCGCAGGGACACGCCGGGGGACGCCTGAGGCGGGGCCCGGCTGGGTACGCAGAGCGCGAGAGCACGACCGGCACCGAACGACGCACCGTCCGACGACCCCACTCGGCTGCGGGGCGACTCGACACGGCACCGGCACGGCACCAGGGACTGCGCGGAGGTACGTATGCGGCGGACGGCACCGGAAGGCCACGGCCCCGTCCGCTACGGGCCGCCCCTCCCCGACGACGGACTGCCCGTGCTGCCGGAGCTGTCCGCCGTGCTTGCCGCCGCCGCGGGCCGTGCCGCCAGTGAGCCGGTGGGCGGCGGTGCCGGGCTGCTGGACGCGGCCTGCGGGTATTGGGAGCGGCGGGGGCTGGACACGGGCCCCGAGCACGTCGTGGCCGCTCCCGGGGCGCCCGCCCTGCTGCTCGCGCTGACCGCCGCGCTCGGCGGTGACGTCCTCGTGCCACGGCCCTGCGCCGCCTGGTGGGCGCCGTACGCACGCCTGCTCGGCCGGCCGGTGTTCCATGTGGCGACGCCCGCCGAGTGCGGGGGCGTACCGGATCCGTACGCCCTGCTGGAGACCGTGCGCCGGGTGCGCGCCGAGGGCGGGGATCCACGGCTGCTGGTGCTGTCGGTCGCCGACGACCCGACGGCCACGGTGGCGCCCCCCGAGCTGCTGCACGAGACCGTCGAGGCCGCCACCGGCGAGGGACTGCACCTGGTCAGCGACGAGACCTGGCGCGACACCCTGCACGCCCCGCACGACACGGTGCTGCTCAGCCCGGCCGAGATGCTGCCCGACCGGGTCACCGTCGTCACCGACCTGGCCGGGGCACTGCTGCCGCCCGGCTGGCCCGCCGCCGTCGCCCGCTTCCCCGCGGGCGAGGCCGGGAACGGGCTGCACGCGCGCGTACTGGATGTGCTCACCGCGCTCGGCGCCCGCGTCGCAGGACCGGTCGCCGCCGCGGCCGGCTACGCGCTGGGCGAGCCCGAACCGCTCGGCGGCCATGTGGACGCCGTCGTACGCCTGCACACGCGCGTGGCCGAGGCCGCGCACCACGCCGTGGTCGCCGCGGGCGCCCTCGCCCGGCCGCCGCGGGCCGGCCGGCATCTGTACGTCGACCTCGGCCCGCTGCGATCCGGGCTCGCCGCGCACGACGTGGGGGACGCTCAGGAACTGGAGGACTTCCTCGCCGCCCGGCTCGGTATGCCGGCACCGGGCGGCCACCGCTTCGGCGACGACCTGGCCGCACTGCGCGTACGGCTGTCCACGGGCCCACTGCTGGGCGGCACGGACGCCGAGCGCGCGGAATGCCTCGATTCACCCGCGCCGTTGGAACTGCCACACGTGCAACGTGCGTTGATCAACCTGAAGTCGGTCCTCGACGATCTCCGTGACGACGCTCAGCGATGGGAGCCTCCTCGATGACGCAGCAGTCCGAGTCGACCACGAGCATGCCCACCCAGGAGTCCGACGATCCGGCGTCCAGGCCGGCGGCGGCATCGGCCATGTCGCCGCTCGCGCCCCCGTTCCCCCCACTCGCCGAGCCCCGCCCGCTGGGCGAGCGGCGCGTGTGGCCCCGCACCTTCCACGACCGGCTGACCGCCCCGCTGCCCGGCATGAAGGCCCTCGCCCGGTTCGCTCGCGAGGGCGCTGTCCGACCCGGCCGCGAGGGCCTCGCCGACATCCCCCGGCTGCCGTTCGAGCCCGGCCCGCTGCCCCGCGTCGACGCCCGCACGGTCGCCGTCACCTGGGCGGGACACGCCAGTTGGGTGCTGCGTATCGGCGGGCTCACGGTGCTCACCGACCCGGTCTGGTCCCGCCGCATCCTGGGCACGCCGGCCCGGATCACGCCGGTCGGGGTCGCCTGGAGCGAACTGCCGCGGATCGACGCGGTGGTCATCAGCCACAACCACTACGACCACCTGGACGCCCCCACGTTGCGCCGGCTCCCGCGCGACACACCGATGTTCGTCCCGGCCGGTCTCGCCGCCTGGTTCCGCCGCCGCCGCTTCACCCGCGTCACCGAGCTGGACTGGTGGGAGGCGGCCGAACTGGACGGCGTCCGCTTCGACTTCGTCCCCGCCCACCACTGGTCCAAGCGCACCCTGACCGACACCTGCCGCACCCTGTGGGGCGGTTGGGTGCTGACCGACCCCGACGGCAGGCGGGTCTACTTCGCGGGCGACACGGGATACGGCCACTGGTTCACCCGCATCGGCCGCCGCTACCCCGGCATCGACCTCGCCCTGATGCCGATCGGCGCCTACGACCCACGCTGGTGGCTCAGCGACGTCCACTGCGACCCGGAGGAGGCGGTGAGGGCCGTACAGGACCTGGGTGCGCACCGGATGGCACCCATGCACTGGGCGACGTTCGTCCTGTCGGCGGAACCGGTCCTGGAACCCCTCACGCGGGTGCGGACAGCTTGGGAGAAGGCGGGCCTGGAGCGGGAGGACCTGTGGGATCTGCCGGTGGGATCCTCAAGGGTCCTGGACAGCAACGTCCCCTGAGGGGCGCGGGGAACTGCGCGCCAAGCCACGATGGACAGGCAGCCCGCGACGCACATCACCTGGCAGCCCGAACCCGCCGCCACACACTCGGCACCGCACTGATGACCAGCGTCAGCCCCACCACCGCCACCACCCCCTCCCACGGCTCCGGAAACAGCGAGCCACCCAGAATCCCGATCAGCTGATACGTCACCGCCCACGCCAGACACGCCGGCAGATTCCCCCGGGCGAACCGCCGCATCGGCCACTTCGCCAGCAGACACGCCAGCATCACCGGCAACCGCCCCGCCGGCACCAGCCGGGACAGCACCAGCACGGCGACCCCGTGCGCGGCAAGCTTCTCCTGCGCCCGCTCCAGCCGATCCTCCGGCGCCCGCGCCCGAATCGCCTCCAGCCAGCGCGACCCGTTCCTCGACTTCAGCCCGCGCCGCCCCAGCCAGTACAGCGCGGCGTCGCCGAGGAACGCCGCCAGCGACGCCGTCACGAACACCAGCGCCAGCGAGAACGGCGCCGTCTGGTGAAAGGCCACCACGGCCGCCGAACTCACCAGCGCCCCCGTCGGCACGACCGGCACCAGCGCCCCGATCAGCACCAGCAGGAACAGCGAGGGATAGCCGATCGCCTGCTGCGTGGACTCCGTCGGCACGGGCGTCGTGGCGGCCGCGAGCCAGCTCACCGGGCGACCTCCAGGCGCACACTCTCCCCGTGGCCGAGCAGATGCACCGCCACCTGCGGCGCCCACCGCGCCGCGAGGCGCACGAACTCGGCGCCGGGCCCGTGGAACTCGTGCGGGCGTACGGCGTCCATGCCGATCGGCCAGTACGTACCGAAGTGCACCGGCACCGCACTGCGCGGCGCCAGCCGGGCCAGCGCCTCGGCGGCCAGCTTCGGGTCCAGGTGCCCGTGGCCGAGGTAGGGCCCCCAGCCGCCGACCGGCAGCAGCGCCACGTCGACCGGCCCGACGTCCGCCGCCATCGTGTCGAACAGCCCGGTGTCCCCGGCGAAGTACGTGCGGGCCTCGCCCTCGATGACATAGCCGAGGGCGGGGGAGCGGTGCGGGCCGACCGGCAGCCGCCGACCGTCGTGCCGCGCGGGCACGGCCCGCACGGTCAGATCGGCCACTCGGGTGGTGTCGCCGGGGGCCATCTCGGTCACGCGTAGATGGGCGAGCCGGCGCAGCGCCGGTACGGCCCGGGGTGCGCCCCGGGGTACGAGCAGGCGCGTGCCCGGCGCGAGCCGGGCCAGCGACGGCACATGCAGGTGGTCGGCGTGCAGGTGGGAGACCAGGGCGACATCCGCGCGCCACGCGCCGGACGGGGGGAGCGCGCCGCGGCGGCGGCGCAGATGGGCGAGCCTGCGGACGAACAGGGGATCGGTGAGCACGCGTATGTTCGAGTCCGCGACCGTGCAGGTGGCGTGCCCCCACCAGGTGATCTCCACCGGCACCTTTTGCCTCCTTCACGCGACTCCCCGAAGCCTACGGGCAGGAGTAGGGTCGGCGGCGAAACCCGGAGGTGAGGGGGCGCCATGGGAGCATTGCGCGTCACGGCGATCGCCAGTCTGACGCCGCTGGAGGAACTGGACGCGGACCCCTTTCTGGTCGACTCCCGCAGCCAGCACGCGATGTGCGCGCGGTGGGCCGCGGAGCGGGGGTACGTCGTCGCCCGGCAACTGCTGGTGTGCGGGCTGCGCGCCGACCACGGCGCCCTGTGGGACGGCGTACGGCCCGGACGTGATGTCTTCGTGGCGCCGAGCCGCCGGGTGCTGGAGAGCGCCCTGTCGAACGTCGAGGAGTTCACGGCGGAGTGCGCCCGGCGGGGGGTGCGGGTCGAGACGGTGGGGCGGGCCGAGCCGTCCTACGACGCCCAGATGAAGGCGCAGGTGCATCGACGGCTGTCCATGCCGACGGCCGGGTACGACGGGCGCTGACGGTCCGTCGTACCGGGTATCCGGGGACGAATCGGTTCCGGCGCGCGTTGTGACACTGTGGACGCAGGCCCGCTCCGGCGCGGGCCGGGACGTGAGGTGTGCGGGGCGTGCTTGCAGGGCGTTGGCGGCGGGTCGTCAGCCAGGTGGGGCGGAGCGTCACGGTGTGGGCCGTCAGCACGGTCACCATGCTCGTGCTCGCCGGGATCCTGCCCGACTTCCAGTTGCAGAGCGCCGACGGCGACAGCGCCACCACCATCGCCGTGACCGCCGCGTTCGCGGCCGGCGCCTTCGGTGTGCTGTCCGCCGTGGTCTGGCCGCTGCTCGTACGGCTCCTGCTGCTGGTGCCCGCGCTGGTGCTCGGGCTGCTGGTGTTCTTCCTCAACGGCGCGCTGCTCCTCGTCGCCCTGCGCCTGAACCCCGCCGAACGCGGCGCCGTCGACCCGGAGACCGCGGTGGTGGTCGCCGCCGCGATGTCCGCCGTCGCCTCCGCGACCGGCGCCGCCCTCGCCGTCCGTGACGACGACGCCTACCGGCGTCGCCTGTACCGCCTCGCCGACCGGCGCCGCCGCGCCCTGCCGCCCGGCCCGGTGACCCCGGGCACCGTCTTCGTCCAGCTCGACGGCGTCGGGCACGACGTGCTGACGGCCGCCGTCGGCAAGGGGCTGATGCCGACCGTCGCCCGCTGGCTCGGCCACGCGGCGGCCGACGGCCACGGCGGCCCCACCCACCGCCTCACCCCCTGGCGCACCGACTGGTCCAGTCAGACCGGCGCCAGCCAGCTCGGCATCCTGCACGGCAGCACCTTCGACATCCCCGCCTTCCGCTGGTACGAGAAGGACACCCAGGAGGTGATGGTCAGCAACCGGCCGACCAGCGCCGCCGAACTCCAGCGGCGCGCCGTCGAACGCACCGGCGAGGGCGGACTGCTCACCGTCGACGGCGCCAGCCGCGGCAACCTGTTCAGCGGCGGCGCCGACGAACAGGCCCTCGTGCTGTCCATCGCCACCCGGCGGCGCAGCCGCGAGACCCGCTCCCGCGCCGGCTACTTCGCCTACTTCTCCGACCCGGCCAACGCCGTGCGCACCGCCCTGTCCTTCGTCGCCGAGGCCGGCCGCGAGATCTGCCAGTCCACGCGGGCCCGCCTGCACAAGGTCCGCCCCCGGGTCTCGCGCGGCGGCCTCTACCCGTTCGTGCGCGCCTTCGCGACCGTCGTCGAACGGGACGTCGTCGTCGCCGCGGTGATGGGCGACCTGCTCGCCGGGCGCACCGCCGTCTACGCCGACCTGGTGGCGTACGACGAGGTGGCGCACCACTCCGGGCCGATGAGCCGCGACGCCGAGAAGGTCCTCGGGCGCCTCGACCGGGCGCTCGCGCTGATCGAGAAGGTCGCCGAGCACGCCCCCCGCCCGTACCGGATCGTCGTCCTGTCCGACCACGGCCAGAGCCCCGGCGAGACCTTCCGCGCCCGCTACGGCCTCACCCTCGGCGACCTGGTCCGGGCCGGCAGCGGGCTGCCCGTGCCTCGCCGGGCCGGGCGCACCCGCAGCGGCGCGGAGGCCCGCGCGGCCGTCCGGGCCGCGCTGCGCAGGCCGGTGGAGGAGGAGCACGAGCAGCGCCGCCCGTCGCGCCGCTCGGAGCCGATCGTGCTGGCCTCCGGCAATCTCGGCCTGATCTCCTTCCCGGACGTGCGCCACCGGATGAGCAGGGAGGAGATCGACGCCCGCCACCCGGCGCTGCTGCCGACCCTCGCCAACCACCCCGGCATCGGCTTCCTCCTCGTCCGCAGCAAGGAGCACGGCGGGGTGGTGCTCGCAGCCAACGGCGCCGAGGTCCCGGTGGACGAGCTCGACGACGATCACTCCGGGCCGCTCGCCGGATTCGGGCCCGGCGCGGCGGCGGCCGTGCGCCGCACGCACTCCTTCCCGCACACCGCCGACATCATGGTCAACTCCTTCCACGACCCGGCCGACGGCGAGGTGCTCGCCTTCGAGGAGCAGATCGGCTCGCACGGCGGCCTCGGCGGCTGCCAGGGCCGTCCCTTCCTGCTGTCGCCCCTCGCCCTGTCCGCGCCGGTGGCCGACGGGGCGGAACTGGTCGGCGCGGAGGGTGTCCACCGGGTGCTGCGCCGCTGGCTGCGAGAGTGCAACGGGCCTCAGGTGCCGCTGGACGATTCCCGGCTCACGGTCCGCGACGGCACAGCTTTTACGGCGCCGGACCAGGCCACACAGGACAAAATCGTGTGATTTGGAGCGGTGCCGGGCCATGCCCGACCATATGCGCCGTCCCGGCGATCCCGGGCATCAGTTCGACGAGAGGCGCACCACCCCATGCACGTCACCGGAACCGTCCCCCAGTCGGCTCCGGCCCCGCAGGAGACCCCCGCCGCCCCCGACCCGGGGAGCAACGGCAAGCACGCCCGCCGCTTCGGGCTGCCCGTCGCCACCGCGCTGGTCATGGGCAACATCATCGGCGGCGGCATCTTCCTGCTCCCGGCCTCCGTCGCCCCCTACGGCACCGTCAGCCTGGTCGCCTTCGGCGTGCTGACCGTCGGTGCCATCGCCCTCGCCCTGGTCTTCGGGCGGCTCGCCGAGCGCGACCCGCGCACCGGCGGGCCCTACGTCTACGCCCGCGCCGCCTTCGGCGACTTCGCCGGGTTCCTCGCCGCCTGGGCCTACTGGATCACCACCTGGGTGTCCAACGCGGCGCTCGCCGTCGCCGCCGTCGGCTACCTCGACGTCCTGATCCCGGTGAACGACCACCGCTGGACCGCCTGTCTCGCCGCGCTGGTCATCCAGTGGCTGCCGGCCCTCGCCAACTTCGCGGGCACCCGCTACGTCGGTGCCGTCCAGCTGGTCTCGACCGTGCTGAAGTTCGCGCCGCTGCTGCTCGTCGCGGTCGGCGGGCTGTTCTTCTTCGACGCCGACAACCTCGGCCCGTTCCACACCGGCGACGGCAGCGCGATCGGCGCGGTCTCGGCCTCCGCCGCGATCCTGCTCTTCTCCTACCTCGGCGTCGAGTCCGCGGCCGTCAGCGCCGGGGAGGTCGAGAACCCGCGCCGCAACGTCGCACGGGCCACCGTCATCGGCACCGCGGGCGCCGCGCTGGTCTACCTGCTGGGCACGCTCGCGGTCTTCGGCACGGTCGCGCACGACGAGCTGGTGAACTCCACCGCGCCCTTCTCCGACGCCGTGAACGCCATGTTCGGCGGCGGCTGGGGCGGCTGGGCGGTCGCGCTCGCCGCGCTGGTCTCCATGACCGGCTGCCTCAACGGCTGGACGCTGCTCAGCGCCCAGACCCCGCACGCGGCCGCGAAGGACGGCCTGTTCCCGGCGGCGTTCGCCCGCAAGAAGCGCGGCGTGCCCACCTTCGGCGTCGGCGTGACGGTCGTCCTCGCCTCCCTGCTGACCGTCTACAACTACACGTTCGGCTCGGCGAAGGTCTTCGAGGTCCTGGTCCTGGTCACGACGTTCACGGCGACGGTCCCGTATCTGCTGGCGACGGCTGCCCAGTTGTTCCACCTCGTCGCGGGCCGACGGGAACTGGTCGACCGCGGACGCCTGGTCCGGGACGCGCTGGTCGCCTCAGTGGCAGCCGCCTTCTCGATGTGGCTGGTAGCGGGAGCAGGCTACGCGGCGGTGTACCAGGGAGTCCTGTTCCTGTTCGCAGGGGTACTGGTCTACGCCGTGATGACAGCAGGCCTCAAGGGGCGCGGGGAACTGCGCGAGTAACCCCCACGCACCCGCTGACGAAGAACAAAAGCTGCACCGGGAGGCGATCGTCCGTGACGAGCCGTACTGCCTGTTCCTGGACCCGCCGGATCGGCGCCTACGCACTCCCCGAGGGCTCCATCGTGCTGCAGCCCGGGATCGACCTGCTGCACCGGGCGGAGGACTTCCCGCCGGGCGCGCCGGTGCTGGTGATCACCGACGGCTGGTGCGATGTGCTGCGGGTACGGCGTGAGCACGCCTACCTGATTCCCCAAGGTGCCCGACTGCCGTTCACCGCGCGTGGACCGGTGTTCCGCGTGCGGTGAGCCGGAATGTGATCGGATAGGGGCCGAGAGCCCGGAAACGGGGTCGCATCGAGAGCATGCGAAAGGAACAACCGTGGCAACCACGCGCTCCGCACACACCGTCTGGGAAGGCAACCTGCTCGAGGGCAACGGCGTCGTCACCTTCGACTCCTCCGGCATCGGCCAGCAGCCGGTGTCGTGGCCGTCGCGCGCCGAGCAGGCGAACGGCAAGACCAGCCCCGAGGAGCTGATCGCCGCCGCCCACTCCAGCTGCTTCTCCATGGCGCTGTCGCACGGTCTGACCGGTGCCGGCAACCCGCCCACCAAGCTCGTCACCTCGGCCGACGTGACCTTCCAGCCCGGTGAGGGCATCACCGGCATCCACATCACCGTCGAGGGCACGGTCCCCGGCCTGGACAACGACGCGTTCGTCGCCGCCGCCGAGGGCGCCAAGGCCAACTGCCCGGTCAGCCAGGCACTGAAGGCCGTCCCGATCACCCTGTCGGCGAAGCTCACCTGATCCGAGCGGAACCTGACACAGGCCGTCCCTCCGGGGGCGGCCTGAACGTTGTGCGCCGTGGCGTGCCCGCCGGCGAGCCCAGAGCCGACTGACCGGGCCCTGCCCGGGTATGTACCCGTATGACCACACGGCCCCATTGACAAGAGCCCACTCAAGTTTTGTGCTGGACTTCAAGAGGCTCCCTGGCGGAAGGGGACAGCGATGGCACGCGCGGTCGGTATCGATCTCGGGACCACGAACTCGGTGGTGGCCGTTCTGGAAGGCGGCGAACCCACGGTTGTCGCCAACGCGGAGGGGGCCAGGACCACACCGTCGGTCGTGGCCTTCGCCAAGAACGGCGAGGTACTCGTCGGAGAGGTCGCCAAGCGGCAGGCCGTGACGAACGTCGAGCGCACAGCGCGCTCCGTGAAGCGGCACATGGGCGACGCGAACTGGCGGTTCCCCGAGCAGGGCTCCGTGGACGGCACCCGCTACCGGGCCCAGGAGCTGTCGGCACGGGTGTTGCAGAAGCTGAAGCGGGACGCAGAGGCGTATCTCGGCGAGGACGTCACGGACGCGGTGATCACCGTGCCCGCCTACTTCGACGACGCCCAGCGGCAGGCGACGAAGGAGGCCGGGGAGATCGCCGGCCTGAAGGTGCTGCGGATCATCAACGAGCCCACGGCCGCAGCCCTCGCCTACGGCCTCGACCGGGGCGAGGAGCAGACCGTCCTCGTCTTCGACCTCGGCGGCGGCACCTTCGACGTCTCGCTCCTCGAAATCGGCGACGGCGTGATCGAGGTCAAGGCCACCAACGGCGACACCCACCTCGGCGGCGACGACTGGGACCAGCGGATCGTCGAGCACCTCGTCAAGAAGTTCAAGGGGCAGTACGGCATCGACCTCGGCAACGACAAGATGGCGCTCCAGCGGCTCCGCGAGGGCGCCGAGAAGGCCAAGATCGAGCTGTCCAGCTCCACCGAGACGACGATCAACCTGCCCTACATCACCGCCTCCGCCGAGGGCCCCCTGCACCTCGACGAGAAGCTCACCCGCGCCCAGTTCCAGGAGCTCACCTCCGACCTCCTCGACCGCTGCAAGACCCCCTTCCACCAGGCGGTCAAGGACGCGAACATCAAGCTCTCGGCGGTCGACCACGTCATCCTCGTCGGCGGCTCCACCCGGATGCCCGCCGTCACCGACCTGGTCAAGGAACTCACCGGCAAGGACCCGCACAAGGGCGTCAACCCGGACGAGGTGGTGGCCGTCGGCGCGACCCTCCAGGCCGGTGTCATCCGCGGCGACGTCAAGGACGTGCTGCTCCTCGACGTCACCCCGCTGTCCCTGGGCATCGAGACCAAGGGCGGCATCATGACCAAGCTCATCGAACGCAACACGACCATCCCCACCCGGCGTTCGGAGATCTTCACCACGGCCGCCGACAACCAGCCCTCGGTCGGCATCCAGGTCTACCAGGGCGAACGTGAGATCGCCGCGTACAACAAGAAGCTCGGCGTCTTCGACCTCACCGGGCTGCCGCCGGCCCCACGCGGCGTCCCGCAGATCGAGGTCGCGTTCGACATCGACGCCAACGGGATCATGCACGTCTCCGCGAAGGACCTGGCCACGGGCCGCGAACAGAAGATGACCGTGACCGGCGGCTCGGCCCTCCCCAAGGACGACATCGACCGCATGATGCGGGAGGCCGAGCAGTACGCCGAGGAGGACCGCAATCGCCGCGAGGCCGCCGAGACCCGCAACCAGGCCGAACAACTCGTCTACCAGACGGAGAAGTTCCTCCGCGAGAACGAGGACAAGGTGCCGGCCGACACCAAGTCGGAGGTGGAGTCGGCGGTCACGGACCTGAAGCAGTCGCTGGAACGCAACGCCGAGACCAGCGAACTGCGCACCGGCGTCGAGAAACTCGCCACCGTCAGCCAGAAGATGGGCCAGGCCATGTACGCCCAGGCCCAGCAGACCCCCACGGAGGGCACCACCGGGGAGCGCACCGCACCGCAGGACGAGGAGGGCGTCGTAGACGCGGAGATCGTCGACGACGAGAAGGACACCAAGGGCGGAGCGGCGTAGGGCCCCGCCCGCCCGTCAGGCCCGCGTGCCCGCCAGCCGGTCAGGGCTTGCGGGCCACGCCCGCGTACACCGGCACGACTCCCTCCGCCTGCGCGGCGACATCCTCCGGCTCCGGCCGCCAGCCGTGGACGGGGATGACGCCGGGGCCGAGCAGCTCCAGCCCGTCGAAGAAGCGGAAGAACTCGGCGAGGGAGCGCGGGAAGAACGGCGTGCCGGTGCGCCGGAAATTGTCCGCGGCCTTCTCGACGGCCTCGGGGCTGAGGTCGGCAGTGACCTGGGAGACGATCAGGTGGCTGCCCGGGGCGAGCGCGTCGACGTACTGCTTCAGCAGCCCGTACACCTCGTCGTCGAGGTAGTGGGTGAGCGCGACCAGCGACAGCGCGACCGGCCGGTCGAAGTCCAGCGTCTCGCCCGCCCGCCGCAGCAGGGTGTCGAGGTCGCGTACGTCGGCGTGCGCGTAGGCGGTGGCACCCTCGGCTGAGCCGTGCAGCAGGGCCTGCGCGTGCCGGAGGACGATCGGGTCGTTGTCCGCGTACACCACCCGGGACTCCGGCGCGATGCCCTGCGCCACCTGGTGCAGGTTGGGCTCGGTGGGGATACCGGTGCCGATGTCCAGGAACTGGCGGATCCCGGCCCGGGCGACCGTGCGCACCGCCCGGTGCATGAACCGGCGGTTGGCGCGCGCCCCGCGCAGCACCGTCGGGTCCACGGCGAGGATCCTGCGGGCCAGTTCCTCGTCCACCGGGTAGTTGTCCTTGCCGCCCAGCCACCAGTCGTAGACCCGGGCCGGATGCGGTCGGCTGGTGTCGATCCGGGTGGACTCGGCGTCGGATCCGGTCATGCGGTGCGGTCTCCTCGTCGTGTGTCGGGGATGGCTCAAGGGCGTGGGTCACACGCCCCCGCGGTACTCCTGGAGGATTTTCTTGGAGCGCTGGGCCGACGCGGCGTGCGCGGTCATGTGGTCCAGCACCTCCAGGTGCGCGGAGACCTCGCTGCGGGAGTCGAGATACAGGGCGCCGGTCAGGTACTCGGTGAAGACCATGTCCGGCAGCTCAGCCTCGGCGAAGCGGAACAGGGAGAAGGGCGCGTACGTCCCCGGATGCGGGCCCCGGGCGAACTCGGCGACCTGGAGCGTGACCCGGTCGCTCTCGGCGGCCTCCAGCAGCCGGTCCAGCTGGGCGCCCATGACCTCACGGCGTGTGCTCACCGGGCGGCGCAGGACCGTCTCGTCCATGATCACCCACAGGTGCGGCGGGTCGGGCCGGCGCAGCAGCTCCTGCCGGGCCATGCGCAGGGAGACATGCCGTTCGATCATCTCCGCACCGCCGGACTGCCCGATCGTCCCGGCCTCCAGCACGGCACGGGCGTAGTCCTCCGTCTGGAGCAGTCCGGGCACGAAGTGCGGCTCGTAGGAGCGGATCAGCCGGGCGGCGCCCTCCAGGCTGACGAACAGGCTGAACCAGTCCGGCAGCACATCGCTGAACCGCTGCCACCAGCCCGGCTGGTTCGCCTCCTCGGCCAGCGCGACGAACGCCGTCACCTCGTCCTCGGGGACGCCGTAGGCGGGCAGCAGGATCTGCAGGTACGGGATCCTGAGCGCGACCTCGGCCGTCTCCATCCGCCGTACGGTCGCCGGGGCCACCCGCAGGACGCGGGCGGCCTCCTCGCGCCCCAGACCGGCTGCCTCGCGCAGCTCCTGCAGACGCTTTCCGAGAACCACCTGGCCCACGGTGGGCGCGGCCCGCCGCTCACTCACGCCACGCCTCCCCTACGCGCCGAAAGCAGCCGAAAGCATGCGAGCAGTGTGTCACGTTCCGCTTGTCAGGGCAGCAGCGAGTGAAGGTACTTGACCGTCGCCGGGTCGGCCGGAAGCAGTGTCTCGATGGCCAGTTCGGCGACGGTCACGTCCATGGGGGTGTTGAACGTGGAGATCGACGAGACGAACGACAGGGTCCGGCCCTCGTGCTCGATCCGCATCGGCAGCGCGAAGTAGGGGACGCGCTCGGCCGGTTCGTCACCGGTCGCCGACTCGGGCACCGGATACGCGGCCACCTCCTCGTACAACTCCCGCAGCGCCGCCGAGCGGTGGAGCGCGATCTGCCGCTCCATCTGGGCGAGCAGATGCGCCCGCCAGTCACGGAAGTTACGGATGCGCGGCGCCAGGCCCTCCGGGTGCAGGGTCAGCCGCATGACGTTCGGCGGCTGACCGAGCAGGGACTCCGGGAGGCCCTCCAGCAGCATGGTGACGCCCCGGTTGGCGGCCAGCACGTTGTACGTCGCGTCCAGCACCAGCGCCGGGTACGGCTCGTAGCCGCGGATCAGCCGTTCCATGCCCTCGCGCAGGGCGTCCAGCGCCGGGTCGTCCAGGGGCGTCCGCGGGTAGCGCGGGGCGTAACCGGCCGCCAGCAGCAGCGCGTTGTGCTCCCGCACGGGGATGTCCAGGTGCTCGGCCAGTTTCAGCACCATCTCCTCGCTGGGGCGGGAGCGGCCCGTCTCGACGAAGCTGATGTGCCGCGCCGAGGAGCCCGCCCGCGACGCCAGCTCCAGCTGACTGATCCGCCGCCGCTCCCGCCAGGCCCGTAGCAGCGGGCCGACGCCCTGGTCGGCGGGGGTGCCGTGCGCGGACGGGAGCGTGGTCATGCCTACGACCGTAGTCGAGGAGGGCCGATGAACGAGACGGGGTTCACGCGCCGGCTGCGCTCGCTGACGATCTCGCGGCCGAATGTGCGCGTTCCTGACCGTTCCCGATCATCGGCACCGTCCTGACCAGGGCCGCAGCCGCCCGCCTGTGGCACGCTGAACGGGTACGCGACATCCACGAAGGGAGCGACCTCATGCCCGTCGAACCGCTGTCGCAGAAGGAGATCGAGGACCGGCTGGCGGAGCTGCCCGGCTGGTCGCTCGACGGCGACCGGCTCACCCGCTCCTACCGACTCGGCTCGCACCTGGCGGCGACGGCCCTGGTCGTGCACATCGCCCAGGTCCAGGAGGAGCTCAACCACCACTCCGACCTCACCCTCGGCTACAACACCGTCACCCTCACCGTCAGCACGCACAGCGCCGGCGGCAAGGTGACGCGGATGGACTTCAAGCTCGCCGAGCGGGTGGAGGCCCTCGCCCCCGCGCACGGCGCCGGCTGAGCGCACGGTGCTGGACTACACCGACGAGGCCGAGCGGTACGACGCCTCCCGGGGCGGCGAGCCCAGGGCGGCCGCCGCCGCGGAGGGCGTGCTGAGCCTCGTACCGCGGCAGACGCGCAAGCTGCTCGACGTGGCCTGCGGCACCGGCATCGTGACCCGGCGGCTCGCGGCGGCCCGGCCCGGGACGCGGGTGACGGGCGCCGACCTGACGTACGCCATGGCACGCCATGCCGCCGCCCGCCTGCCCGGCGCCGTCGTCCTCGCCGACTGCCACCGACTGCCCTTCCGGGACGGGGAGTTCGACGCCGTCACCAGCGTGTGGCTGCTGCACCTGCTGCGACGGCCGGAGCACGTCAGGGCCGCCGTCGCCGAGTGCGCCCGCGTGCTGCGCCCCGGCGGCGTCTACGTCACGACGGTCGACAAGGCCGCCGCCCACAACGTCGGCAGTGACATCGATGCCATCCTCGCCTCCCGCCCCCGCAGCCCCGCCCTGGACACCTCGGCCGCCGTCGAGTCGTACGCCGCCGAACACGGTCTCCTGCCCGCCGGACGGGCCCGCTTCCCGGGGCGGGGCCAGGGGCGCAGCCCCCGCCGCACCATCGCCGACCTGCGCCGCGGCTGGTTCGTCACCCTCCCGCCCGGTCACCCCCTCGCCGACGACTTCGCCACCCGCCTCGCCGAACTCCCCGACCAGGACCGCCCCCGCCCGGACCCGTGGTTCACCCTGCGGGCGTTCGAGAAACCCGGGTGAAGTCCATGATCCGGTGTCGTCGCCGTAGAGCTCGCCCGCGTTGCCCCGGAACCGGCCGATCACCGGCGGAAACAGTTCGCCGCTGCTGCTGGACGACCAGTTCAGGGACCACCGGGACGTCGAGGCCTCGCCGCCGCCGGCGTACCGCTCTACGGCGACGCGGGCCACTCCGGCGGCTACCGTCTGCTGGCCGGTGACCGCACCCGGCTCACTGGACTGACGGCCGACGAGGCCGAGGCCCTCTTCCTCGCCGCCCCACCCGGCCCCGCCGCCCAGCTGGGCCTCGGCCCGGTCCTGGCCACCGCTCAGCTCAAGGTGCGCGCCGCTCTGCCGGCGGGGCGCTGGTACGTCGTCGCAGGCCCCGGACCCCGTACCTTCCGCGTCGACCAGATCCTCGAACTCGCCACGAGCGACGAGGAGTTCACCCGCCCGGACGACTTCGACCTGGCCGCGTACTGGACGGCGTACCAACGCGACTTCCACCGTGCGCTGTACCGCGCGGAGGCGGTCGTACAGCTCGCGCCCGGCACGCGGCTGGGCGGGCCGGCGGACCTGGCAGTGCGGGACAACGGCCGTGTCCAGGACGACGGCTGGACGCTCGCGACCGTGCCCATCGAGTCCGTCGACCACGCGCACGCCGAGTTCCTGCGCCTCGGCACCGGCGGCGAGGTGCCGGCGCCCGCCGAACCGCGCGACAGGATCGCCCGGACGGTCGCGGAACTGGCCCGCATCCACGGCAACTCACGGCCTCCCGGCGGCGACTGAGAGACGGAACCCGTCCGCCCGCCCCGGGAGGCATGTCACGTGACGCACCCGCACAAGCACCGCAGACGCCGCACCACCGCCGTCCTCGCCACCACGACCGCCGCCCTCACGCTGGTCGGCGGTGGACTGACCGTCCTCGGCACGGACTCCGCCGAGGCCGCCACCGCCCGTCAGGTGGAGAAGCTCGACCGGGGCGTGGTCAGCGTCCACACCGGCAGCGGCAATCTGGTCGGCTGGCGCTGGCTGGGAACCGATCCGGACAACGTCTCGTTCAACGTCTACCGCGCCGGTACGAAGGTCAACTCCACGCCGATCACCGGCTCCACCAACTTCTTCCACTCCGGCGCCCCATCCCACGCCGACTACACCGTCCGCGCGGTGGTGAACGGGGTCGAGCAGGGCGACTCCGTGCACGCCGTCCAGTTCCGCGCCGGCTACAAGGACGTGCCCCTCACCCCGCCCGCCGGCGGCACGACCCCCGACGGCGCCGCCTACACCTACGAGGCCAACGACGCCTCGGTCGCCGACCTCGACGGCGACGGCGCCCTCGACTTCGTCCTCAAGTGGCAGCCCACCAACGCCAAGGACAACTCCCAGTCCGGCTACACCGGCAACACGATCGTCGACGGCATCAAGCTCGACGGCACCCGGCTGTGGCGCATCGACCTGGGCCGCAACATTCGTTCCGGCGCGCACTACACGCAGTTCCAGGCGTACGACTACGACGGCGACGGCAGCGCCGAGGTCGCCATGAAGACCGCCGACGGCACGGTCGACGGCACGGGCAAGGCCATCGGCAGTGCGTCGGCCGACCACCGGAACCCGAGCGGATACGTGTTGTCCGGTCCCGAGTTCCTGACCATGTTCAACGGCCGGACCGGCGCGGCGATGCAGAGCGTCGACTACGTCCCGGCCCGTGGCTCGGTCTCCTCCTGGGGCGACTCCTACGGCAACCGCGTAGACCGTTTCCTCGCCGGAACCGCCTACCTGGACGGCGCCCGGCCGTCGCTGGTCATGGCACGCGGCTACTACACGCGTACCGTCATCGCCGCCTGGGACTGGCGCAACGGGTCCTTCACCCGCCGCTGGACCTTCGACACCAACTCCTCCACCAACGCGGGCAAGGGATACGACGGCCAGGGCAACCACAGCCTGTCCGTCGCGGACGTGGACGCCGACGGCCGGGACGAGATCGTGTACGGCGCGATGACCGTCGACGACAACGGCAACGGCCTGTGGACGACGAAGCTCGGCCACGGCGACGCCGGTCACGTCGGCGACCTCAACCCCGCCCGCTCGGGCCTGGAGTACTTCAAGGTCTCCGAGGACTCCTCCAAGCCCGGCTCCTGGATGGCGGACGCCCGCACCGGCCAGATCCTGTGGCAGACCGCGTCCGGCGCCGACAACGGCCGCGGTGTCTCCGCCGACGTCCACGCCGGTTCCGCGGGCGCCGAGTCCTGGTCCGCCTCGGACACCACCCTGCGCTCGGCGACCGGCGCCTCGCTCGGCCGCGAGCCGTCCAGCGTCAACTTCGTCAGCTGGTGGGACGCCGACCCGGTCCGCGAGCTCCTCGACGGCACCCGCATCGACAAGTACGGCACCTCCTCCGACACCCGCCTGCTCACCGGATCCGGCGTCTCGTCGAACAACGGCACCAAGTCCACCCCGGCCGTCTCCGGCGACATCCTGGGCGACTGGCGCGAGGAGGTCGTCTGGCGCACCAGCGACAACCGGGCGCTGCGGATCTACTCGACCCCGCACGAGACGACGACCAGGATCACCACCCTGCTGCACGACACCCAGTACCGCGTGGCCCTGGCCTGGCAAAATACTGCCTACAACCAGCCCCCGCACCCGAGCTTCTTCCTCGGCAACGGCATGGCCACGGCCCCGCGCCCCACGGTCTACACACCGTGACTTGTTGAACAAGGGAAAGTGCCCTTGAAGCTTCAACTGAAACGGCGGCTGTCTGCGTGCTGCAACCAGCCGCCGTTTTCGACCGGGGAACGCCACTAGGACCGTGTCCTACATGGTCGGTGAGCAGTTGTGCGCCTTCCTCGCCGCCCAGACCGCCCAGGCCGCCCAGTCCAGAAGGCAAAGCTCGGGCCGCTGTGCACGGGGGGCAGCTGGGGGGCTGGGCGCATTCGCACTGCCCTTGACGCACGTTCGATCGGTCGCCGCCGTCCCGTCACGCCTTTTTCTGTCGAGAGGCCTAAGAGGCGACGATGGTCAGTCGTACCACCACCCGCAGCATCGTCGCCGCGTTGGCTGTTCTCGCCGTGACCGTCGGTCGGAGCCGCCGTCCGCGGCGACTGCCAGAACTTCCTGACGAGCACTCCGCGCACCTCGCTCGGCACCGGGTGGAACCAGTACAACGCGCTCACCTCGCCCGGGGACCTGACCGGTGACAGGCGTCCCGACCTCATCGCGCGCAAGGCGTCGACCGGGGAGCTCTTCCTGTACAAGGGCACGAGCACGGGCAAGCTGTCGGCGCGGATCCGGATCGCGGCGAACTGGTCGGGCTACAAGAAGATCGTGGGCGTCGGCGACATCACCGGCGACGGCCGAGCCGACTTCCTCGCCCAGGACCGCTCCAACACCCTCTGGCGGTACGCCGGCAACGGCTCCGGCGGCTTCACGTCCCGCGTGAAGGTGGCCTCCGACTGGGGCACGTCGTACAACACCGTCCTCGGCCCCGGCGACATCACCGGCGACGGAAAGGCGGACTTCGTCTCCCGCGACACCTCCGGCAACCTGTGGCGCAACAACGGCACCGGCTCGGGAACGTTCGGCCCCCGCACGAAGATCGCCTCGGGGTGGCAGGTGTACAAGGGCGTGTTCTGACAGGCGTCCCCGCCGAACATCGCCGCCTCGAGCAGTTCCTGCGTCTGCGCGATCCAGTCCTGCCCTTGCATGAGTCTTACGACTCCCAGAACGAGGCCGGGGTCTGGCAGCGGCTGCACGAGCTGCTGCTCTCCGAGCTGCGGGCCGCGGACCTGCTGGGCCTCTCCCGCTCCGCGGTCGACTCCAGCCACATCCGCGCGATGAAGGGCGGGCCCGCCACTGGACCGTCCCCAGCGGACCGAGGCAAGGCCGGCAGCAAGCACCACCTGATCGTCGAGGCGCACGGCATCCCGCTCGCCGCGATCACCACCGGCGGCAACCGCAACGACGTCACCCAACTGATCCCGCTTGTCCCAGGCCGTCCCGCCGATCCGCGGCAAGCGCGGTCAGCCACTGCGCCGCCCGAAGCACCTGTATGCCGACCGCGGCTACGACCACGAGGTCTGCCGGGACAAGGTCCGTCGGTTCCAGATCACCCCGCACCTCGCCCGGCGTGGCACCGGGCACGGCTCCGGCCTGGGGGTGTACCGCTGGGTCGTGGAAGGAGCGATCGCGCTGCTGCATTGGTTCCGCCGCCTGCGCATCCGCTGAGAGATCCGCGACGACATCCACCACGCGTTCGTCACCCTCGGCTGCGCCGTCATCTGCCGGCGACGTCTGCGCACCGCACTCTGTTGAGAGTATGGGCGGGCGATCGCCCAGGGGATGGCCTTCGCGATGCGTCACAACGCATTCGCAGCAGTTCCGGGCCCGCGCAGCCTCACATGCGGGATCTCAGCACGTCGACCTCGCAACCCGGCGCGAACGCGTCGAAACCGTGCTCGACCAGCCAGCGAACCGCCAGCAGGCTTCGCAACGACCACCACGCGTGGATCACGTCGAGGTCGACGTCAGTGCCATAGCCGGCGATGACGTCGTCAAGGTGCTCCTCATGTCCGAGCGTGAACGTGGCGAGGTCGTACAAGGCATCGCCCTGGCCCGCCTCGGACCAGTCGATGATGCCCGTGACCTCGTCGCCGTCGACGAAGACATGCTCGAGATGCAGGTCGCCGTGCGTGAACGCCGGAGTCCACGGCCGGAGCGCGGCCTCGGCGACCTGGCGGTTGCGGGTGACCAGGTCCGCGGGCAGCACGCCGTTCGTCACAAGCCGCTCGCATTCGTCGTCGAGTTCTGCGACCAGCGCGACGATGCTCCGGCCGGCCCGGCCGGGCCGGGGCGGCAGCGGCGCGTCGTGCAGCTTCCGGATGGCGGCGCCCGCCGCGGCCCACGCCGCCGACGATCCGGTCGACGGCCCGCCGAGGCGTCCAAGCGTCGTCCCCGGGAGGGCGGCGATCGCGAGCACGGGCGGCTTGCGCCACAGGACCTCCGGGGTCGGGACGGGCGCGAGGGACATCGCCTCGACCTCGACGTCGATGCGCGCCTGATCGGGGTCCACCTTCAGAAACACATCGCCGACGCGCAGAATCGCGCGCTCGGAATGGGCGAAGACGACTTTGACCTCATCCATGGGCGACCAGTATCCCGGGGATGATCGCCGACGTCGCCGGGTTTCTCACGTGCGATTACGCGCTGACCGCGTCCCGCCGACCTCGCGGCTTCGTGGGTGAAGCCCGCCTCATGGGTAAAGCTGATCTCGCCGGCGCTCAGGACCGATCCTCCACCTGCACAGGCCACATGCTCGCTTCGTCGCGGAGCCAGCCGGAGCACGCCGTCCGTGCCGAGAACAAAGGTGAACGGCTCGACCAGCTCCGCCGCCGATCGCTCAGCGACCCAACTGTCGAAGTCAGCCGCAGAGCCGATCCGGCAGCCGCCGCTGCCAGGCCGGACCGCGGTTTTCAGGTCGACCGGTCCCACGTACCGATAATTCCGCCCCCGCACGCTCACGGTGAGCCAACCTAGATGTCTTTGTGCAATCGATCTCAGTCACGCGGCGATCCTACGGAGGGCGCGCACCGTCCCCGGCACACGCCCTCGCTCGGTCAACTCACCGTGCAGGTCCGCTCGCCGACCTTGAAGGAAGCCGGTTTCGCGTTCGTTCCCGACCAGCCCCCGGTGAAGCCGAAGCTCACCGATGAGCCCGCCGCCACGGTGCCGTTCCAGCCGACGTTCTTCGCCGTGACCGCCGAACCGGACTGCGTGGGCTCGGCGTTCCACATCTGGGAGACCGTCTGCCCGTTCGGGAACGTCCAGTTCAGCGACCAGCCGTTCCACGCGGTCGTCCCCGTGTTGCTGAGCTGCACGTCCGCCTGGAAACCGCCCGACCACTGGTTGGTGATCTTGTACGTCACCGCGCAGGCGCCGGTCGGCGTGGGACCGGGACCGGGATCGGTGCCACCGCCTGAGTCGGAGGTGTCGCCGTAGATGATCCCGCGCCCGTTGGTCGCCACGTACACCCGGCCGTAGACCCGCGGGTCACCGGTGATCGCCGCTCCCGTCCAGCCCCACTGATGGGCGTCGTCGTTGATCCGGGTCCAGGTCGCGCCCTGGTCGGTCGAGCGGAAGATGCCGCGCACACCGCCGATCTTCGCGCTGGTGTAGAGCGTCTGGTACGAGGCCCCGGGCGCCGCCTTGCCGAAGCCGACGGTGTCGGCCTGCTCGACGTTCGGCAGCTTGGTGAAGCTCGCCCCACCATTCGTGGACCGCCACAGCCCGTACGCCCCGTCCGGCGCCCCGCCCGCCAGCCAGATGTCGCCCTTGGCGCCGGGCAACGCCTTGAAGCGGACGCTGTCCCCGCTGGGCAGACCACTGGCTGCGGACGCCGTGAAGGTCGCGCCGCCGTCCGTGCTGACGTAGAACTTCCCGGAACTGAAGCCGTAGAACACCTTCGGGTCCACCCGGTCGGACTCGACGATCGCGCCCGCCGGGATGCCGTTGGACGCGGCCCAGGACGAGCCGAAACCCGTCGCGTAGTGCACGCCGGTGCCGTCGGGGCTCCACACGAACCGGCTCCCGTCGGCCGCCGCCGCGACCGTACCGCCCCCGCTCACGCCCGAAGGATCGGTCCCGGCGAACCAGTTGGCCCCGTTGTCCGTCGAGAAGGCGACGTGCGGCCCGGAGTCCAGATTGCCGACCCGCACGACCGTGTTCGGATTGCTCTCGGCGAAGTCCAGGCTGGTCGTCGAGGTGAAGTTGGGGGAGGTGTACATCATCGGCGGGACCTTGGTGAGGTCCGTGTGCCGGAAGCCGCCGACGTCACCGAGGGCGCTGAGCAGCGGGGCGCCCGACGAGGGCGAGGCGAGGTCGAGGACGGCCGTCTCCTCCAGGCCCCGCACCATCGGCCTGATGCCGAACGTGCCGCCACTGTCCCAGTTCGTGAGGTCCTCGGTGCCGTAGACGGTGGCGCCGGTGCCGTACATCATGCGGTCGGAGTCGAACGGGTCGATCTCCAGCGCCTCGGTCATCCAGCCGAGCTTCGGCGTCTGCTCCGGCGGCGAGGGGTTCGCGCCCCAGGTCAGCCACGGGGAGGACGTGACGTCCATCGTGTAGCGGTTCGAGCGGTTGGGGTACGACGTGTAGTCCCAGGCCCTGGTCCAGGTGCCGCCGCTGTCGGTGGAGCGGAAGATCTGGGTGTCCGGCCACCAGGAGCTGTACGCCGTCGCCATCACCGTGCCCGGGTTCTGCCGGTCGACGGTCAGACCGCTGAAGCCGTAGTAGGTATCGGCCTCCGCGACCGGACTGATGTCCGTCCACGCACCGCTTGCCGTCGCGTACCGCCACAGCCGGCCCTTGCCGCCGTCGTACGGCCCGCCCTTGTCGCTGTAAGCCAGATACAGATAGCCGTTCTCGGCGTCCAGGACGCCCTTGTGCGCGAGATACCCGGTCGGCTGACCGGCGAGCCGCTGCCAGGTCGCGCCCGCGTCCGTCGAGCGGTACACGGCGTTGTCCTTGTCGGCGACACCGACATAGACGGTCCGGGTGGCGCTCCCCGCCGTACCGGTCGACTCGTCGAAGGTGACCCACACGATGCCCTGGTTGTCGGAGGCGTACCCGCTGGTGTCACTCGGATCCTGCACATAGTTCCCAGGGTTGGGAAAGCTCGTCACCTGCGACCAGCTCACCCCCGAGTCCGTCGACCGCCACAACCCCTTGCCGCTGGGCGCGCCCAGATACAGCACGCTGTTCCGATTGGGGTCGACCGCGAGTCGCTCGCCCATGCCCCGCCCCGGCATATTGCCGCCCAGCTTGAACGGCAGGTCGCTCCTCTGCCAGCTGGCACCCCGATCCGAGGACCGCAGCACCGCCCCGTTCCCGGGATCCCAGCTGTTCGTATACGTACCGACCGCCGCGTACACCTTGTCCGGATCGACGGAGTCGGACGCGAGACTCACCACGCCCGTGTGCCCCCAGTGGTCCCAGCCGACGTGATCCAGCAGCGGGGCCCAGGTCTTCGACGACTCGACCCAGCGATAGGCGCCGCCGATGTCAGTACGGGCGTAGGCCAGGTTCTTCTCGGTCCGGTTGAACACGATGCCGGGGACGAACCCACCACCGTCGATACGGGCGTTCTTCCAGGTGTAAGTGTCGGCGGCGATGGCGACCTTTTCACTGCCGGCCGCGACCACGGGCGGCGCGCCCGCGAGCAACCCGGCCGCAAGCGCAAGCACGGCCGTAAGAATGCGGGTTCTTCGCACGATGGGTCCCTTCTTCAAAAGGGGTGGGGAACAACGCCCTTAAGGGGCGCGGGGAACTGCGCGACCAGCCACAAAAAACCCGCAGTCGCCGTACACCCCGCGCCCCCCAGAACGTTCTGCGAACCGCTACTCCAGCAACTCCGCATAAGAGCCCATGGCCAACGCAATGTCCGCCTGAGCCCAGAACCGGTGGTACGTGAACGAGGGCGCCGCACCACCCGCCAGATAACTCTCGATCTTCGACCACGCAGGATCGTCCTCGTAGAACGACCTGATCGAAGCGAACGTCGACGACGAGTTGATCGCGTCCCCGTTCGGCATCACGCCGCTCCACCCGCTCGGCACGTACACGGCGTCGTCGAACCGGTTGTAGTCGGCCCGAGTCTCCGGCACGGCGATGCCGAGCGCGTCCTGGTGGTTGCCCCACATACCGTCGAGCAGTGCCTTCGCCGTGGCCGCCGCCTCGCTGTCACCGGACCGGTCGGCGTAGTACGTCAGCGTCTTGGCATACGCGGCCGCCACACCGACATCGTTGGTGTAGTCGGCGACGGTGACGTGCAGCCCGTTGTTGGCGCCGGGGCTGGACGGATTCCACGTGTCCGGCTGCCCCGACCACCGAAGCGTCGACGGAATCAGGTACGTGCCGTCCGGATTGACGGTCGTCTCGGACAGCGCCCAGTCGACCCACTTGTCGAGGACCGCCTTGGCCTGCGCGTTCCCCGTCTGCTGGTACAGCTCGGCGACCCGCTCCATGGACCACGCCTGGAAGCCGAACCACTGGTTGGACGGCGGGTCGTGGTACACGGGCTTCTCGTCGTAGTACATGCCGTAGAACGTCGACTTCCCGGACGGCGGAGTCCCGTACCGCCCCTGCCAACTGTTCGTCGCCCCACCGGCGATCGCACCCTCCGCCGACTGCAGCCAGCGGTAGAACTCCAGCTGCCGGTCCATCGACTTGGCCCAGTCCGCCGCGCCCGTCGCCGACTTGGGCTTCAGGTCGGGATACGCGCTGAGCGCATACGCGGCCATCGGGTTCTGGTAGCCGCCGTGCGCGTGGCTGGAGCCGATCCGCCAGGCCCACCCCGCCGAGGTGTCGGTGGCGCCGCCCCAGGCGTAGTACCAGGACAGCAGATAGTGCGAGGAGTCCTTCCCCGTACCCGCCGGGCAGGCCGACGCCCCCACACAGTTGCCGATCTTCTTGAAGTACTTGTCGTACATGGCGTAGCGCAGGTAGTCGCCCATCTTCGCGGCCTTGGCGAGGGTCCCCGCCACCGCGGCGCCCTGCCCCTGCTGCTCGGCCCACAGGTCCGCCCAGTACGCCGCCTGTACCGCACGCGCGTCGGCATCCGGGGCGTTGGTGAACTTCCACTGCCTGGCGTAGGAGGCGTCGCCGGTGAACAGGTCCAGGTAGCCGTTCGGGCCGCCGTACTTGAAGGCGTCGCAGGTCGGCTGGGGGACGGTCTCCCACACCGACTCCTGTGGGCCCCGCTGGAAGGTGTTGATGTACGACGGCCCGGTGTCCGCCGGGCCCGCCTCGCACTTGCCGGGCGAGTTGCCGTACCCGTACACGTTGTCGACGTCCTGCAGCCAGTGCATGCCGTAGACGTCGTCGGTGCCGTACGCGCTCTTCAGCTCGGCGGCGATGGGGTCCTGACCGACGGAGACGCCCGTGTCGAGCCGGGCCGGGTACTGGCTCGGCAGATCGTGCTCGGGCGCGTAGGTGGCCGGCTTGGACGGCGTGTAGAAGGAGTTGTTCGGCTGGTCGACGTGGGTGGGGATCATGTACTTCTCCATCAGATCCCAGGCGCCGTTGAAACGCGACCAGTCGCCCGTCACCTTGCCGTACATGGCCTGCAGCCACAGCAGGTAGCTGTACGCCTCCGACGTGGTCTCATGGCCGTGGTCCGGCGCCTCGACGATCAGTGTCTCCACCGAGTGGTAAGGGATGCCCTCGGGGGAGAAGTAGCCGTTCGCCGGGTTGGTGATCTTCCCGTAGAGCTCCAGGAAGCGGGCGTCGTACTCCTTGGCCGCGGCGATCTGCGTGGCCGTGACCGTGGCCTTGCCGTGTCCGGGCGCCGTCGACTCGAAGGTGGCCGCGCCGGTGCCGGAGGAGTCGGCGCTGATGGTCACCTTCTGTGCCGTGTTCCAGTTCGCCGGCGTGAAGGTGAGCGAGGCGCCGCCGGTCACCGACAGGCCGGTGTTCCCGCCGGTCCGCGCGGTCGTGACGGTGACACTCGACGACGGCTGGGTCGACAGCTTCACGTCGAACGTCGCCGACTGGCCCTGACGGACGGGCAGTTGGGCCGGGGCGGCCACCACGGCCGGTCCCGAGGCGATCGTGATGCCGACCGGCGTCGACGACGCCGACGCGCCCAGGCTGTCGTACGCCTTGGCCACCAGCGAATGACCGCCCACGGTCAAACTGGCGGCCGAGAGCGAGTACGGCGAGGTGGTGTCCGTGCCGAGCAGGGTGGTGTCGTCGTAGAACTCCACCTTGGTGATGGTGGCGTTGTCGGCCGCGGCGGCGGTGGCCGCGAGCGGGACCGCGCTGCCCTGCGTGTAGACCGCGCCCGGCGCGGGGCTGGTCAGCACCGTGATGGGCGGCTGGTGCGCGCCCGTGCAGGGGGTGCCGTTGATCGCGAACGAGCCGGGGGCGGCGTTGCCGCCGCTGTAGGTGAACTGCGCGCCGGTGGATACGGCCGCGCCGGTGGCGATCGTGCCGTTGTACGACGCGTTCCGCACGGTGATCGACTGGCCGGACTGGGACCAGGTGCCGTTCCAGCCGTTCGTCAGCTGCTGGTTGCCCGCGTAGGAGTACGTCAGGGTCCAGCCGTCGATCGGGTCCGTGCCCCGGTTGGTGATCGTGAGGTCGGCCGTGAAGCCGGAGCCCCAGTCATTGGTCTTGTAGTCGACGCCGCACTGAACCGCCGCCGCGTGCGCGGGAGTCGGATTCGCCGCCAGCATCGACAAGGGGACCGCGAGTGCGGCCACGACGGCCGTCCATAACCGCCGCGCCGCACGGCGTCTGTTTCTGGGGGGCATGTGCTGGTTCCTCCTTGCCGGTTCGGGGAGAAGTCAAGGCTTGAACCAGTGGGAGCGCTCCCATAGTGGGGACGGGGTGAAGAGGGGTCAAGGTGCTTGAAGAGTCGAAAAGATTCGACGGGCAGCCGTTGAGGAAAAGTCAGCGACGCCCCTGTTCTTTACCGTCACTTGGCGCTACCTTCGGCCACACCAGTGGGAGCGATTCCATCAGTCGACGCGTCCGTCACGACGCGCCCGAACTGCAAGGAGTCGCTCATGCGACACCCCCCGCGTTCAGCTCTTTTACTCGCCGGTGCCGCCGCGCTCGCCCTCGTGGGCACCGCGGTCGCACCGGTCGTCACGGCGTCCGGGGCCGGCCCGGCCTGTGTCGTGGAGTACTCCGTCACCGGCCAGTGGGACACCGGCTTCCAGGGCGGCGTGCGCATCACCAACAACTCGGCCGCGCTGACCGGCTGGACCCTCACCTTCGACTTCGCCGGCGGCCAGAAGGTCAGCCAGGGCTGGAACGCCAAGTGGTCCCAGTCCGGTACGACGGTCACCGCCACCAACGAGAGCTGGAACGGCTCGCTGGCCACCGGCGCGAGCGTCAGCGCCGGGTTCCTCGCCTCCTGGTCCGGGAACAACGCCGTACCGACGTCGTTCAAGCTCAACGGCACGACCTGCAACGTCGACAGCGAGCCCACCCCGACGCCCACCGACCCGACGGATCCGACCGATCCACCGGAGCCGGGCGACGGGCCGCCCGCGCTGCGGGTGTCCGGGAACAAGCTGGTGGACGCGGCCGGCACCACCCGGCGGCTGCTCGGCGTGAACCGGTCCGGCGGCGAGTTCGCCTGCGTGCAGGGCTATGGCATCTGGGACGGCCCGGTCGACGACGCGTCCGTCAAGGCGATCGCCGACTGGAACGCCAACACGGTGCGCATCCCGCTCAACGAGGAGTGCTGGCTCGGCACCTCCAACATCAAGCCCGAGTACGCCGGCGCGAACTACATCAACGCCGTCAAGGACCTGGTGGCCAGGGTGAAGGCGCACGGCATGACGCCGATGCTCGAACTGCACTGGTCCTGGGGCCAGTACACCGGCAACTCGGCCGGCTGCGCCGACGTGCACGCCACCTGCCAGAAGCCGATGCCCAACATGGAGTACACCCCGTCCTTCTGGACCTCGGTGGCGAACACCTTCAAGGACGACCCGACCGTCGTCTTCGACCTGTTCAACGAGCCCTATCCGGACCGTGCCACCGCCACGGCCGCCCAGGCCTGGACCTGCTGGCGCGACGGCGGCACCTGCCCCGGCATCGGCTACGAGGTCGCCGGCATGCAGGACCTGATCGACGCGATCCGCGCCACCGGCGCGCGCAACGTCATCCTGGCCGGCGGGCTCGCCTACTCCAACGACCTGAGCCAGTGGCTGACGTACAAGCCCACCGACCCGACGGGCAATCTCGCCGCCGCCTGGCACGTCTACAACTTCAACGCCTGCGCGAACGAGAGCTGCTGGGACAGCACGCTCGCGCCGGTCGCCGCGCAAGTTCCGCTGGTCGCGGGCGAGATCGGCGAGAACTCCTGCGCGCACTCCTTCGTCGACCGCGTCATGGCGTGGTTCGACGCCCGCGCACTCTCCTACCTCGGCTGGACCTGGAACACCTGGAACTGCTCCTCCGGTCCGGCCCTGATCAGCAGTTACGACGGGACTCCCACGTCGTACGGAATCGGGCTGCGTGATCACCTGCGCGCCCTGGACGGATAACCCACCTGTGAGAGATGAGGAACCCGCACTCATGAGCCGTACCAGAACGAGAACGGCACTGCTCGCCGCGCTGGCGCTCGTGGCCGGTGCGACCGGGACCGCCATCGCGGCGGTGCCCGGCGACGCAGGCGTTGCCGCCGTCCCCTGCACCGTCGACTACACGGTGCAGAACCAGTGGGACACCGGCTTCACCGCCTCCGTCACGGTCACCAACAACAACGCCGCCAAGTCCGCTTGGTCGGTGCAGTGGTCGTACGCCGGCAACCAGCGGATCACCAGCGCCTGGAACGCCAAGGTCACCCAGAGCGGGACCGCCGTCACGGCCGCCAACGAGAGCTACAACGGGACGCTGGCGACCGGCGGTTCGGTGAGCTTCGGCTTCAACGGCACCTACAGCGGCAGCAACGCCCTGCCCACCACCTTCACCCTCGACGGTGTGACCTGCAACGTCGACGACGGCGGCGGCGGCCCGACCGACCCGCCGGACCCCGGGGGCCCGGGCGGGCGGGTCGACAACCCGTACGCCGGCGCCAAGGTGTACGTGAACCCCGAATGGTCCGCGAAGGCCGCCGCCGAGCCGGGCGGCAGCCGCATCTCCAACCAGCCGACCGGGGTGTGGCTGGACCGGATCGCCGCGATCAACGGCGTGAACGGCGGCATGGGCCTGCGCGCTCACCTCGACGAGGCGCTGCGCCAGAAGGGCTCCGACGAGCTGGTCGTGCAGCTGGTCATCTACAACCTGCCCGGCCGTGACTGCGCGGCCCTCGCCTCCAACGGCGAGCTTGGCCCGACGGAGCTCGACCGGTACAAGGCCGAGTACATCGATCCGATCGCCGCGATCCTCGCCGACCCGAAGTACGCCTCGCTGCGGATCGTCACGACCGTCGAGATCGACTCGCTGCCGAACCTCGTCACCAACACCGGCAGCCGCCCGACGGCGACCCCGCAGTGCGATGTCATGAAGGCCAACGGCAACTACGTCAAGGGCGTCGGCTACGCCCTGAACAAGCTCGGCGACGTGCCCAACGTCTACAACTACGTCGACGCCGGCCACCACGGCTGGATCGGCTGGGACGACAACTTCGGCGCCTCGGCCAACACCTTCAAGGAGGCGGCGACCGCCGAAGGCGCCACGGTGGGCGACGTGCACGGGTTCATCACCAACACGGCGAACTACAGCGCCCTGAAGGAGAACAACTTCACCATCAACGACAACGTCGCGGGCAAGTCGGTCCGCGAGTCGAAGTGGGTGGACTGGAACCGCTACGTCGACGAGCTGTCGTTCGCGCAGGCCTTCCGCAACCAACTGGTCTCGGTCGGCTTCAACTCCTCCATCGGCATGCTGATCGACACCTCCCGCAACGGCTGGGGCGGCAGCGCACGGCCCGCCGGCCCGGGCGCGACGACCACCGTGGACACCTACGTCGACGGCGGCCGCTACGACCGCCGGATCCACATCGGCAACTGGTGCAACCAGTCCGGTGCCGGGCTCGGCGAACGCCCGCAGGCCGCTCCCGCCGCCGGGATCGACGCCTACGTGTGGATGAAGCCGCCGGGTGAGTCCGACGGGGCCAGCCGGGAGATCCCGAACGACGAGGGCAAGGGCTTCGACCGGATGTGCGACCCGACCTACACGGGCAACCCGCGCAACGGCAACAACATGTCCGGTGCCCTGCCGGACGCGCCGCTGTCCGGGCACTGGTTCTCCGCGCAGTTCCGGCAGCTGATGGCCAACGCCTACCCGCCGCTGTCCTGAACCGATCCGGTCCGCCGGGGTCAGGCCTCGCGAGGCTCCAGACCCCGGCGGATCGCGAACTCCACCGCCGAGTAGTCCCCGTCGGGCCGCTCCAACCGGAGCTGCTCGGCGGGGAGCAGCGGCGGCTGCGCCATGAAACGCGGGCGCGTGCCGTGATGCGGCTGGGCGGCATGGACCAGGAACGGATGACAGAGGTAGACGTCACCGGGACGGCCGGTGGCGTATGCGAGCGGGCGGCGCTCGGAGGCCGCGTCCACCTTCGGGCCGAGCTCCATGAAGGAGGCGCCTTCCTCGCCGTAGGGCTGAAGGACCGGCGGTACGTCGAGATGCGAGCCGACCCTGATCCTGGTGGGGGCGTCCGCCTCGCTCACCTCGCTGAACAGGAACAGCATCAGCAGGGCCCGGTCCCTCGATCGCAGGTTGGTGTGGGGGAGCGTGGCGCCCTCCGGGGCGTAGCTGCCCTCGATGTGCCAGCCCGCGTCGTCCGGCTCCTCCTCGTGCGGGAACCGCAGCGGGAAGCTGCCCAGCGAGTAGCGCGACGTCCAGCGGTCCGCGCCGACCAGCGCGTCGAACGCCTCGTGCAGCACAGGCGTGTTGACCGCGGCGGCGAACGGCCCCTGCGCCATGTCGTACACCCAGTGCACGGGGTCCTTCCAGGTGCCGGGGTCGGCGGGGTCGTACCCCGTCTCCCGCCACAGCAGCCGCGCGCAGTGCTCGGCGACGCGGGGCGGGAAGGCGCCCTCGATCTTCACGAACCCGTCCTCGAGGAAGCGCTCCACCATCTCGTCGTCCATGGGGTCATCGTGGGGGAGTGGGCCGGTTCCGGGCATCCGATTTTCCACGGCCCGCGTTTTGCCGCTTCGGCAACGTCTCTTGCACCGTCCCCGTGCGCCGTCGCACGCTGGCGGCACACGGAGGAGAGGCTGACCCATGGCGCACGACCACCACCACGCCCACCAGCAGGAGCACCGGCACGGTCACCACCACGACCACGCCGAGATCGACTGGACCGAGATGGCCCCGCTGCTGGAGGCGGGCGCGGAGCTGTACTCGTCCCTGTACGAGCGGGCCCTGGCCTGGCTGGCGAAGCAGCAGACCGACCCGGGCTTGGTCGTCGACGCGGGCAGCGGACCCGGCGTCGTGTCCTGTCTGCTCGCCGAGACCTTCCCGGGCGCCCGGATCGTCGCCGTCGACGGCTCCGAGCCGCTCCTCGCCCGGGCCCGCGACCGCGCCGCCCGCCTCGGCCTCGCCGACCGGTTCAGCACCCTCGCCGGTGAGCTGCCCGACGTGCTCGGCGACCTCGACTACCCCGCCGACCTGCTCTGGGCCAGCCGCAGCCTGCACCACCTCGGCGACCAGCGCGCCGCCCTCGCCGCGTTCGCCGAGCGGCTGGCACCCGGCGGCACGCTGGCGATCATGGAGGGCGGCCTGCCCACGCGGTTCCTGCCGCGCGACATCGGCATCGGCCGCCCGGGGCTCCAGGCCCGGCTGAACGCGATCGAGGAGGAGTGGTTCACCGAGATGCGCGCGGGGCTGCCCGGCACGGTCGACGAGACGGAGGACTGGCCGGCGCTGCTGACCGCCGCCGGCCTGACCCACACACGCACCCGCAGCTTCCTGCTCGACCTGCCCGCCCCGGCCCCCGAAAGGGCCCGCGCCTACATCGCCGCCACCCTCACCCGCACCCGCGACGCCCTCGCCGAACGCCTCGACACCACCGACCGCGACACCCTCGACCGCCTCCTCGACCCCGACGACAAGGCGAGCGTCCACCACCGCCCGGACCTCTTCCTGCTGGCGGCGCAGACGGTGCACACCGCGACCAGGGCGCTGTAGGCGCCTTGCCTCAGCAGCGACCCGGGCGCGCGTACACCGCGATCCGTGCCCCCTGCACCTGCCAGGCCCGGCACTCCTCGAAGTACGCGTCCAGCACCCGCCGTTTGACCAGCTCCGCCTCGGTCCGGTCCAGCGGCTGCCCGGGCGGGTCGCCGACGGCGACGATGCGCGGCGTCGCCAGCATCCGGGCCCGCACGACGTGCGCGGGCACCTCGGTGCCGTACAGCGTGTGCGAGGCGGCCGGGGTGCGGTCCAGGGCGATGTCCCGCAGCGCGCGCACGGCCGCCGGGTCCGACAGCGACCACACCCTCCGTCGCCCCGGCAGATAGAGGACGCCGTCGGCGTCGCGCCCGGCCTCGCGCACCGCCTGTGCGATGGCGGTGAGGTCGTCGAGGCGGCTGGCCGGCGTGCGCAGATGCACCGAGTAGGGCAGCAGCGCGAGGACGGCGGCCGCGGCGGCGAGCAGCGCGGCGGCCCGGGCCCGCCCCAGCCGGTCCAGGGCGGCGCCGACCAGCAGGGCGGTGCCCGCGTGGCCGTAGAGCACGTAGCGGTCCACGTACAGCGGCTTGACCAGTGACACCAGCATCAGCAGCCAGCGCGGGCAGCACCAGCAGCGCCAACGCCGGCACCGGCAGTCGTATCGGCCCACGACCTCCGCGCAGTAGTACGGCGCAGCACACGCCGAGCACGGTCACCCCGGCGAAGCTCGCGACGGCACCGACCTCGAGGTCGCCGATCCACGCCACTTGGGCCGACTGGCCCGCGCTGAACACGGCGAGCGGCGCGACCGCCGCGCAGACCGGCACGGCGGCCCGCAGCCAGGCCCGGCGCCGCGCGACCGGCACCGCCACGGCGTGCGCGACCAGGGCCAGTACGGCGAACTCGTGCAGCAGGCACGCGCCCAGCACGACCGCCCCGTACCCGGCCCAGGCCCGGCGTGTTCCGGTCGCCACGGCCCGGACGAGGAGGTAGGTCGCCCAGATCACCAGCGCGCACACCAGCGCGTACGAACGCCCCTCCTGCGCGTACCGCTGCACCGGCGGCAGCAACGCGAACACCACCCCGGACAGCAGCCCGGCGCGCGGACCCGCGAGGCGGTGGCCGAGCAGCGCCAGCGTGCCACAGGCCGCGGCGGCCGCCAGCACCGACGGCAGCCGGAGCACCAGCAGCGGATCCGCGTCGCCGAAGAGCCGGAACAGGCCGTGCATCAGCAGGTAGTGCAGGCCGTGCACGGCGTCCGCCCGGGCAAGCGTCGCCCACAGCTCCGGCAGGGTTCGCCGGGCCATGTCGTACGTGACCGCCTCGTCCCGCCACGTGCTGCCGCCACGCCGTACGCCCCACAGCCCCAGGGCGAGGGAAACGGCGACGGGGACGAGGACGACGGCGTGTCCGCGCGGACGGGGCGGGGGCTCGTGAACCGGTACGCGTGTGACGGGCCTTGAGGACTGGATCGCCGTCCTGCGGGCGGTCGACCCGGCGATCGACGGGCCGGTCCTGGCGTTCTCGGCGGACGGCGCGCTGCTCGCCGTGAGCGGGTCCGACGGATCGGTACGGGTGTGGGAGACGGCGGCACCGGGGCTGCCGGCCGCTGTGCTGCCGGTCGGGGACGGGCCCGTGCTGCGGCTGGAGTTCAGCGGGAGCGGTGGCCGGTTGAGCATCGCCACACCCCATCTGGCCGCCCGGCCACGGGAGATGAGGCCCGACCGGGCCGCCGACGCCCTGTGCGCCCGGGCGGGCGGCGGGCTCACCGAGGCCGAGTGGCGGAGGTATGTGCCGTCCGTGCCGTACCGGGACGTCTGCGGACCTTGACGTGGACCTGAACCTGAACCTGGACATGGACCTGGACACGGACCTGGACCTGGCACGCATGCGAACGCCCCGGGACCGCTGTGGATCCCGGGGCGCCCTCGAAGGACCTTCAGGTGTACGACCTTGAGGTCAGCCCATCTCGAACGTGGCCGGGTCCGGGCCGAGGCGGCGGTCCTCGTTCAGGGCGCTGATCGCCGCGAGGTCCTCGGTGTCCAGGCTGAAGTCGAAGACGTCGATGTTCTCCTTGATCCGGGACGGCGTCACGGACTTGGGGATCACCACGTTGCCGAGCTGGAGGTGCCAGCGCAGCACGACCTGGGCGGGCGTGCGGTTGTGCTTCTGGGCGATGGCGACGATCGCCGGGACTTCCAGCAGGCCCTTGCCCGAGCCCAGCGGCGACCAGGCCTCGGTGGCGATGCCCTGCTCCGCGTGGAACTCCCGGGCGGCGTGCTGCTGCAGGTGCGGGTGCAGCTCGATCTGGTTGACGGCCGGGATGACGGACGTCTCGGCGATCAGCCGCTCAAGGTGCTCCGTCAGGAAGTTGGAGACGCCGATCGCCTTGATCCGGCCGTCGGAGTGCAGCTTCTCGAACGCCTTGTAGGTGTCGACGTACTTGCCCTTCGCCGGGCTCGGCCAGTGGATCAGGTACAGGTCCACGTAGTCCAGGCCGAGCTTGTCGAGGGAGACGTCGAAGGCGCGGAGGGTGGAGTCGTACCCCTGGTCGCTGTTCCAGAGCTTGGTGGTGACGAAAAGCTCCTCGCGCGGGACTCCGGACGCGGCGATGGCCTTGCCGGTGCCCTCTTCGTTGCCGTAGATCGCCGCTGTGTCGATGCTGCGGTACCCGGCCTCCAGCGCCGTGGCGACCGCCCGCTCCGCCTCGTCGTCCGGCACCTGCCACACGCCGAAGCCCAGCTGGGGCATCTCGACGCCGTTGTTGAGGATGATCGGGGGGACCTTGCTGCTCACGAGCTCTTGATCCTTCGCTTGTCGTCAGGTGGTACTCCTATCGTCAACGATCACGGGCCCGGATGCATTCCTGACCGGAAAATGGGCCGGAAGCGGCCTTACGTCCGGTACAGCGGCCTTACGTCCGGTACAGCGCCTCGACCTCCTGGGCGTAGGCGTTCTCGATCGCCTTCCGCTTCAGCTTCAGCGACGGCGTGAGCAGCCCGTGCTCCTCGGTGAACGGCTGCGCCAGGATGCGGAAGGTGCGGATCGACTCGGCCTGGGAGACGAGCGTGTTCGCGGCGACCACCGCCCTGCGTACCTCGGTCTCCAGGTCCGGGTCGCGCACCAGCTCGGCGGGGGTGAGCCGGGGCTTCTTGCGCATCTGGAGCCAGTGCTCGACGGCCTCCTGGTCGAGCGTGACCAGGGCGGCGACGTACGGGCGGTCGTTGCCGACCAGGATGCACTGGGCGACCAGCGGGTGGTCCCGTACGCGTTCCTCCAGGAGCCCCGGAGCCACGCTCTTGCCGCCCGACGTGACCAGGATCTCCTTCTTGCGGCCGGTGATGGTGAGGTAGCCGTCCTCGTCGAGGGAGCCCAGGTCGCCGGTGGCCAGCCAGCCGTCGTGCAGGGTCTCGTCGGTGGCCTTGGGGTTGTTGAGGTAGCCCTGGAAAACGTTGCCGCCGCGCAGCCAGATCTCGCCGTCGTCGGCGATGTGCACGGCGACACCGGGGATGGGCTGCCCGACCGTGCCGTAGCGGGTGCGCTCGGGCGGGTTGGCCGTCGCGGCCGCCGTGGACTCGGTCAGGCCGTACCCCTCGTAGATCTGCACGCCCGCGCCCGCGAAGAACAGGCCGAGCCGCCGGTCCATCGCCGAGCCGCCGGACATGGCGTGCCGGACCCGGCCACCCATCGCCTCGCGCACCTTGGAGTAGACGAGCTTGTCGAACAGCTGGTGCTGCATGCGCAGCGCGGTCGACGGGCCGGGCCCGACGCCCCACGCCTTCGCCTCCACCGCGTCCGCGTACCGCACGGCGATGTCCACGGCCTTCCCGAAGGGCCCCGCCTTGCCCTCCCGCTCGGCCTTGCGCCGGGCCGCGTTGAAGACCTTCTCGAAGATGTACGGCACGGCCAGGAAGAAGGTCGGTTTGAAGGCGGCCAGGTCGGGCAGCAGGGCGGCCGCGTTGAGCTGCGGCTGGTGGCCGAAGCGCACCTTGCCGCGGATCGCGGCCACCTCCACCATCCGGCCGAACACGTGCGCGAGCGGCAGGAAGAGCAGGGTCGCCGCCTCGTCGCCCTTCTTCGAGTGGAACACCGGCTCCCAGCGCTCGATGACGGTGTCCGCCTCGTACATGAAGTTGCCGTGCGAGATGACACAGCCCTTGGGCCGGCCGGTCGTCCCTGAGGTGTAGATGACGGTCGCCACCGTGTCCGGAGTGACCGCCTTGCGGTGCCGGTGCACCACCTCGTCGTCGAGGTGGGCGCCGGCGTCGTACAGCTCCTGGACCGCGCCCGCGTCCAGCTGCCACAGCCGGCGCAGCCTCGGCAGCCGGTCGATGACGGTGGCGATGGTCATCGAGTGGTCCTCGTGCTCCACGATCGCGGCCGTCACCTCCGCGTCGTACAGCATCCAGTAGCACTGCTCGGCCGAGGAGGTCGGGTAGATGGGCACCACCTGGGCGCCGATCGTCCACAGCGCGAAGTCGAACAGCGTCCACTCGTAGCGGGTGCGGGACATGATGGCGACCCGGTCGCCGAACCGGATGCCCTCGGCGAGCAGGCCCTTGGCGAGGGCGAGCACCTCGTCGCGGAACTCGGCGCTGGTCACGTCCCGCCAGCGCCCGGCGTCGTCCTTGCGGCCGAGCGCGATGTGCAGGGGGTCGTCCTGGGCGTGCTCGAAGACGACGTCGGCCAGACCGCCCACCGGGGGTGCCAACGCCAACGGAGGATTGCTGAACTCGCGCAAACCCGTTCCCCGCTCTCTGTGACGGTTCCCTGTGACGCCCGCACAGGCCGTGAAAGCTACCCCACGGCCCGTCGTGACGGGAGGGGTGCGAAAGCGGAGCGGCGCTCAGGTACGCGCTGGTCAGCCGTGGAAAATGCGTGCACATGGGGAAGGGTCGGACAGATTCCTGACGGTGGAGTAAGTTTCGGCGGCGTAATCTCCACCGAATCTGTACGACGCGGTCGCCGGCGTGGTCAGCGCCGGTGCAGCCGGTCGCCCGCCGCCAGGATCGCCGCCGCCAAAGCGTCCGCCGGGCCCTGGGCCCCGGTGCGGCGGCGGCCGTGGACCAGGACGAAGTCGACCTTGCCGAGTTCGGGGAGGCCGAAGCGGTCCGGGACGCGGATCAGACCCGGGGGGACGAAGCCCCGGGAGTGGGCCATCACGCCGAGGCCCGCGCGGGCGGCGGCGACGAGGCCGTTGAGGCTGCCGCTGGTGCAGGCGATGCGCCACTCGCGGCCCTGGCGTTCGAGGGCCTCCAGGGCGAGGGCGCGAGTGATCCCCGGTGGCGGATAGACGATCAGCGGGACCGGGCGGTCGGGGTCGAGGCGGAGGCGTTCCGCGCCGATCCACACCAGTCGGTCGTGCCAGACCAGTTCGCCGCGCGGGTCCTCGGGGCGCCGTTTCGCCAGGACCAGGTCCAGCTTTCCGGCGGCCAGGTGTTCGTGCAGGGTGCCGGACAGCTCGACCGTGAGCTCCAGGTCGACCTCCGGGTGGTCGTGGCGGAAGCCCTCCAGGATCTCCGGGAGCCGGGTCAGCACGAAGTCCTCCGAGGCGCCGAAGCGGAGCCGGCCGCGCAGCCGGGTGCCGGCGAAGAACGCCGTGGCCTGCTCGTGCACCGCCAGGATCCGGCGCGCGAAACCCAGCATCGCTTCGCCGTCCTCCGTCAGCTCCACGGAGTGCGTGTCCCGGCTGAACAGCTGGCGTCCGGTGACGTCCTCCAGCCGCCGTACGTGCTGGCTGACCGTCGACTGGCGCAGCCCGAGCCGCCGCGCGGCCTGCGTGAAGCTCAGCGTCTGGGCGACGGCCAGGAACGTGCGCAGGTGGGAGGGGTCGTACACACGGGCAGGTTATCGCGATCCGTGATGACAGTCAGAGTGGTATGCCGGATTCACGATCGGCGGGTGAGGGCGCAAGATGGAGCGGGGACCCGTGAGCCCGTACCGGCCCTCAGATCCAAGCCTCATGTTCAAGCAAGTGGAGCACCGTGAAACGCCTGCGCCCGCCGTCCTGGATGCCGATCGACCCGTACATCCTGCTGTTGCTCGGGACGGTGGGCCTCGCGGCGCTCCTCCCGGCCCGGGGTACGGCCGCCGACGTGGCCTCCGGCGCCTCCACCGCGGCGATCGCCTTCCTCTTCTTCCTCTACGGCGCCCGCCTGTCCACCCGCGAGGCGCTGGACGGACTCAGGCACTGGCGGCTCCACGTCACCGTCCTGGCCTGCACCTTCGTCGTCTTCCCGCTGCTCGGACTGGCCGCCCGCGGACTGGTCCCGGTGTTCCTGACCCACTCCCTGTGGGCCGGCCTGCTCTTCCTCACCCTGGTCCCGTCGACCATCCAGTCGTCGATCGCGTTCACCTCGATCGCCCGCGGCAACGTGCCCGCCGCGATCT
The DNA here is from genome assembly GCF_015712165.1 of Streptomyces spinoverrucosus. Taxonomy (NCBI): domain Bacteria; kingdom Bacillati; phylum Actinomycetota; class Actinomycetes; order Kitasatosporales; family Streptomycetaceae; genus Streptomyces; species Streptomyces spinoverrucosus. The sequence continues at coordinate 1,043,276 of NZ_JADPZX010000001.1, read as the reverse complement.
GCGCCGGCTCCTTCTCCTCCCTCGCGGGCATCGTCATCACCCCGCTGCTCGCCGCGTCGCTGCTGGGCAGCGGTGCGGGCGGGTTCAACGCCGACTCGATCATCAAGATCGTGCTGCAACTGCTGGTGCCGTTCCTCGCCGGGCAGCTGCTGCGGCGCTGGATCGGCGGTTTCGTCGCCCGCCACAAGAAGGGCCTCGGATACGTCGACCGAGGCTCGATCCTCCTCGTCGTGTACACCGCGTTCAGCGAGGGCATGGTCCACGGCGTCTGGCACCAGGTCAGCCCCGTCCGGCTGGCCGGGCTGCTCGCCGTGGAGGCGGTGCTGCTCGCCGTGATGCTCGCCCTGACCTGGTACGGCGCCAAGGCACTCGGTTTCAACCGGGAGGACCGCATCGCCATCCAGTTCGCCGGGTCGAAGAAGTCGCTGGCCTCCGGCCTGCCGATGGCGAGTGTGCTGTTCGGCGCGCAGGCCTCGCTGGCCGTGCTGCCGCTGATGCTCTTCCACCAGATGCAGCTGATGGTGTGCGCGGTGATCGCCAAGCGCCGCTCCCACGACCCGCGCGAAGAGGTCACTCGGCCGGCTTCAGCCTCAGGGTCACGAACCGCGGTCGGTACAGGGTCACGTTCCGGCTGACTGCCGCCGCCGCACCCGTCGTCTCCCCCAGCCAGTTGACGTCGTAGCTGAGGACCAGGCGCCCGTCGCCGCCCACGTCCGGGTGCGCCTGCGGGTTGTACGCGGCGACCCCGCCCGACGGCAGCGGCGGGCTGAAGCCGCGTGTCGGCCCGTGCCAGGGCCCGGTGGGCGAGCACGCCCAGTACGACGTCACCGTGCTCAGCCCGGCGGCACCCGCCGCCATCGTGAACAGCACGTACGTGTCCCCGTCCCGCACCACCGAGAACGCGCTGCCCACCCCGGTGCGCCGCTCGTCGCCGAGCACCGCGGCCGGACGGGTGCCGGTGACCCACGCAGAGCCGTTCCAGTACTCCCAGGCGGCCGGATCCGCGAGCCCGCCGTCCGGCACCCGCGCCACATACGCCGACGAGGCCGGGCGGGACACGGCCTGCCCGTCGTCGCCGCCGAAGACGTACGTCCAGCCGTCCTCGGCCACCAGCGTCGTACCGAACAGCACCCGCCGGGACGGATCCGGCACCGACCGCTGGTCGAACACCTTGGTGACGGACTCGACCCGCAGCTGCGGCAGGGAGAGCGTGGCGACCTCGGTGGCGAGCGGGACGCCGTAGATCCACGGCGACTGGCCGGCCGCGCGTGTCCACAGCAGCACCCGCACGACCTGCTCCGACGAGCCGGGCGCGCGTGGCTCGACCCGGGCCGCGACGGGCCAGCGCCACTGCCCGGCCGCCGGGTCGGGGAAGAGGGGTGCGGGGAGCGTCGTGCGCAGGCGGCCCCCGGACATCACCACCGCCGAGTTGCGCACCATCGGGGCGGTGGCATCGCGCCAGGCGTACGACTCGCCGGACGGGTTGGGCGGGGGGTGCACGGGGCCGAGGAAGGTGTCGGAGAACAGCCACAGCACCCGGCCGTCCGGCAGCTTCAGCGAGTGCGTGCCGTCGCCGCCGGTCCAGTCGTCGGTGCGGCCGGCGTCGTCGCCGTAGCGGGCGAACTCGCCGGTGAGCGCGTGAGCGGCCGACCAGGAGGCGACCTTACGGCTCGTGCACGCGCCGCCGCCCTCCCCCTCGCCGTCCGGGAGTGCGGAGAGCAGCACGGCTGCGAGAACCAGGGTCAGCAGCAGTCCGACCCCGGTTCCCGCGCGCTGTCGTGCTCGTCGATCGTCGGGCACGCTCCGGGACGTTAGCGGGCGGCGGTCACCTGGTCCATGGGGAGCCACAGGACGTTGTTGAAGGAGGGGCCGGTGTGGGTGCGGCGGACCTGGTCGATCTCCTCGTCGGACAGGGCACTGTCCCAGACGCGGACCTCGTCGATCGCGCCGGTGAAGAAGGCCCGGCTGTCCATGCGCTGGCCGATGTGCACCCCGAACGGCGAGTTGCGGCTCACCGAGCCGGGCACGTCCTCGGTGCTGACCGGGGTGCCGTCGAGGAAGAGGGTCAGCTGTCCGTCGCCGCGGCGCAGCGCGAGGTGGTGCCACTGGCCGTCGTTGTGGGCGCCGGTCGTCTGCACGGCGGCCGTGTTGACGGTCCGGACGCCCTCCCGGGTGGTGATCAGCCCGCGCACGCGGTTGCTCGCGGGCTCGGCGCGCAGCCACACCTGCGGCTGGCTGGTGCCCACCCCGCCCATCCACAGCAGCGGCTGCTCACCACTGGTGGCGGTGTAGCGGAACCACAGGGAGGCGGTGAAGTCCTCGCTGCCGAGCAGGAGTTCGTCGCGATACGGCAGGCGTACGGCGTCGTCGACGCCGTCGAAGGTGACGGCGCTGTTGAGCACGCCGGCGGTGGTCGAGGCACCGCCCAGGACGTTGGCCTCGGGGGCGAGCAGGGCACGGTCGGGCGTGGTCGGGTCGGCGCCGCGGCGGGGCTTGAGCCACTCCTCGTTGAAGCGGGCGAAGCGGATCTCGTCGCGGGCGTCGGCCACGCCGCCCTCGTACATCAGGCCGACGGTGCTGTCGGAGATGTTCACCAGGTCGGAGTAGCCGGACCAGTCGCCGCTGACGACGGTGCCGCGGTCCACGCTGTCCCAGGTCTCGCCGTCGTCGTAGGAGGAGCGGATCATCATGGTCCGGCGGCGGTCGGGGTCGCCGGGGCAGGACAGCAGGATGCGGTCGCCGAGGCGCAGCGTGGCGCCCTGGACCTGGGGGGCGTAGAGGTCGGGGATGGCCTCGAAGGGGGCCGCGAAGCTCTCGCCGCCGTCGCGGCTGACGGCCTGGGATCGGTGGCCGATGTCGGTGCCCTCCTGTTCGCGGCCGCTGACCAGGATCGTGCCGTCGGAGCGCTCGGTCATGGAGATCTCGGAGGGCTTCTGACGGAAACTGCCGTCGGCCGCGAGCGCCCAGGAGTCGGTGGCGCCGACCCGCCACGTGGTGCCGCCGTCGTCGCTGAGGATGAGCGCGGCGTGGTTCGCGGTGACCCGGTTGCCGTCCCAGCTCTCGGTGTTGACGCCGAACACCAGCCGGCCGGCGTTGCTGCCCTGGGTGAGCTGGATGCCGTGCACGGGGCCGGTGGCGTACCAGGAGTTCCAGTGCGAGGGCAGGATCTGCGGGCTGAGGTCACGGGGGGTGGACCAGGTGACGCCGTCGTCGTCGCTGTACTGCAGATGGGGGGTGCGGTCGCAGGGGACGTCGCAGTGCTCGCTGTCGGCACGGCCCGTGTTGTACGTCTCCGCCAGCAGGACCCGGCCGGTCTCCCGGTCGACGACCGGGGTCGGGTTGCCGTGGGTGTCACCGGCGCCGTCGTTGACGACCTGCAACGGGCCCCAGGTGCGGCCGCCGTCGGTGGAGCGCTTCAGCACGATGTCGATGTCGGTGGCGTCCCCGCAGTTGAGGACCCGTCCCTCGGCGAACGCGAGCAGTGTGTTCTTGGTGGTCTGCACGACCGTCGGAATCCGGAAGCAGGCGTAGCCCGGGTCCTGCGAGGCCTTGAACAGGATCTGCTCCTCGAACAGCGGTGCGGCCGAGGCGGGTTGGGCTCGGGCGGGGCCCGGTAGGGCGGCGGCTGTCAGGACGACGCCCGCGGTGAGGGTGGTTCTCAGACGTGCGCGGAGTCTTGACGGCATGAAAGGCCCTTCATTTGTCTGAACATCTGGACATCCCACGTCCAACCTATGCGCGACAGACGGTAGTTGGCCGCAGCGACACACCGCAAGCAGCGTGCAGGGGCAACGGAGGTGGTTCCCAGGTTGCCTGACGTGTTGTCAGGGGAGCAGTACGACCTTCCCGAGGTCGCTCCGCGACTCGATCGCCTCGTGCGCCTTCGCCGCGTCCTCCAGCGCGAACTTCCCGTGCACGGCGGGCCTCGGCTCACCGCCGGTGAACAGCCGCCACAGCTCCCGGCGCCACGAGCCTCCCCCCGGTGCGAGCGCGGCCAGGGCAGGGGTGAGCAACTCGCCGCCGACGGCGTCGAGGGCGTAGTCGACGGGCTCGCCCCAGCCGTCGTCGCCGTAACCGACGACCGCGTCGGCCCCGAGGGAGCGGACGAAGTCGGCCTTGGCCGGGGTGGAGACCGCACCCACCACCCGGGCCGCGCCGCGCCGTCGCGCGAGTTGGACGGCCGGATGGCCGACGCCGCTCGCCGCCGCCGTCACCAGGGCGGCCTCGCCCGGCTCGGGCCGGGCCGCGTCGAGGGCGCCGAGGGCGACCAGGCCGCCGCGGACCAGTGCGACGGCGTCGACGGCCGAGGCGTCGTCGGGTATCGGGGAGGCCATGGCCTCGTGCAGGAGCGCGAAGTCGGCGTAACCGTGGCCGAAGCAGAGGCCGGTCACCCGATCGCCGGTACGGAAACGGGTGACGCCCGCCCCGGCCGCCACCACCTCCCCGGCGACCTCGCCGCCGAGCGGGACCGGCTCGGCGGCCTCGGTGACCTTGCGGACCACGGGGAGGGTGACCCCGACGGCCTCGCATCGCACGAGGAGCTCGCCGGGGGCCGGTTCCGGTACGGGTGCCTCCTCCAGGAGGAGGGGGTCGCCGGGGGAGTCGTACCGGACGCGGCGCATCGATCGGACCTCCATGAGTTCGTTGGGGGCCCCAACGATAAATCAGGTCATGGGGAAAACCAACGAATTACGCACTAGGCTGGATCCATGGCCGAAGCACCACTCTCCGCGATCCACCGGCTGCCCAGCTGGATCCTCGGCCGTGCCGCGGCCCGCGGGCGCGCCCTGGTCGCTCAGGCGCTGGCCGCGGAGGGCATGAGGATGTGGCACCACGTGGTGCTGGTCGCCGTCCGGGACCTCGGCCCGATCGCGCAGGCCGACCTCGGCCGGAGCGTCGGGCTCGACCCCAAGGACGTGGTCGGCGTCCTCAACGACCTGCAATCGGCCGGCCACGTCGTACGCGAACCCGATCCGAAGGACCGCCGCAAGAACGCCGTGTCCCTCACCGAGGAGGGCGCACGGCTGCTGAAGCGCTGCGAGAAGGCGGCATGCGAGGCGAACGACGCCTTGCTCGCCCCGCTCACGGCGGCCGAACGCCGCCAGTTCATGGACCTGTTGGGCAGGATCTCCGGTACGGAGTGACGCCCGGCGGGGGCTGAGGCGGGACCCCTGCGGCGCAGGGGGCGCTCCCCGCCGGTCGGGGCCCCGCCGCCGTGCCGCGGGGGACCGTCAGCCCTGGGCGGCCGCGGTCCGCAGAGCGACCCGGTCCTCGCCCGCGTACACGTTCATGGAGCTGCCCCGCAGGAAGCCCACCAGGGTCAGCCCGGTCTCGTGGGCCAGGTCCACCGCCAGCGACGAGGGCGCCGAGACCGCCGCCAGCATCGGGATGCCCGCCATCACGGCCTTCTGCGCCAGCTCGAAGGAGGCCCGGCCGGACACCAGCAGAATCGTCCGGGTCAGGGGCAGGTCGCCGTTCTGCAGGGCGCGGCCGACCAGCTTGTCGACGGCGTTGTGCCGGCCCACGTCCTCCCGTATGTCCAGCAGCTCGCCGTCCTCCGTGAACAGCGCCGCCGCGTGCAGCCCCCCGGTCCGGTCGAAGACCCGCTGGGCCGCGCGGAGCCGGTCGGGGAGGCTCGCGAGCAGCTCGGGCTCCACCCGGACCGGGGGAGTGTCGGCGATGGGCCAGCGGGCCGTCGTGCGCACCGCGTCCAGGCTGGCCTTGCCGCACAGCCCGCAGGACGAGGTCGTGTAGACGTTGCGTTCGAGGGTGATGTCGGGGATCGCGACCCCGGCGGCCGTCTTCACGTCCACCACGTTGTACGTGTTCGAGCCGTCCACGGTGGCGCCCGCGCAGTAGACGATGTTCTGCAGATCCTGCCGCTCGGCGAGCACCCCCTCGCTCACCAGGAACCCCGCCGCGAGCGCGAAGTCGTCGCCGGGGGTGCGCATGGTGATCGCGAGCGGCTTGCCGTTCAGCCGGATCTCCAGGGGTTCCTCGGCGACGAGCGTGTCCGGGCGGGTGGAGACCGCGCCGTCCCGGATGCGGATCACCTTGCGTCGTTCCGTGACTCGTCCCATGTCCTGCTCAGCCCCGGTTCTGTACGTGCTGGTAGCCGAAACGGCCCTTGATGCAGAGGTTGCCGTGGGTCACCGGGTTGTCGTGCGGCGAGGTGACCTTGACGATCTCATTGTCCTGCACGTGGAGCGTGAGGTTGCAGCCCACTCCGCAGTAGGCACACACCGTCGTCGTCTCCGTCTGCTTCGACTCGTCCCACGTACCCGCCTCCCGCATGTCGAACTCCGACTTGAACGACAGAGCGCCCGTCGGACAGACCTCGATGCAGTTGCCGCAGTACACGCACGCCGAGTCGGTGAGCGGGGCGTCGTGCTCGACCGCGATCCGGGCGTCGAAACCCCGGCCTGCGACCGAGATCGCGAAGGTGTTCTGCCACTGGTCGCCACAGGCGTCGACGCACTTGTAACAGAGGATGCACTTGTCGTAGTCGCGGACGTAGAGGTCGTTGTCGATCCTGGGTTCCTCGTTGAGGCGGGCGGCCTCGGGGCCGAAGCGGTCCGGTTTGGCCTCGTACTCCTTGATCCACCCGGCGACCTGGGGTGTGGTCGACAGGTCGACCGAGGAGGCGAGCAGCTCCAGGACGAGCTTGCGGCTGTGCCGGGCGCGTTCCGTTTCCGTGTGGACGGTCATGCCCGGTTCCGCCCTGCGGGAGCAGGCCGGGACCAGGGTGCGGGAGCCCTCCACCTCGACCACGCAGACCCGGCAGGCGTTCTTCGGGGTGAGGGTGTCGCCGTGGCAGAGGGTGGGGACGTCCTTTCCGGCGGCCCGGCAGGCGTCGAGGATGGTCGAGCCCTCCGGGACCCTGGCCTCCTGCCCGTCGATCGTGAACTCGACCAGCCGGCGCGGCACTCCCAGCGGTATCGCGGTCATTCGTACGCTCCCAGACGGTCGATGGCGGATTCCACGGCGTTCCAGGCGGTCTGTCCCAGACCGCAGATCGAGGCGTCCCGCATCGCGCGGCCGACGTCCCTGAGCAGCGCGATGTCGTCCGCGGCAGCGGCACCGGTGCGCGCCACGATCCGGTGCAGCGCCTCCTCCTGCCGCACGGTGCCGACCCGGCACGGCACGCACTGCCCGCACGACTCGTCACGGAAGAACTCGGCGATGCGCAGCAGCAGCCGGGGCAGCGGCACGGTGTCGTCGAAGGCCATCACGACGCCCGAGCCGAGCGTCGTGCCGGCCTCGCGGGTGCCCTCGAAGGTGAGCGGGATGTCCCTCTCGTCGGGCCGTACGAAGCCGCCCGCCGCGCCGCCGAGCAGGACCGCGCGCAGGCGCTCGCGCACACCCGCCAGCTCCAGCAGCTCACCCAGCGTCGCGCCGAACGGCAGCTCGTAGATTCCCGGCCGCTCCACGCTCCCGGACACGCAGAACAGCTTCGGACCGGTGGACCGCTCCGTCCCGATCGCCGCGTACGCGGGTGCGCCCATGGTCAGGATCGGCAGCACGTTGACCAGGGTCTCCACGTTGTTCTCGACCGTCGGCTTGCCGAACAGGCCCTTCTCCACCGGGAAGGGCGGCTTCGAGCGTGGCTCGCCCCGGTAGCCCTCGATGGAGTTGAACAGCGCCGTCTCCTCGCCGCAGATGTACGCCCCCGCGCCCCGCCGGATCTCGATGTCGAAGGCGTAGCCCTGCCCCAGGACGTCGTCGCCGAGCAGGCCGCGCGCGCGTGCCTGGGCGATGGCGTGTTCCAGGCGGTGCAGGGCGCGCGGGTACTCGCCGCGCAGGTAGAGATAGCCCTGGTGGGCACCGGTGGCATACGCCGCGATGGTCATGGACTCGATCAGCGCGTACGGGTCGCCCTCCATGAGCACCCGGTCCTTGAAGGTGCCCGGCTCGGACTCGTCGGCGTTGCAGACGACGTAGTGCGGGTGGTCGGGCTGGGACGCCGTGGCCTGCCACTTGCGGCCGGTGGGGAAGGCGGCGCCGCCACGCCCGACCAGGCCGGAGTCGGTGACCTCGCGGATGACTCCGGCGGGGCCGAGTTCGAAGGCCCGGCGCAGGGCCGTGTAGCCGCCGTGGGCGCGGTAGTCGTCGAGGCTGAGCGGATCCACCACGCCGACGCGACGCAGGAGGATCAGGTCGTCGCCGCCCGCCTGGGGGACCGCCATCGCCGCCGGGGGCTCCTCGGGCGCGGAGTCCGGCGCGGTCGCGGCGAGGACGGCTCCTTCGACGGTCGCCGGTGCCGAGACCGCCGTACGCACCGGATCCCCGGCCCTGATCGCCAGCGCGGCCGGGGCGCGTTCGCACAGGCCGAGGCAGGGGCTGCGCTCGACGTGGACGCCGGGGCCGAGCCGGGCCTCGATCCCGGCGCACAGCTCCGGCGCCCCGGCGGCCGCGCACGCCAGGTCCGTGCACACGTGGAGCACGGTCGCGGGCCGGGGCTTCACCGAGAACATCGCGTAGAAGGTGGCCACCCCGTACGCCTCCGCCGGCGGCACGGTCAGCCGCCGGCACAGGTAGTCCAGGGCGCCCTCGCTGATCCAGCCCACCCGGTCGTTGATCGCGTGCAGCCCCGGCAACAGCAGGTCGCGGCGGTCCCGGGCCTCGCGCCCGCCGCGCGCCCAGCGCAGGTCCGCGTCGGAGCGGTCGGCGCCCTCCCAGGAGGACTCCGGCGGGCCGAGCAGGGCGTCGACGGCCGCCCGTTCGTCGTCCGTCGGTTTGCTGTCGCCGAAGTGCAGGTCCACTTACGTCACCTCACGATGGTCGCGACGGGGAGCTTCTCGATCCGGATCGCCGACGCCTTGAACTCCGCCGTGCCCGCGATCGGGCAGTTCGCCTCGATCGTCAGCTGGTTGGTGTCCACCTCGTCGGGAAAGTGCATGGTCATGAAGGCGAGGCCGGGCCGCAGCGCTGGGTCGACCCACACGGGCGCGACCACGGACCCCCGCCGGGAGGTCACCTGCACCTCCTCGCCCACCACGACCCCGTACCGCTCGGCGTCCTCCGGGCACAGCTCGACGTACTCGCCGCGCCTGAGCGGGGAGGCGAAACTGCCGCTCTGCACACCGGTGTTGTAGGAGTCGAGCCGGCGACCGGTGGTGAGCCGGATCGGGTACTGGTCGTCGGTGAGGTCGACGGGCGGGTCGTGCTGGACGAGCCCGAAGGGCGCGAGCCGGCCACGCCTCGCCGGGTCCGACTCCCACAACCGGCCGTGCAGATAGGTGGGTTCGAGCCGGTCGGTGCTCGGGCACGGCCACTGGATGCCCTGGCGCTCCTCCAGGCGGTCGTACGTCATCCCGTAGTGGTCCGGCGAGACCGAGCGCAGCTCGTTCCAGACGGCCTCGGCGTCGGCGTACTTCCAGTCGTGGCCGAGGCGTGCCGCCAGCTCGCAGATGATGTCGATGTCCTCGCGGGCCTCGCCGGGCGGGGTGACGGCCTTGCGCACCCGCTGCACGCGCCGCTCGCTGTTGGTGGTCGTGCCGTCGGTCTCGGCCCATCCGGCGGTCGCGGGCAGCACGACGTCCGCCAGTTCGGCGGTCTTCGTCAGGAAGATGTCCTGTACGACGAGGAAGTCGAGGGCCTTCAGCCGCCGTATCGCCTGTTCGCTGTCCGCCTCCGACTGGGCGGGGTTCTCGCCGATGCAGTAGACGGCCTTGAGGGTGCCCTCCTCCATCGCCTCGAACATCTCCGTGAGGTTCAGTCCGTAGTGCGGCTGGATGACGGTGTCCCAGGCCGACTCGAACTTCAGCCGGGTGTCCGCGTCGAGGATGTCCTGGAAGCCCGGCAGGCGGTTGGGGATCGCGCCCATGTCGCCGCCGCCCTGCACGTTGTTCTGGCCGCGCAGCGGCTGCAGGCCGGAGCCGTAGCGGCCGACGTGGCCGGTCAGCAGGGACAGGTTGATGAGCGCGCGGACGTTGTCGGTGCCGTTGTGGTGCTCGGTGATGCCGAGGGTCCAGCACAGCTGGGCGCGTTCGGCGCGGGCGAAGGCGTGGGCCAGGTCCCTGATGGCGGCGGCCGGTACGCCCGTCACCTTCTCGGCGAGCGACAGCGTCCACGGCTCGACGAGCGCCTTGTACTCCTCGAAGCCGGTGGTGGCCCGTTCGATGAACGCCTCGTTGGCGAGCCCCGCGTGGATGATCTCGCGGCCGATCGCGTGTGCCATCGGGATGTCGGTGCCGACGTCGATGCCGAGCCAGCTCTCCGCCCACTCGGCGGTGGAGGTGCGGCGCGGATCGACGGCGTACATCCGGGCGCCGTTCCTGATCCCCCTCAGCACGTGCTGGAAGAAGATCGGGTGGGCGAAGCGGGCGTTGGAACCCCACATCACGATGACGTCGGTGTGCTCGATCTCCTCGTACGACGAGGTACCGCCGCCGGAGCCGAACGCGGCGGACAGGCCCGCGACACTCGGGGCGTGGCAGGTGCGGTTGCAGGAGTCGACGTTGTTGGTGCCCATGACCACGCGGGCGAACTTCTGGGCGACGTAGTTCATCTCGTTGGTCGCGCGGGCGCAGGAGAACATGCCGAACGCGTCTCGGTTGCGCTCCAGACCCCGGGCGGCCCGGTCCAGGGCCTCCTGCCAGGTCGCCGGGCGGAACGGCTCGTCGCGTGAGTCCCTGACGAGGGGGTGGGTCAGCCTGGTGTAGGTCTTCGGTTCGCGTTTCCTCATGCGGCGCTCCTCAGCGCGAGCAGGTCCGAGATGGCGTGCACGGTGCGCAGGGTGGGCACGTCGACGCCGGTGATCTCCGCCAACTCGACGACCGCCGCGAGCAGCACGTCGAGTTCGAGCGGTTTGCCGCGCTCCAGGTCCTGGAGCGTGGAGGTGCGGTGGTCGCCGACCTTTTCGGCGCCGGCGAGGCGGCGTTCGATGGAGACGCCGACCTCGCAGCCGAGGGCCTCGGCGACGGCGAGCGTCTCGGTCATCATGATCTCGATGACCTTGCGGGTGCCGCCGTGCAGGCACATCTGGCGCATGGTCGCGCGGGACAGCGCACTGATCGGGTTGAAGGAGATGTTGCCGAGCAGCTTCAGCCAGATGTCGTTGCGCAGGTGCGGTTCGACCGGGCACTTCAGGCCGCCGGCCAGCATCGCCTCGCTGAAGGCCGAGCACCTGACGGAGACGCTGCGGTCCGGCTCGCCGATGGAGAACCGGGTGCCTTCCAGGTGCCGTACGACGCCCGGGCCTTCGAGTTCGGTGGCCGCGTAGACGACGCAGCCGATGGCCCGGTCGGGCGCGAGCACCGCACTGACCGCGCCGTCGGGGTCCACGCTCTCGATGCGGTGGCCGTCGTAGGGGCCGCCGTGGCGGTGGAAGTACCACCACGGGATGCCGTTCTGGGCGGCGATCACCGCCGTGGTGTCGTGCAGCAGTGGCTTGATCAGCGGCCCGCACGCCGCGTACGAGTTGGCCTTCAGGCCCAGGAAGACATAGTCCACCGGGCCGACTTCGGCCGGGTCGTCGGTGGCGTGGGGGTGCGCGGTGAAGTCGCCGCGCGGGCTGAGGACCCGTACTCCGTGCCGCCTCATGGCCGCGAGATGCGGTCCACGGGCGATGAGGTGCACTTCGGCTCCCGCGCGGTGGAGCGCGGCACCGACGTAGGCGCCGATCGCACCGGCGCCGAGGACTGCGACTTTCACTTCGGAACACTCCGTTCGGTCGAGGGAGTACCGCGGAGGTGACGCCGTACGGCTTATGTCGACGAAATATTGTCTACAGTATGGAGGTTGGGCCGACAAGGGTCCGTGCGATGACCGTTCGGCGCAAGTTGAATACCGCTCATCGCATACGGTCGACGCGCCGTCTTTCCAACTCCCTTGATCCTTCCTACCGTCCCGGACTCATGAGTGGTCCCCCCGTCGCACCCCCCGGCTGGAGCCGCTGGCTGGTGCCGCCCGCCGCGCTCTCCGTACATCTCTCCATCGGGCAGGCCTACGCCTGGAGCGTGTTCAAGCCGCCCCTCGAATCCGCGCTCGGTCTCAGCGGCACCCAGAGCGCGCTGCCCTTCCAACTCGGCATCGTCATGCTCGGCCTGTCCGCCGCGTTCGGCGGCACGCTCGTGGAGCGCAGGGGGCCGCGATGGGCGATGACCGTGGCGCTGGTGTGCTTCTCGTCGGGCTTCCTGCTGTCCGCGCTGGGCGCGGCGACGGAGCAGTACTGGCTGATCGTCCTCGGCTACGGCTTCGTCGGCGGGATCGGCCTCGGCATCGGCTACATCTCGCCGGTCTCCACTTTGATCAAGTGGTTCCCGGACCGGCCCGGCATGGCCACCGGCATCGCCATCATGGGCTTCGGCGGCGGCGCGCTGATCGCCTCGCCGTGGAGCGCCCAGATGCTGGAGTCCTTCGGCTCCGACAGCTCCGGAATCGCACTCGCCTTCCTGGTCCACGGACTGTCGTACGCCGTCTTCATGTTGCTGGGCGTGCTGTTGGTTCGGGTGCCCGCAGGCGCCCCGGGGGCGCGGGGCAGTGTTGAGTCTGCGGCTACCGCCGCGGGGGCGCGACCGGCACCCACCGGCCCGCAGGTGTCCGCGAACCAGGCGATCCGCACACCCCAGTTCTGGTGCCTGTGGATCGTGCTCTGCATGAACGTGACCGCCGGCATCGGCATCCTCGAGAAGGCCGCCCCGATGATCACGGACTTCTTCGCGGACACCTCGACACCGGTCTCCGTGACGGCGGCCGCCGGGTTCGTCGCGCTGCTCTCGGCGGCGAACATGGCGGGCCGCATCGCCTGGTCGTCGACGTCCGACCTGGTCGGACGCAAGAACATCTACCGCGTGTACCTGGGCGTGGGCGCGTTGATGTACCTGCTCATCGCCCTGTTCGGCGACTCGTCCAAGCCGCTGTTCATCCTGTGCGCACTGGTGATCCTCTCCTTCTACGGCGGCGGCTTCGCGACGATTCCGGCGTATCTGAAGGACCTCTTCGGCACCTACCAGGTCGGCGCGATCCACGGGCGGCTGCTCACCGCCTGGTCCACGGCCGGCGTGCTCGGGCCGCTGATCGTCAACTGGATCGCCGACCGGCAGGAGGAGGCCGGCCAGCACGGCGCGTCCCTGTACGGGCTGTCGTTCACCATCATGATCGGGCTGCTGGTCGTCGGCTTCGTCGCCAACGAACTCGTCCGCCCCGTCCACCCCCGTCACCATGTCCCCGCCCCCCGTCAGGAGGCCGTCGATGTCGAACGACAACAGCCGGAGTCGGCCTGACCGGCGCCCGCTGATCGTGTTCGCCTGGCTGTGGGTGGGCACGCCGCTCGCGTACGGCCTGTACGAACTCGTACAAAAGGCGACACAGCTGTTCACCGGGTGAGGGAATCCGACAACCCCGGCATCCCTTTCCTGTGTCTTTGCCTGCACTGTTACTCGTGAGTCGCTGACCAGACTGGTGGGTCCCGCATCCGGCAGCAACGAGGGGACCACCCATGAACGGCTCGCGCATCGCCGCCATCGGCCACTATCAGCCCGCCAAGGTGCTCACCAACGAGGACCTGGCGGGCATGGTCGACACCAGCGACGAGTGGATCAGAACCCGGGTCGGCATCCGCACCCGGCACATCGCCGGCCCCGACGAACCGGTGGACGAGCTGGCCGCGCACGCCGCCGCCAAGGCACTCGCGGCCGCCGGGCTGGCCCCGGCGGACATCGACCTGGTCCTCGTCGCCACCTCGACGGCGGTCGACCGCTCCCCGAACATGGCCGCCCGGGTCGCGGCACGGCTCGGCGTCCCACGCCCCGCCGCGATGGACATCAACGTGGTGTGCGCCGGTTTCACCCACGCCCTGGCCACCGCCGACCACACCGTACGGGCCGGCGCGGCGAGCCGGGCGCTGGTCATCGGCGCCGACAAGATGTCCGACGTCACCGACTGGACCGACCGGACGACCTGCGTGCTCGTCGGCGACGGAGCGGGGGCCGCCGTCGTGGAGGCCTCGGACGAACCGGAGGTGGGGCCGGTGCTCTGGGGGTCGGTGCCGGACATGGGACACGCGGTGCGGATCGAGGGCGAGCCCGCGCGGTTCGCGCAGGAGGGGCAGAGCGTCTACCGGTGGGCGACCACCCAGCTGCCGCCGCTCGCCCGGCAGGCCTGCGAGCGTGCCGGGTACGCGCCGGAGGACCTCGCCGCGGTGGTGCTGCACCAGGCCAACCTGCGGATCATCGAGCCGCTCGCCGAGAAGCTGGGCGCCGTCAACGCGGTCATCGCCCGCGATGTCGCCGAGTCCGGTAACACCTCTGCGGCCAGCATTCCGCTCGCGTTCTCCAAGCTGGTGGAGCAGGGGGCGATTTCGACCGGGGATCCCGTGCTGCTGTTCGGGTTCGGCGGGAACCTGTCGTACGCCGGTCAGGTCGTCCGCTGTCCGTGAGGGTGTGACGAGGTCAACTCCCCGATTCGGTAGCCATTGTGCACCGTAGACTGTAGACAAAAGGCAATTGATACTGTCTTTCCCAGGGCTTTACGGCTCCAAGGGTTGCTCTGGCATTGACATCTGCTGTGCACGGCCCTGCCAGGAGGGGGACCGATGTTGTCGACAGGACTGCCGCAAGGTGCGGTGCCCAAGCTCGAACGTCCCGGCCCGCTGCGCGACCGCGTCTACGAGGCGCTGCTCGAACTCATCACCACCCGCGCCCTCCAGCCCGGCCAGCACCTGGTCGAGAGCGAACTCGCCGGGCACCTCGGCGTCTCCCGGCAGCCGGTGCGCGAGGCGTTGCAGCGGCTGAACACCGAGGGGTGGGTCGATCTGCGGCCGGCGCAGGGCGCGTTCGTGCACGAGCCGACCGAGGAGGAGGCCGACCAGCTCCTGACGGTCCGTACGCTGCTGGAGGCCGAGGCCGCCCGGCTCGCCGCCGCCAACGCGGGCAGCGCCGGCGTCACCGCCCTTGAGGAGCTGTGCGCGGAGGGTGAGCGCGCGGTCGCCGCCGACGACGTGGACGGCGCGGTCGCGCTCAACGCCCGCTTCCACGCGAAGGTCATGGAGCTGGCGGGCAACGCCGTCCTCGCCGAACTCGCCGCGCAGGTGGACCGCCGGGTCCGCTGGTACTACACGCCGGTCGCCCGGCAGCGGGGCAAGCAGTCCTGGATCGAACACCGCGAGCTGATCGCCGCGATCACGGCGCGGGACGAGCGGCGGGCCACGGAGATCATGCGGGGCCACACCGAGCACACACGCAAGTCGTACCACGCACGTCCGCGTACCTAGAGCCGGTCGTTCGGATCATGTCGGCGTCGCGGGGCCCGGCACGCGACGCCGATCGTCGTGCGGGCGTTCTCATGTGCCGCCCAGCACCGCCTGCGTCTGAGTGGTCCGCCCCACCGCACGCCCCTGCTCGTCCCGCACCCGCGTCTCCACGACGACGAAGGACCGCCCCACATGCAGCGGGCGCGCCTCCGCGCGGACGGTGCCGGAGCGCACCGCACGGAAGAAGTGGGTGCCCGACTCCACCGTCGACGTGGCCGCACCCGGCGGCAGGTTGAGGAAGGCGCACACCGCGCCCGCCGTGTCCGCGAGGGTCATCAGCGCACCCCCGTGCAGCACACCGCCCGCCGTGCACAGCCGCGGCGCCCAGGCGAGGCCGGCCACCACCCGTTCCGGCGTCGCCTCCTCCAGGCTCATCCCCAGCTCCTCGGCGAAGGGGAGCGCGGCCAGCAGGGCGTTCGGGCTGGTCGTGCCGGCGTCGTCGGTCATGGGGGGAGCACCTCCGGGGGTGGGAGTCCGAACGGTCACCACCCTGCGCCAATACCGCCCGCAGGTCGATTACCCGCGAGGTAATACCCCTGGTCACTGAGCGTGAGCGCGGCCTCGCCACCCTCTCTTTGTCCTGTCAGTGGAAAAAGTCTGCGGCAATTCCTGCGCACCTTCTTCCCACTCCCGGCAGCCGCTGCTACTTTCCCCTCGAAAGCCGGACAGCGATGGCCGATTCGAGGCGGGGAGGGGCTCGTGAGACGTATGACCGCACGACCCGCGAACGCCCACCAGGCCAGGCTGCTGAAGCTGTTGCGCGACGGCGGGCCCAACTCCCGGGCCCAGCTGGGCGATCAGGTCGACCTCTCGCGGTCCAAGCTGGCCGTGGAGGTGGACCGGCTCCTGGAGACGGGCCTGATCGTCGCCGACGGCCTCGCCGCCTCTCGCGGCGGCCGACGCTCGCACAACATCCGGCTCGCACCGAACCTGCGCTTCCTCGGCGTCGACATCGGCGCGACCTCCATCGACGTCGCGGTCACCAACGCGGAGCTGGAGATCCTGGGGCACATCACCCAGCCGATGGAGGTGCGCGAAGGTCCCGTCGCGGTCTTCGAGCAAGTGCTGTCCATGGCCGCCAAGTTGCGGGCCTCAGGGCTCGCGGAGGGCTTCGACGGCGCCGGCATCGGCGTCCCGGGCCCCGTCCGCTTCCCGGAGGGCGTCCCCGTGGCGCCGCCGATCATGCCCGGCTGGGACGGCTTCCCCGTGCGGGAGGCGCTCAGTCAGGAACTCGGCTGCCCGGTCATGGTCGACAACGACGTGAACCTGATGGCGATGGGGGAGATGCACGCGGGCGTCGCCCGCTCCGTGGGCGACTTCCTCTGCGTCAAGATCGGCACGGGCATCGGCTGCGGCATCGTCGTCGGCGGCGCGGTCCACCGCGGCACGACGGGTTCCGCGGGCGACATCGGGCACATCCAGGCCGTGCCCGACGGACGTCCGTGCGCCTGCGGCAACCGGGGCTGCCTGGAAGCCCACTTCAGCGGCGCGGCCCTCGCCCGGGACGCGTTGGAGGCCGCCCAGCAAGGGCAGTCGGCCGAACTCGCGACCCGGCTGGAGACGAACGGCAGCCTCACCGCCGTCGACGTCGCCGCCGCGGCCGCCGCGGGCGACGCCACCGCCCTCGAACTGATCCGTGAGGGCGGCAACCGCACCGGCCAGGTCATCGCCGGCCTGGTCAGCTTCTTCAACCCCGGCCTGGTGGTGATCGGCGGCGGGGTGACCGGCCTCGGCCACAACCTGCTCGCCGCCATCCGCACCCAGGTCTACCGCCAGTCGCTGCCGCTGGCGACCGGCAACCTGCCCATCGTCCTGGGCGAGCTGGGCCCCACCGCCGGAGTCATCGGCGCGGCCCGGCTGATCAGCGACCACTTGTTCTCACCCGCGTAAACCTCTCGCAGTTACGGCACCACCAGCACCCCCTCCCTGCTCTGCCCTGCCCTGACACCGGCCCGCACGCCAGCCAAGGGGAACCAACCATGGCACCAGAACCACCGCTGCTCAGCATGTCCGGCATCACCAAGTCGTTCCCCGGCGTCCGCGCCCTGGACGGCGTCGACCTCGACGTCCAGGCCGGTGAAGTGCACTGTCTGCTCGGCCAGAACGGCGCCGGGAAGTCCACCCTCATCAAGGTCCTGGCCGGTGCCCACCAGCCCGACACCGGCACCATCAACTGGCGCGGCGAACCGGTCACCCTGCGCTCGCCGATCGCCGCCATGCGCCTCGGCATCGCCACCATCTACCAGGAACTCGACCTGGTGGAGCACCTGTCGGTCGCCGAGAACGTTCACCTCGGCCATGAACCCACGGCCGCCGGCTTCGTCGTACGACGCGGGACGGCGAAGGAGTCGACTGCCCTGCTGCTGAAGAGACTTGGGCATCCGGAGATCGACCCCGGGCGTCTCGTCGGCGAGCTGTCGGCCGCCCAGCAGCAGATCGTCTCCATGGCCCGCGCGCTCTCCCACGAGGTACGGCTGATCGTGATGGACGAGCCGTCCGCCGCCCTCGACCCGGACGAGGTCGACAACCTCTTCCGGATCGTCGGCGACCTCACCGCCGACGGCGTCGCCGTCGTCTACATCTCGCACCGCCTGGAGGAGATCCGCCGGATCGGCGACCGGGTGACCGTACTGAAGGACGGCCGGGCCGTGGCGGGCGGACTGCCCGCGAAGTCGACGCCGACGCGTGAGGTCGTGGCGCTGATGACCGGCCGGAACGTGGAGTACGTCTTCCCCGAACGGCCCGCCTCCCCGGTGCGCGGGGAGCCGCTGCTGCACGTGCGGGGACTGGCTCGGAACGGCGAGTTCGAGCCGTTCGACCTGACCGTGCGCCCCGGCGAGATCG
Source organism: Streptomyces spinoverrucosus (assembly GCF_015712165.1). Classification (NCBI taxonomy): domain Bacteria; kingdom Bacillati; phylum Actinomycetota; class Actinomycetes; order Kitasatosporales; family Streptomycetaceae; genus Streptomyces; species Streptomyces spinoverrucosus. The sequence goes on along the minus strand of NZ_JADPZX010000001.1, from coordinate 1,025,179 downwards.
TCGGCCTCGCGGGACTCGTCGGCTCCGGGCGCTCCGAGATCCTGGAGACCATCTACGGCGCCCGCAAGCCCGCCGCCGGCCAGGTCCTCGTCGACGGGCGGCCGTTGAAGCCCGGCAGCGTGCGCGCCGCCGTCCGCGCCGGACTCGGGCTCGCCCCCGAGGAGCGCAAGGCGCAGGCCCTGCTGATGCTGGAGTCGGTCACCCGTAACGTCTCGGTCTCCTCCATGTCCCGCTTCTCGAAGGCGGGCTGGATCGACCGGGCCGCCGAACTGGGCGCCGCGCGCTCCGCCACCCGCGAGCTGTCCCTGCGGCCCGACAACCCGTCCGCGCCGATCCGCACCCTCTCCGGCGGCAACCAGCAGAAGGCCGTCCTCGCCCGCTGGCTGCTGCGCGGCTGCCGGGTCCTGCTGCTCGACGAGCCGACCCGGGGCGTCGACGTCGGCGCCCGCGCCGAGCTCTACGCGGTCGTCCGGCGCCTCGCGAACGAGGGCCTCGCGGTGCTGCTGGTCTCCAGCGAGGTGCCCGAGGTGCTGGGCCTCGCCGACCGCGTTCTGGTACTGCGCGAGGGCCGGGTCGTACACACCGCGCCCGCCCATGAGCTGGACGAACACCGCGTACTCGACCTCGTGATGGAAGGAAGCCCGGCGTCATGACGCAGCCCGTCTCCCCGCCGCGGGACAGCGCCGACAAGGCGCCGTCGGCCGTTCAACCCCCTGCCTGGCGCGGCATGCTGTTCCGCGCCGACGTCCGCACCCTGTCCCTGCTCGGCGTGCTCGCCGCCCTCGTCGTCATCGGCGGCATCACCAAGCCCGACGAGTTCCTCGACACCCGCAACCTCCAACTCGTCCTCACCCAGGCCTCCGTGATCGGCGTCGTCACCGTCGGCATGACCTTCGTCATCATCTCCGGCGGCATCGACCTCTCCGTCGGCGCGATCGTCGCGCTCGCCTCCGTGTGGGCGACCACCGTCGCCACCCAGGACTTCGGTTTCGGCGGCATCCTCTTCACCTCGGTGCTCGTCGGCGTCGGCTGCGGCCTGGTCAACGGACTGCTCATCGCCTACGGCGGGATGGTCCCGTTCATCGCCACCCTCGCCATGCTGGCCTCGGCGCGCGGACTGGCGTTGCAGATCACGGACGGCAGGACGCAGATCGTCACGGTGCCCTCCGTCCTCGACCTCGGCGAGCGCGACGCGTACGTGCTCGGCATCCCGCCGCTCGTCCTCGTCTTCGCGGTCGTCACGATCATCGGCTGGCTGCTGCTGAACCGCACCACCTTCGGCCGCCGCACCGTCGCCGTCGGCGGCAACGCGGAGGCGGCCCGGCTGGCGGGCATCGACGTACGCCGGCAGCGGCTGTATCTGTACCTGCTCTCCGGGCTGTGCTGCGGCATCGCCGCCTTCCTGCTGATCATCCTGTCCGGCTCCGGCCAGAACACCAACGGCAACCTCTACGAACTCGACGCCATCGCCGCCGCGATCATCGGCGGCACCCTGCTCAGCGGCGGCCGCGGCACCATCGTCGGCTCCGTGCTCGGCGTCCTGATCTTCACCACGATCACCAACATCTTCGCCCTGAACAACCTGCAGAGCGACGTCCAGCAGATCGCCAAGGGCGCGATCATCGTCGCCGCCGTGCTGGTCCAGCGCCGTACCGCGAGCACGACCTGAGGAAAGGGTTCACCGCCATGCCGCAGCAACTCACCAGCCGCAGAGGACTGCTCTTCGGGACCGCCGCCGTCTCGGCCGGTGCCCTCCTCACCGGGTGCACCAGCAACGAGCCCAAGGAGAAGGAGCAGGCCGCCGACAACCAGCCGGCCGCCGACGACCAGCCCGGCAAGCAGGTCACCATCGGCTTCGCCGGTCCGCAGGCCGACCACGGCTGGCTCAACGCGATCAACGAGAACGCCAAGAGCCGCGCCGAGAAGTACCAGGACGTGACGCTGGAGATCACCGAGGGCTCCAACGACACCGCCGCGCAGATCGGCCAGATCGAGACCCTGATCAACAAGAAGGTCGACGTCCTGGTCATCCTGCCCGCCGACGGCAAGGCCCTCACCCAGGTGGGGCTCAAGGCGATGCGGGCGGGCATCCCGGTGATCAACCTGGACCGGATCTTCAACACCCCGCAGGCGTACCGCTGCTGGATCGGCGGCGACAACTACGGCATGGGCCTCAACGCCGGTCACTACATCGGTGAGAAGCTCAAGGGCACGTCCGACGCCCGGGTCATCGAACTGGCCGGACTGGACAACCTGGAACTGACCAGGCAGCGCACCCAGGGCTTCGACGACGCGCTGAAGAACTACCCCAACATCCGCAAGGTGGCCCGCCAGGCCGCCGACTTCACCGTCGAGTCCGGGCAGGCCAAGATGGCCCAGCTGCTCCAGGCGCAGTCGCAGTTCGACGCGCTGTGGAACCACGACGACGACCAGGGCGTCGGCGCGCTGCGCGCCATCGAGCAGGCCGGGCGCGACGACTTCCTGATGGTCGGCGGCGCGGGCGCGCTCTCCGCCTTCCAGGCCATCAAGCAGGACGACGGCGTGCTGAAGGCGACCGTCCTCTACCCGCCCACCATGGCCGCCTCCGCCATCGACCTCGCCCGCGCCCTCGGCCAGGGCAAGGGCGTCGGCGGCCTCGCCGAGTACGAGATCCCGGCGTCGCTCACGCTCTACTCGGCCGTCGTCGACAAGACCAACGTCGACCAGTACATGTCCACCGGCTTCGAGTAAGGGGCTGCGCCTCTCGGATCCCGATCCGAGCCGAGGCCCAAGGGGCGCGGGGCTGTGCCTGACATGCGGCTCCGCCGCGTGGACGCGAGAAGCCACGACGGCGCCGCAGACCGTGGACGGCTGAACGCGGCACTTCGCGGCGTGCCACACCCCCGCCCCCTTCGCGGCACGGCCCCCCAACCCCCCACAGCGCACCGACGACGAGGAGGACCTCTTCATGGGACAGCCGCAGCAGCCCGAAGCCGACAGCGGCGCCGGGACGCCGACACCCGGCGCCGTCGACAAGCCGCCGCTGCGCATCGGCATGGTCGGCTACGCCTTCATGGGCGCCGCCCACTCCCAGGGCTGGCGCACCGTGGGCCGCGTCTTCGACCTGCCCCGGCAGCCGGTGCTCGCCGCGATCTGCGGGCGGGACGAGACGGCCGTGCGCGCGGCGGCCGACCGGCACGGCTGGGCGGCGGCCGAGACCGACTGGCGGGCGCTGATCGCCCGGGACGACATCGACCTGGTGGACATCTGCACACCCGGCGACAGCCACGCCGAGATCGCGCTCGCCGCGCTGGCCGCCGGCAAGCACGTCCTGTGCGAGAAGCCCCTCGCGAACACCGTCGAGGAGGCCGCGACGATGACGGCGGCCGCCGAATCCGCCTACGAGCGTGGCCAGTTGGCCATGGTCGGCTTCAACTACCGCCGGGTGCCCGCCACCGCGCTGGCCCGGCGGATGGTCGCCGAGGGCCGCGTCGGCACCCTGCGGCACGTCAGGGTGTCGTACCTCCAGGACTGGCTGGTCGACCCGCAGGCCCCGCTGACCTGGCGGCTGCGCAAGGAACTGGCCGGCTCCGGCTCGCTCGGCGACCTCGGGGCGCACATCGTGGACCTGGCGCAGTACCTGGCGGGGGAGCAGCTCGCGGGGGTCTCGGCGCTCACGGAGACCTTCGTCCGGGAGCGGCCGCTCGCCGGTGCCGCGCGCGGACTGGGCGCCGTCTCGGCCGACGGCACCGGACAGGTCACCGTCGACGACGCCGCCCTGTTCACCGCCCGCTTCACCTCCGGCGCCCTCGCCTCCTTCGAGGCCACCCGGTACGCCACCGGCCGCAAGAACGCCCTGCGCATCGAACTCAACGGTGAGCGCGGCTCGCTCGCCTTCGACCTGGAGCGGCTCAACGAGCTCTGGTACCACGACGGCACCGAGCCCGACACCCACTCCGGCTTCCGCCGCATCCTCGTCACCGAACCCGACCACCCCTACCTGGAGGCCTGGTGGCCGCCCGGGCACGGCCTCGGCTACGAGCACAGCTTCGTCCACCAGGCCCGCGACCTGGTCCACGCGGTCGCCGAGGGCCGCCGCCCCGAACCCTCCTTCGCCGAGGGGCTGCAGGTGCAGCGCGTCCTCGCGGCGGTGGAGGAGAGCGCCGAGAAGAACTCCGTCTACACCCCGATCGCGGTCTGAGGAGGCCCGGCAATGCCCCGCACCTTCACGCTCTTCACCGGCCAGTGGGCCGACCTGCCCCTCGAAGAGGTCTGCCGCCTCGCCCGCGACTTCGGCTACGACGGCCTGGAACTCGCCTGCTGGGGCGACCACTTCGAGGTCGACAAGGCACTGAGCGACCCCGGCTACATCGCGTCCAGGCACCAGCTCCTCGACAAGTACGGCCTGAAGTGCTGGGCCATCTCCAACCATCTCGTCGGCCAGGCCGTCTGCGACGCCATCATCGACGAGCGGCACCAGGCCATCCTGCCGGGGCGGATCTGGGGCGACGGCGACGCGGAAGGCGTACGACAGCGGGCCGCCGCCGAGATCAAGGACACCGCGCGCGCCGCGGCCGCCTTCGGCGTCGACACCGTCATCGGCTTCACCGGCTCCGCCATCTGGCACCTGGTCGCGATGTTCCCGCCCGCCCCCGAGTCGATGATCGAACGCGGCTACGAGGACTTCGCCGAGCGCTGGAACCCGATCCTGGACGTCTTCGACGCGGAGGGCGTGCGGTTCGCGCACGAGGTGCATCCGAGCGAGATCGCCTACGACTACTGGACCACCCAACGCGCCCTGGAGGCGGTCGGCCACCGTCCCGCCTTCGGGCTGAACTTCGACCCGTCGCACTTCGTCTGGCAGGACCTCGACCCGGTCGGCTTCCTGTGGGACTTCCGCGACCGGATCTACCACGTCGACTGCAAGGAGGCCCGCAAGCGCCTCGACGGCCGCAACGGCCGCCTCGGCTCACACCTGCCCTGGGGCGACCCACGGCGCGGCTGGGACTTCGTCTCCGCGGGGCACGGCGACGTCCCCTGGGAGGACGTCTTCCGGATGCTGCGCTCCATCGACTACCAGGGGCCCATCTCCGTCGAGTGGGAGGACGCCGGCATGGACCGGCTCCAGGGCGCCCCCGAGGCCCTGACCCGCCTTAAGGCGTTCGACTTCGAACCGCCCAGCGCGTCCTTCGACGCCGCGTTCAACAGCTGAACCACGCACCCGGCGGCAGGTCGGGGACGGGGACCGGCAGCACCGCCGATCCCCCCTCCGACCTGCCCGTATCCTGCTTTGTCCTGTGCTGGGAGAAAGTTCAACCGAGTCTGACGCAAGGGGTGTTCGCCCCGCACGGACGCGGTTACCGTCCCTGAAGTGTTCAGGACACACAGGGAAGTGTTCATGGCACACCCACCTCCGGGGTGACGGCGCACCCCGGCGCCCGCACCGCACGCCTTCGCACCCATCCAGTACGGCCCACCCGTTCCCGGAGGGACTTCGTGCACAGAACCAGACTCCGAAGCACCCGCACCCCGAGGCGTCCCAGGCTTCGCACCCCCCTCGCCCTGTTCACCGGCCTGCTCCTGGCCGTGGGCGCCCCGGCCACTCTCGCCGGCGCCCACCCCGGCCACCCGGAGCACGACGAACCGGCCGCCGCCGAGGGGCAGTTCCAGCAGGTCCCGCTCGCCAAGGGCGAGCCCGAGACGGGCGAGCCGATGTCGCTCGCCGTGCTCCCGGACCGCAGCGTGCTGCACACTTCGCGCGACGGCACACTGCGCCTCACCGACCAGGGCGGCGTCACCAAGGTCGCCGGCAAGATCCCCGTCTACAGCCACGACGAGGAGGGCCTGCAGGGCGTCGGCATCGACCCGGACTTCAAGAACAACCGGGCGATCTACCTCTACTACGCCCCGCCGCTCGACACCCCCGCCGGCGACGCCCCGGAGACCGGCACCGCCGCGGACTTCGAGAAGTTCGAGGGCGTCAACCGCCTCTCCCGCTTCGTCCTCAACGCCAACGGCACGCTGGACATGGCCAGCGAGAAGAAGGTCATCGACGTCGCGGCCTCCCGGGGCACCTGCTGCCACGTCGGCGGCGACATCGACTTCGACGCGGACGGCAACCTCTACCTGTCGACCGGCGACGACACCAACCCCTTCGCCTCCGACGGCTACACGCCGATCGACGACCGCGAGAACCGCAACCCCGCCTTCGACGCCCGCCGCAGCTCCGCCAACACCAACGACCTGCGCGGCAAGATCCTCCGTATCAAGGTCGCCGAGGACGGCTCGTACACCATCCCGGAGGGCAACCTCTTCGCCCCGGGCACGGAGAAGACCCGCCCCGAGATCTACGCGATGGGCTTCCGCAACCCGTTCCGGATGAGCGTCGACAAGCCCACCGGCACCGTGTACGTGGGTGACTACGGCCCCGACGCCGGAGCCGCCGACCCGAAGCGGGGGCCGGCCGGACAGGTCGAGTTCGCGAAGGTGACCGAGGCCGGCAACTTCGGCTGGCCCTTCTGCACGGGCAACAACGACGCCTACCTCGACTACGACTTCGCCACCAAGGAGTCCGGCGCGAAGTTCGACTGCGCCGCCCCGAAGAACACCTCGCCGCACAACACCGGCCTGGTCGACCTGCCGCCCGCGCAGGCCGCCTGGATCCCGTACGACGGCGGCTCGGTGCCCGAGTTCGGCACCGGCTCGGAGTCCCCGATGGCCGGCCCGGTCTACCGCTACGACCCCGACCTCGACTCCAAGGTGAAGTTCCCCGAGGCCTACGACGGCGACTTCTTCGCGGGTGAGTTCGGCCGCCGCTGGATCAAGCGGATCGAGCAGAACGCCGACGGCTCCGTCGCGAAGATCAACGACTTCCCGTGGACCGGCACCCAGATCATGGACATGGAGTTCGGCCCCGACGGCGCGCTCTACGTCCTCGACTACGGCGTCTCCTGGTTCCAGGGCGACGAGCACTCCGCGCTGTACCGGATCGAGAACGCCGAGGACGGCTTCTCCCCGATCGCCGAGGTCAGCGCCGACAGGACGTCCGGCGCGGCCGGTCTGAAGGTCAAGTTCACCGGCGCCGCCAAGGACGCCGACTCCCCGGACCTCACCTACAGCTGGGACTTCGGCGACGGCACCCAGGGCGAGGGCCTCAACCCCACCCACAAGTACAAGAAGGTCGGCACCTACACCGCCACCTTCACCGCCAAGGACCCCGAGGGCAACACGGGCAACGCCAGCGTCCGGATCGTGGTCGGCAACACCGAGCCCAAGGTGCGGATCGACGTCCCGGGCAACGGCAGCCTGGCCGCCTTCGGCGAGCCCGTCCCGTTCAAGGTGACCGTCACCGACCCCGAGGAGACGATCGACTGCTCCAAGGTCAAGGTCGTCTACAGCCTCGGCCACGACTCCCACGCCCACGAGCTGACCAGCGAAATGGGTTGTGAGGGCACCCTGAAGCCGCCGCCCGGTGACGGCGGTCACGACCCCAACGCCAACATCTACGGCGTCGTCGGCGCCAGCTACACCGACGGCGGGGCGAACGGCCAGGAGGCCCTGACCGGCACCGCCCGCACCGTGCTCCAGCCGCTGCACCGCCAGGGCGAGCACTTCACGAAGCAGCAGGGCGTCTCGGTCATCGACAAGACCGGCGCCAACGGCGGCAAGACCGTCGGCGACATCAACGACGGCGACTGGATCTCCTTCACCCCCTACCGGTTCGACGGGCAGAAGAAGATGACCGTGCGGGCCTCCTCCGGCGGCGCGGGCGGCTTCATCGAGCTGCGCACCGGCTCGCCCGACGGACCGCTGCACGGCTCGGCCTACATCCCGCCGACCGGCAGCTGGGAGACCTTCCAGAACGTCGACGTACCGCTGCGGGCGCTGCCGAAGAAGACCACGGAGATCTACCTGGTCTTCAAGGGCGGCGACGGCGCGCTGTACGACGTGGACGACTTCGAGTTCTCCAAGGAGCCGTTCAAGGGCGGCAAGAAGGTCCTGGTCTTCTCCAAGACCGCCGGCTTCCGGCACGACTCCATCCCGGCCGGCATCGCCGCCCTGAAGGAGCTCGGCGCCCCGGCCGGCATCACGGTCGACGCGACCGAGGAGGCCCGGCAGTTCACCACGACCAACCTCGCCAAGTACGACGCGGTGGCCTTCCTGTCCACGACGGGCGACGTGCTGAACGCCGAGCAGCAGAAGGCGTTCGAGAACTACGTGGCGGGTGGCGGCGGCTACATGGGCATCCACGCGGCCGCCGACACCGAGTACGACTGGGAGTTCTACGGCGGCCTCGTCGGCGCCTACTTCGCCTCGCACCCGGCCACCCAGAAGGCCACCGTGCGCGTCGAGGACCACGACCACCCGTCCACCGCGCACCTGGGCGACGCCTGGGAGCGCACCGACGAGTGGTACGACTACCGCACCAACCCGCGCGAGCAGGTCAAGGTCCTCGCCACCCTCGACGAGACGACGTACCAGGGCGGCACGATGAAGGGCGACCACCCGATCGCCTGGTGTCAGAACTACGGCGGCGGCCGGTCCTTCTACACCGGCCTCGGTCACACCAAGGAGTCCTACGCCGAGGAGGCCTTCCGGGCCCATCTGCTCGGCGGTCTGCAGTACGCCACCGGCCAGGTCAAGGCGGACTGCAAGCCGAGCAAGGACTACCGGAAGATCTTCAACGGCCAGACCCTGGAGGGCTGGAAGCAGGCCGGACCCGGCAAGTTCGTCGTCAAGGACGGCGCCATGGAGTCCGAAGGCGGCATGGGCCTGCTGTGGTACCAGGCCAAGGAGCTGAAGTCGTACTCCCTGAAGCTCGACTGGAAGATGCAGGGCGACGACAACTCCGGAATCTTCGTGGGCTTCCCCGCCTCCGACGACCCCTGGTCCGCCGTGAACAAGGGCTACGAGATCCAGATCGACGCGACGGACGCACCCGACCGTACGACGGGCGCGATCTACTCCTTCAAGTCGGCCAACATCAAGGCCCGTGACCAGGTTCTGCGGCCGCCCGGCCAGTGGAACTCCTACGAGATCAAGGTCCAGGGCGAACGCCTTCAGGTGTTCCTCAACGGAGTCAAGATCAACGACTTCACCAACAAGGACCCCCAGCGGAGCCTGACCGACGGTCACATCGGCCTCCAGAACCATGGCGCCGACGACCAGGTCTCCTTCCGCAACATCCAGTTGAAGGAACTGCCCGTCACGGGTAACTGAACGGCGGCGGGCGGGGGACGCCGGACCCCCGCCCGCCGTCTTTGTCCCACCCCAGGGTTTCGCGCACCGACCAGGAGGCTGCCCATGTCCGCGTCCGCGTCCCTCTCCCGACCGCGTGTGGGGGTGTGGCTGATCGGAGCCCGAGGCTCCGTCGCCACCACCGTCGTCACGGGGTGCGCCGCCGTCACCGCGGGACTGCACCCACCCACCGGCATGGTGACCGAGACCCCGGCGTTCACCGACAGCGGCCTGCCCGCGCTGTCCGACCTCGTCTTCGGCGGGCACGACACCGTCGACTGCCCGCTGCCGAAACGCGCCGAGGCCCTGACCGCGGGCGGAGTCGTCCCGCCGGGCGTCGCCACCGCCGTCGCGGCCGAACTCGCCGCCGCCGACCGGGAGATCAGGCCCGGCGGCCCCACCCCGGGCGACACCCGCAGCGAGGCCGAACTGATCACGGCCTTCGCCGACGACATACGCGACTTCGTACGCCGTCATGAGCTGGAGCGCGCGGTGGTGGTGAACGTCGCCTCCACCGAACCCGCGTCCCAGGGGCCCGACTCCCCGCTCCCTGCCAGCACGCTGTACGCGCTGGCGGCCCTGCGCGCGGGCTGCCCCTACGTCAACTTCACCCCCTCCGAGGGCATGCATCACCCCGTGGCCGCCCGAGAGGCCGAGCGGAGCGGCCTGCCGTACGCCGGCCGGGACGGCAAGACCGGACAGACGCTGCTGCGGGCCGTGCTGGGCCCGATGTTCGCGCAACGTGCCCTGACCGTCCGCGCCTGGTCCGGCACCAACCTGCTGGGCGGCGGCGACGGCGCGTCTCTCGCCGACCCGGCCGCAGCTGCCGCGAAGAACGCCGGCAAGGAACGCGTCCTCGCCGACACTCTCGGCACCGTTCCCGAGGGCGAGGTGCACATCGACGACGTCCCTGCCCTCGGGGACTGGAAGACGGCCTGGGACCACATCGCCTTCGACGGCTTCCTCGGCACGCGCATGATCCTCCAGACCATCTGGCAGGGCTGCGACTCGGCCCTGGCGGCACCCCTGGTCCTGGACCTGGCCCGCCTCACCGCCCGCGCCCACGAGGCCGGCCTGACCGGCCCACTCGACGAACTGGGCTTCTACTTCAAGGACCCGGTGGGGGACGGACCGGCGGGCCTGGCGGAGCAGTACGCGGCGCTGGGCCGGTTGGCGGGGCGGCTTCGGGGGGCGGGTGAGGGTGCTGATGTTGGCACGGGTGCTGGTGCCGGTGCCGGTGCCGGTGCCGGTGTCGGTGTTGATGTCGGTGTCGGTGCTGGAGTCGGTGTTGGTGCCAGTGCGGAGACGGGTGGTGTCGGCGCGGAGGCGGTCGCCGGGGCGGAGGTGGGGGAGGGCCCGATTGGTGCCGGTGTCGCCGCCCGTGCGGATGCGGGGCAGGGGGCAGGTGGTACTGGTGCGGAGACGCGTGGTGTCGGCGGCGCGGAAGCGGTAGCCGGAGCGGTCACTGGTGGTGCCGGAGGGGATGCGGTCGCCGGGGCGGACACTGGTGGTGCCGGAGGGGATGCGGACACCAGTGGTGCCGGAGCGGACACCAGTGGTGCCGGAGCGGACACCAGTGGTGCCGGAGCGGACACCAGTGGTGCTGGAGCGGAGATTGGTGGCGCCGGAGGGGATGCGGTCGCCGGGGCGGAGGCGTCCGCGCCACAGGCCCAGGGCGGGGCACCCCGGGGAGTGCGGCGATGAGCCGCAGCCGCGCCTGGGCCGAACTCCTGCGGCTTCCCGCCCTGTTCACCGTCCCGGGCGACGCCCTGAGCGGCGCCGTCGCCACCGGCGCCCGCCCCAACACCCGCACCGCCCTCGCCATCGGTTCCTCCCTGTGTCTCTACGAGGCCGGCATGGCCCTCAACGACTGGGCGGACCGCGAGGAGGACGCCGCCGAGCGCCCCGAGCGCCCTCTCCCCTCCGGCCGCATCCGGCCGTCCTCCGCCCTGACGGCGGCCTGCGCCCTGACCGCGGCCGGGCTCGCCCTGGCCGCTCGGGCCGGCCGCCCGGCCCTGGCCGTGGCCACGCCCCTGGCCGCCACCGTCTGGGCGTACGACCTCGCCCTGAAGCACACGCCCGCCGGCCCGGTGGCCATGGCCGCCGCCCGCGGCCTCGACCACCTCCTCGGCGCCGCCGCGACGACCGGCCGCCCGGTCGAGGCGCTGCCCTCCGCCGCCCTCCTCGGCACCCACACCCTCGCGGTGACGGCGGTCTCCCGCCGGGAAACCCAGGGCGGCTCGGCCCTGGCACCCCTAGCCGCACTCACCGCGACGGCCGCCCTCGCCCGCCTCGTGGCACGGGGCGCGCGGGGCACGAAGGAATCCACGTCGACCAGCACCGGCAGCGGCGTCGGTAGCTTCGGCACCGGCTGGACCGGCTTCGGCAGCAGCGGCGCCGGCAGCACCGGCACCGGCTGGACCGGCTTCGGCTGGACCGGCCCTGGCAGGCCCGGCGCCGACAGGACCGGCACCGGCAGCAGCGGCAGCACCGGCGCCCGCAGGACCGGCACGGGCAGCAGGGGCACCGGCTGGACCGGCTTCGGCTGGACCGGCACCGGCGCCAGCAGGACCAGCATCGACAGCAGCGACGTCGGCAACACCGGCGCCGGCAGCACCAGCATGGGCAGCAGCGGCGTCGGCAGGACCGGCACCGGCACCCGCCGCACCGGCACCGGCCTCACCCTCGACGGTGTCCTCCGCATCGCCCTGGCCACCGCCTACGCCGCCACCGCCGGTCGTCCCTACACCCACGCCGCGCTCAACCCCTCACCCCCACTCACCCAGCGAGCCGTCGGCGGCGGCATCCGCGCCACCATCCCCCTCCAAGCCGCCCTGGCCGCCCGCGCCGGAGCCGGCCTCACCGCCCTGGCGATCGCCGCACTCGCCCCGATCGGACGGAAGTACGCGAGGAAGGTGAGCATCACGTGAGCCCTCGGCCCCACCCGGCGCAGGACCCCGGCGAACCGGCCTCCCCCCACACCCCCCTCCGCTTCGGCTACGGCACCAACGGCCTCGCCGACCTCCGGCTCGACGACGCCCTCGCCCTGCTGGCAGACCTCGGCTACGACGGAGTCGGCCTGACCCTCGACCACATGCACCTCGACCCCCTCGCCCCGGACCTGTCCGCCCGCACCCGTCGAGTCGCGCAACGGCTCAGCGCGCTCGGGCTGACGGTCACCGTGGAGACGGGCGCCCGCTACGTGCTCGACGCGCGCCGCAAACACGGCCCCTCCCTCCTGGACCCGGAGCCGGACGACCGGGCCCGCCGCGTCGACCTGCTGCTGCGCGCCGTCCGGGTCGCCGCCGACCTCGGCGCCCACGCCGTGCACTGCTTCAGCGGCACCCTCCCGCCCGGCACGGACGAGGACACGGCGTGGAAACGCCTGGCCGACAGCCTCGCCCCGGTCCTGGACGCCGCAGCCGCCGCCGGCATCCCGCTCGCCGTCGAACCCGAGCCCGGCCACCTCCTCGCCACCCTCGCCGACTTCCACCGTCTGCGCCGCACCCTCGGCGACCCCGACCTCCTCGGTCTCACCCTCGACATCGGCCACTGCCAGTGCCTCGAACCCCTCCCTCCGGCCGACTGCGTACGCGCCGCCGCACCCTGGCTTCGCCACGTCCAGATCGAGGACATGCGCCGCGGCGTGCACGAACACCTCCCCTTCGGCGAGGGAGAGATCGACTTCCCGCCCGTCCTGGCGGCCCTCGCCGCCACCGGCTACCAGGGCCTGACCGTCGTCGAACTGCCCCGCCACTCCCACGCGGGCCCTCACCACGCCGCACTCTCCCTCCCGTTCCTCCGCACCGCCGCGCCACCCAACGGGCCGGTCCCACCCCCGACTCCGCCCGTCGCACCCCTCGGCGTGCCCTCCGCCACCCCTGAAGGGAGCACCCCGTGAAGCACCCCCACGCCACCCCGGCGACCCCGGCGCCGAGATCCGACGACGCGCCGACGCCCACCGAGGCGGACGACAACACGACCGTCACGAACGCGGCCACGGACAGCAACGCCACCACACCCATCACGCCGTCAGAACCCCCCAACCCTGCCCACACCCCGCCCGAGTCCCTCCACGCCCACCTCAACACCCACCTCCCCGGAGCCGCCCGCGCCTGGCTCGACCAGGCCCTCGCCGAGGCCGCCGCCCACCCCGGCACGCACGGCCCCATCTCCGTGTGGGAACTGCGCATCGCCGAGGCGGGCCGCCGCTGCGGGGACGAGTACGTCGACGCCGCCCGCGTGCTGATCCTCCGCGCCGCCGGTGCCGACCCGGCCGCGCTCAGCCGCGTCTACCGCCAGGGCACCTCCGCCGAGCGCCGCGCCGTCCTGTGCGTGCTGCCGCACCTGGTGCCCGGCCCGGACGCCCTCCCGCTGATCGAGGACGCCCTGCGCACCAACGACACCCGGCTCCTCGCCGCCGCCGTCGGCCCGTACGCCGCCCGGCACCTCGACCCGCACAACTGGCGCCACGCCGTACTGAAGTGCCTGTTCACCGGCGTCCCCGTCGACAACGTGGCCGATCTGCGGCGCCGCGCCCGCGCCGACGCCGAACTGGCCCGCATGCTCGGCGACTACGCCGCCGAACGCACCGCCGCGGGCCGTCCCGTACCCGAGGACCTGCACCGCGTCCTGGCCCTGACCGACTCCGCACCGGCACCGCACGGTGCGGACGGATCGGACACCCCCCACGGCAAGGAGTCCTGATGCGCATCTTCGACCCCCACATCCACATGACGTCCAGGACCACCGACGACTACGAGGCCATGCACGCCGCCGGTGTCCGGGCCGTCGTCGAACCCGCCTTCTGGCTGGGCCAGCCCCGCACCGCGCCCGCCACCTTCTTCGACTACTTCGACTCCCTCCTCGGCTGGGAACCCTTCCGCGCCGCCCAGTACGGCATCGCCCACCACTGCACGATCGCCCTGAACCCCAAGGAGGCGAACGACCCGCGCTGCCGTCCCGTCCTCGACGAACTGCCCCGGTATCTCGTCAAGGACCAGGTCGTCGCCGTCGGCGAGATCGGCTACGACTCGATGACCCCCGCCGAGGACACCGCCCTCGCCGCCCAGCTCCAGCTCGCCGCCGACCACGAGCTGCCCGCACTCGTGCACACCCCCCACCGCGACAAGCTGGCCGGCCTGCGCCGCACCCTCGACCTCGTGCGGGAGTCCGCCCTGCCCGCGGACCGTGTCCTGCTCGACCACCTCAACGAGACCACCGTCAAGGAGGCCAAGGACAGCGGCGGCTGGCTGGGCTTCTCGGTCTATCCGGACACCAAGATGGACGAGGACCGGATGGTCGCGATCCTGCGCACCTACGGGACCGAGCAGGTCCTGGTGAACTCCGCCGCGGACTGGGGGCGCAGCGACCCCCTGAAAACCCGCAAGGTCGGCGATCTGATGCTCGCCGAGGGCTTCACCGAGGACGACGTCGACCAGGTGCTGTGGCGCAACCCCGTGGCGTTCTACGGGCTCAGCGGCCGGCTGAACCTCGACATCGCCGCGACCGACGCCACCCACGAAGGCAACTCCATCCTGCGCGGCGGGGAGTGAGCCATGCGCTTCCGCCACCCCGACGGCTCCACGGTGCACCTCGCCTACTGCACCAACGTCCACCCCGCCGAAACCCTCGACGGTGTCCTCGCCCAGCTCCGCGACCACTGCGAACCCGTCCGCCGCCGCCTCGGCCGCGACCGGCTCGGCATCGGCCTGTGGCTCGCCAGGGACGCCGCCCACGCCCTCGTCACCGACCCGTCCGCGCTGCGCACCCTGCGCTCCGAACTCGACCGGCGGGGCCTCGAAGTAGTCACCCTCAACGGCTTCCCCTATGAGGGCTTCGGCGCCGAAGAGGTCAAGTACCGCGTGTACAAGCCGGACTGGGCCGACCCGGAACGCCTCGCCCACACCACCGCCCTCGCCCGCGTCCTCGCCGGACTCCTCCCCGACGACGTCACCGAGGGCAGCGTCTCCACCCTCCCACTCGCCTGGCGCACCGCCCAGGACGCGGAAAGAGCCGAAGCCGCCCACACCGCGCTGCGCACCCTCGGCGAACGCCTCGACGCCCTCCAGGAACTGACCGGCCGCTCCATCCGCGTCGGCCTGGAGCCGGAGCCCGGCTGCGTCGTCGAGACCACCGGCGACGCCATCGCCCCGCTGACCGCGATCCACCACGACCGCATCGGCATCTGCGTCGACACCTGCCACCTCGCCACCTCCTTCGAAGACCCGCACACCGCCCTGGACGCCCTCACCCGGGCCGGAGTGCCCATCGTCAAATCCCAGCTCTCCGCCGCACTGCACGCCGAACACCCCCATCTCCCCGAAGTCCGCGACGCCCTCGCCGCCTTCGACGAACCCCGCTTCCTGCACCAGACCCGCACCGTCACCACCGCGGGCCTCCGCGGCACCGACGACCTCGGCGCGGCCCTCAAGGACGACGTCCTGCCCGACGCCTCGCCCTGGCGCGCCCACTTCCACGTCCCGCTGCACGCGGCCCCCGCCGCGCCCCTCACCTCCACGCTCGACGTACTCAAGACCGCCCTGGCCCGCCTCGTCGGCGGCCCCGGTCCGCTCACCCACCACCTGGAGGTCGAGACCTACACCTGGCAGGCCCTCCCACCGGAGCTGCGGCCCCGCGCCCGCACGCAGCTCACGGACGGCATCGCGGCCGAACTCACCCTCGCCCGCGACCTGCTGACGGACCTCGGACTCAAGGAGCTGCCGTGAACGCCCCCGACACAGCGCGCCCCACCCCGCTCCTCGTCCTCGACGTCGTGGGCCTCACCCCCCGTCTCCTCGACCACATGCCGCACCTGAAGACGCTCGCCCAGTCCGGCTCCCACGCCCCACTGGGCACCGTCCTGCCCGCCGTCACCTGCGCCGCCCAGTCCACGTTCCTGACCGGCACCATGCCGTCCGAGCACGGGATCGTCGGCAACGGGTGGTACTTCCGGGAACTCGGCGACGTCCTGCTGTGGCGCCAGCACAACGGCCTGGTCGCCGGCGACAAGCTCTGGGACGCCGCCCGCCGCGCCCACCCCGGCTACACGGTCGCCAATATCTGCTGGTGGTACGCCATGGGCGCCGACACCGACATCACTGTCACCCCCCGTCCTATCTACTACGCCGACGGCCGCAAGGAACCCGACTGCTACACCCGACCGCCGGACCTCCACGACGAACTCACCGAAAAGCTCGGCACCTTCCCGCTGTTCCACTTCTGGGGCCCGGGCGCGGACCTCGTCTCCAGCCGGTGGATCATCGCCGCGACCCGCCACATCCTCCGCACCCGGCACCCCGACCTGGCCCTCTGCTACCTCCCTCACCTCGACTACGACCTGCAACGCTTCGGCCCCGACGACCCGCGCTCCCTGAAGGCGGCCGCCGACCTGGACTCGGCCATGGCCCCACTGCTGGCCGACGCCCGCGCCGAGGGCCGTACCGTCGTCGTGCTCTCCGAGTACGGCATCACCCGCGTGAGCCGGCCCGTCGACATCAACCGCGCACTGCGCCGCGCGGGCCTGCTGGAGGTGCACACACAGGACGGCATGGAGTACCTCGACCCGATGGCGTCCCGCGCCTTCGCCGTCGCCGACCACCAGATCGCCCATGTCTACGTGCGCCGCCCCGAGGACCTGGACGCCGCCCGCGCCGCGCTCGACGGGCTGCCCGGGATCGAGCAACTCCTCGACGACGAGGGCAAGAAGGCCCACCACCTCGACCATCCGCGGGCCGGCGAGCTCGTCGCCGTCGCGGAGCCGGACGCCTGGTTCACGTACTACTACTGGCTCGACGACGCCCACGCGCCCGACTTCGCGCAGCTCGTCGAGATCCACCGCAAACCCGGCTACGACCCGGTCGAACTCTTCATGGATCCCCTCGACCCCTACGTCAAGGTCAAGGCGGCCACCGCACTGGCCCGCAAGAAACTCGGCATGCGCTACCGCATGGCGGTCGTGCCGCTGGATCCCTCACCTATTCGCGGCAGCCACGGCCGCCTTCCCGTGAGCGACGACGACGGTCCGCTCCTCATCTGCTCCACCCCCCGCGCAGTCGGCGGCCGTGTGGCGGCCACCGATGTGAAACAACTCCTGCTCCAGCTCGCCGGACTCGACTGACACGCCGCCACGGACGACACGGACGCGTCACGAGATCCGACTACTGAGAGTGAAACACACGGCACTGACAACGGCCGATCCCGGCGGCACCGGAACCGGCCACGACCGAGAAGGCAGGCCATTCGTGACCCCGTATTCCGATCCCTCCCGCACCAAAGCCGCCACCGTCTCCGCCGCCGACGCCCCCGACGAGGGACTGCGCCGCACCCTCGGCGTGGACCGGCGCCGTTTCCTCAGCACCTGCACCGCCGTGGCGGCCGGAGCCGTCGCGGCCCCGGTCTTCGGCGCCTCCCCCGCCCTGGCCCAGGACCGCGGCAGAGACCACGACCACGGCCACGGGCACGGCGGGCAGGTCCTCGTCCCGCCGCACAAGCGCGGCATCATCCTCTACACCGTCCGTGACGCCACCGCACGCGACCCGCTCTCCACCGACCTGCCCTCCGGCTTCCGCGAGGTGTTCAAGCAGTTGGCCCGCCACGGCTACCGCCAGGTGGAGTTCGCGGGCTACCGCCAGCACGCCAACGCACCCGGCGGCGCCGACCTGGAAACCGTCCAGGGCGCCAAGCTGCTGCGCTGCTGGCTCGACGACTACGGTCTGCGCGCCCAGGGCAACCACGGCTTCATCCCGCCGTCCTGGCCGCTGACCACGGCGGACCTCGACACCTTCAAGCAGCGCCTTGAGATCGCCAACATCATCGGCATGGACCACATGGGCACCGGCGGCGACCCCACCGGCAGCTCCTACCGCGCCGACTGGGACGTGGCCGCCGACAAGTGGAACGCCCTCGGCGAGATCGCCCGCCGCGAGGGCATCAAGCTCTACACCCACAACCACGACAGCGCCTACGGCTTCCTGCTCGACGGCGGCCCGCTGGACGACCAGGGCCGGCCGACCCGCAGCTCGGGCATCCGGAAGCTGGAGTACTTCCTCAAAGTCACCGACCCGAGGGTCGTCTGGCTGGAGATGGACATCTTCTGGGCGCACGTCGCCCAGTACAAGTTCCACACCTACACCGCCCACGACGGCTCCACCCGCAGGAACGTCTTCGACCCGGCCGGCCTGGTCGCCCGCAACAACAGGCGTTACCCGCTGTTCCACGCCAAGGACGGCGTCGTCAGCACCACCAACGGCATGGGCTACGAGATGGTGCCCTTCGGGACCGGAGTCATCGACTACACGACGTTCTTCTCCCGGGTCGGGGAGCGGAACTACCACAACCCGATGGTCGAGGACGACAACTCCCCGAGCGCCACCGACCCCGCGCAGTCGCTGCGGGAGGCCAAGATCAGCTACGACAACATGGCGGCCCTGCGCAAGCGGCGCCGCTGATCCACCACGCGATCGGGCGGCCCTTCCCCACCGTGGGGAAGGGCCGCCCGGTCCGTTCGCGGTGCTTCGTGCGGCCTCGCGGGCCACGTGTCACGTCAGGCCGTCTCCTCGCCCAGGGGTTGCGGGTTGGGGGTGATGCGCTTGTTCTTGGGCCGTCCCGGCGGGCTGAGGAACAGCGCCACGAAACCGGCGAAGAACGAGATGCAGCCGGCCAGGATGAAGGCGCCGTTCAGGCCCCAGGCCGACACGACGACGATTCCCATGCCGGAGCCGAGGCCCGACACCAGCTTGGAGCTGTACACCATGCCGTAGTTGGTCGCGTTGTTGTTCTCCCCGAAGTAGTCCGCGGTCATGGCCGCGAACATCGGGAAGATGGCGCCGCCACCGAAGCCGGAGACCGCGGAGAAGAACAGGAACAGCGGCAGGTTCTTGAGCTCGGCCGACCAGATGATGCCGAACTGGGCGAGGCCCAGGATGACACAGACGTACAGCAGGCACTGCTTGCGTCCGTACAGGTCGGAGAGCCAGCCGATGACGCCGCGTCCGGTGCCGTTGACGATCGCCTTGAGTGACATGGCGGTGGCCACGATTCCGGCCGCGAATCCCGCGTGCTCGCCGATCTCCACCTGGAAGGCGATACCGAAGATGTTCACGCCTGAGGTGCAGGCGAGACAGAACCACATGAGCGCCACCCGGCCGGTCTTCCAGGCCTCCAGGGGGCTGTACTGGTGGACGGCCGGCGGGTTCTTCTCCAGGGAACGGCGTGCGCGGGGGTCGTCCGGCGGGTTGAGCGGGTCGATCTTGGCGGGCCACCAGTTCTTCGGCGGGTCCTGGAAGAAGAAGCCGGCGACGGCGACGGTCAGCGCGAGGAAGCAGCCGACCGAGACCAGGATGACCTTGAAGTTGGAGATGTCCATCACGGTCGAGAACAGGAAGACGAAGGGCACCGAGCCGTAGGCGAAACCGCCGTTGACGAAGCCGGTCTTGCCACCCTTCCGCTCCGGATACCACTTGCCGACCATGTTCACGCAGGTGGCGTACACCATGCCCGCGCCCATACCGCTGAACATACCGAAGCCGACGAAGGCGAGTATGACGTGCGGCGCGTAGGCCAGTGACAGGTAGCCCATCAGCGTGCCTGCCGCGCCCAGCATCATCGCCCAGCGCGCGGGCAGCTTGCCGGTCTCACGCAGCCGTCCCGCCGGGAAGGCCACCGCGGCCTGGAAGAACACCCAGACGGTCAGCATCCAGAAGATGCTGCCCTCGGACCAGTGATGGGCCTGGTGGATCGTCTCCTCGGCGGACGCGAACGCGTACTCCGCGGAGGAGATGCCCATCATGCCCACCCAGGGCAGGATCACCATCCACTTGCGCTTGCGCCCCATGATGTCGATGTCGGACTCGCCGACCCGGTAGACGCGTCCGTTCCTGTCGGTCACCTCGCGGTAGGTCACCGATGTTGGCAGATCGGTCGTTGTCATGTCGTGTTGCACCCCTTTGCGTCGAAAGATCTGGCCAGCGCCCCCTGTCCAATGCCTTTCGTGCGCGCGCGGGTCCCGGGGCCGGCCGACGCGCACCGTCGGCCGGCTCCCCCCTCACCTCACGTCATGAACCGCCCCCCAACAGGCCCGCCGCCCGTGCCCACCGGTACTTCGCGCCCAGCACCGCCACCGGCTTCTCCGTCGTGTACGGGTACGCCACGACGCCCCGCTCGTACAGGTACTGGCACGCCTCCTCGACCTCGACGTCGCCCGCGAGCGACGCCACCACGGGCTTCTCGATCCCGCGCTCCCGGAACTCGGCCACCACGCGCGCGGTGAGCTCGGCGAAGACCATGGGAGGGGTCACGATGGTGTGCCAGTAGCCGAGGACGAGCGCATGGATGCGCGGGTCCTCCAGCCCCAGCCGGATCGTCGCCTCGTACGTCGAGGGAGGCTCGCCCCCGGTGATGTCCACCGGGTTGCCCGCCGCCCCGAAGGGCGGGATGAACTTCCGGAACGCCTCGTCCAGATCCGGCGGTATCTCCATCAGGGACAGGCCGTTGTCGGTCACCGCGTCGGACAGCAGGACACCGCTGCCGCCGGCCCCCGTGATGATCACGACGTTGTCGCCCTTGGGGGTGGGCAGCACCGGCAACCCGCGCGCGTACTCCAGCATGTCGTTCAGCCCGGGCGCCCGGATGACCCCGGCCTGCCTCAGGATGTCGTCGTACACCGCGTCGTCGCCCGCCAGGGCCCCGGTGTGCGAGCCGGCGGCCTTCGCGCCCGCCGCCGTACGGCCCGCCTTCAGCACCACCACCGGCTTCTTCGGCACGGTCTCCCGCGCCGCCTCCACGAAGGCACGGCCGTCCTTGAGGTCCTCCAGGTGCATGGCGATGCACTCGGTGTGCGGGTCCTCGCCGAACCAGGTCAGCAGGTCGTCCTCGTCCAGGTCCGACTTGTTGCCGAGGCCCACGATCGCCGACACACCCGTCTTCGTGGTCCGGGCGAAGCCCAGGATGGCCATCCCGATGCCGCCCGACTGCGAGGTCAGCGCGACCCCGCCCTTGACGTCGTAGGGCGTGCAGAACGTGGCGCACAGGTCCTGCCAGGTGGAGTAGTAGCCGTAGATGTTCGGGCCGAGCAGCCGGGTGCCGTGCCGTTCGGCGATCTCCACGATCTCGTCCTGGAGTTCGTGCTCGCCGGTCTCCGCGAACCCGGAGGGGATCAGTACGGCGTTCGGGATTCCCTTGCGCCCCACCTCCTCCAGCGCCGCGGCGACGAACTTGGCGGGAATGGCGAACACGGCCACATCCACCTCACCGGGAACGTCCGTGACACTCTTGTACGCCTTGCGGCCCAGAATGTCATCGGCCTTGGGGTTCACCGGGTGGATCTCCCCGGAGAAACCACCGTCGATGAGATTGCGCATCACCGAATTGCCGATCTTGCCCTGCTCGTTGGAGGCGCCGATCACGGCGACCGAACGCGGCTGCATCAACCGGCGCATGGAGGCGAGGATCTCCTCGCGCCCGTAGCGGCGGCGCTGCTTCACCGGCGCCTCGGACAGGATCACCCGGATGTCGGCGGCGGTCGCGCCCTCGGGGGTGGCGATCACCGGGTTGAGGTCCACCTCGGCGATCTCCGGGAAGTCCGTGACGAGTTGGGACACCCGGCGGATCTGCTCGGCGATCGCCCACCGGTCCACGCCCGCCGCGCCGCGCACCCCGCGCAGGATCTCCGCCGACCGGATCGAGTCCAGCATGGACAGCGCCTCGTCGGCGTCCACGGGCGCGAGCCGGAAGGTGACGTCCTTGAGGACCTCGACGAGCACCCCGCCGAGCCCGAAGGCCACCACCTTCCCGAACGTCGGATCGGTCACCGCGCCGACGATGACCTCCTGCCCCTTGGGGAGCAGTTCCTGCACCTGTACGCCCTCGATGCGGGCGTTCGCGTCGTACGCGCGCGCGTTGTCGACGATCGTGTGGAACGCGGCCCGTACGTCGGCGGCGCCCTCGACACCGACGATCACCCCGCCGGCGTCGGTCTTGTGCAGGATGTCCGGCGAGACGATCTTCATGACGACCGGCCCGCCGAAGCGCGCCGCGTACGCCACCGCCTCGTCGACGTCCGTCGCGAGTTCCTCGCCGGGTACGGCGATCCCGTACGCGTCCGCGATCACCTTGCCCTCGGGAGCGGTGAGCGCCGTACGCCCCTCGGCCCGGACGGCATCGAGGAGCGTGCGCACCCTCCGCACCCGGTCTTCGGCCATCACGTCAGATCACTCCGTTCGACTTGAGCAGGCGCAGCTCCTCGTCGCCGAGGCCGAGCTCGCCGACGTAGACCGCTTCGTTGTGCTCGCCCAGCAGCGGTGAACTGGTCACTTCCACGGGGGAGTCGGACAGCTTCAGGGGGCTGCCCACGGTGACGAACTCGCCGCGCTCGGGGTGCGGCACCCGGACGACCATCTCGTTGGCGGCCAGCGAGGCGTCCTCGATGATCTCCCTGGTGGACAGGATGGGCCCGCACGGGATGTTGTGGGCGTTGAGCTTCTCCAGCACCTCCCACTTGGGCAGGGTCGAGGACCACTCCTCGATGAGCTGGAACATCTTGTTGAGCTTGGGCAGCCGGGCCTCCGGCGTCGACCACTCGGGGTCGTCGGCCAGTTCGGGCCGGCCGATGAGCTCGCTGATCGGCTGCCAGCCGACGGGCTGCACGATGACGTACACGTAGTCGTTCGGGCCGCCCGGCGCGCACTTGACCGCCCAGCCGGGCTGGCCGCCGCCGGACGCGTTCCCGGACCTGGGAACCTCGTCGCCGAAGTCCTCGTTGGGATATTCAGCGAGCGGGCCGTGTGCCAGGCGCTGCTGATCGCGCAGCTTCACCCGGCAGAGGTTGAGCACAGCGTGCTGCATGGCCACGTTCACCCGCTGCCCGCGCCCGGTGCGCTCCCGCTGGTACAGAGCGGCGAGGATGCCCGCCACGGTGTGTACGCCTGTCCCCGAGTCCCCGATCTGGGCCCCCGTCGCCAGCGGCGGCCCGTCCTCGAAACCGGTGGTCGACATCGACCCGCCCATGGCCTGCGCGACGACCTCGTACGCCTTGAAGTTGGTGTACGGGCCTTCGCCGAACCCCTTGATGGAGGCATAGACGATACGCGGATTGATCTCCTGGATGCGGTCCCAGGTGAACCCCATGCGGTCGATCGCGCCCGGTCCGAAGTTCTCGACCATGACGTCGGAGCGCCGGATCAGCTCGGTGAGAAGCTCCTTGCCGCGCTCGGTCTTGGTGTTGAGGGTGATGCTCCGCTTGTTGCAGTTGAGCATCGTGAAGTAGAGGGAGTCGACGTCCGGGAGGTCGCGCAACTGCTTGCGCGTGATGTCACCGGTCGGCGCCTCCAGCTTGACGACGTCCGCGCCGAGCCAGGCGAGGAGCTGGGTCGCGGAGGGCCCGGACTGGACATGGGTCATGTCCAGGACGCGGATGCCTTCGAGAGCCTGTGCGGTCACCGGGTCACCTCACTTGTACATGGTCTGGTTCATGGTTCCGGGGGCGTACGCGTCCGGGTCGACCCAGACGTTGATCAGCGACGGCTTGCCCGACTCGCGGGCGCGCCGCAGCGCCGGGCCGATGTCGGCGGGGTCACGGACCTCCTCGCCGTAACCGCCCAGCATCTGCGCGAACTTGTCGTAGTGGACGTCGCCGAGGGTGTTGCCGACCCGCTCGCGTTCCTTGCCGTACTTGGCGGCCTGGCCGTAGCGGATCTGGTTCATGGAGGAGTTGTTGCCGACGATGCCGACGAAGGGGAGGTTGTAGCGGACGAGGGTTTCGAAGTCCCAGCCGGTGAGCGAGAACGCGCCGTCGCCGAAGAGCGCGACGACCTCCTTGTCCGGGCGCGCCTGCTTGGCCGCGAGCACGAACGGCACCCCGACGCCGAGCGTGCCCAGCGGGCCCGGGTCCATCCAGTGACCCGGTGACTTGGGCTGCACGACCTGACCGGAGAAGGTGACGATGTCGCCGCCGTCGCCGATGTAGATCGAGTCCTCGGTGAGGAAGTCGTTGATCTCGCTGACCAGCCGGTACGGGTGGATCGGTGAGGCGTCCGAGCGCAGTTGCGGCAGTCGCTTCTCCAGCGCGGTCTGCTCGGCGGCGCGCAGCTCGTCGAGCCACTCCTTGCGCTTCGACGCGCCCCCGTTGACGCGCCCGGAGGCGGCCTCGGTCACCGACTTCAGCACGAGTCCCGCGTCGCCGACGATGCCGAGGTCGATGTCGCGGTTCTTGCCGACGGTGCGGTAGTCGAGGTCGATCTGCACGACGGTCGCGTTGGCCGACAGCCGCTTGCCGTAGCCCATGCGGAAGTCGAAGGGCGTGCCGACGATGACGATGACGTCGGCGTTGGAGAAGGCGTAGCGCCGCGACAGCTGGAAGTGGTGCGGGTCGCCGGGCGCGAGGGTGCCGCGGCCGGCGCCGTTCATGTACGCCGGGATGTTCAGTGTGCGGACCAGTTCGATGGCCGCCTCGGTGCCGCGGGTCGTCCACACCTGGCTGCCCAGCAGGATCGCGGGCTTCTCGGCGTGCACGAGCAGGTCGGCGAGCTTCTCGATCGCCTCGGGGTCGCCGGCCGAGCGGGTCGAGGCGCGGTAGGCGCCGGGCTTCGGCACGCGCGCCTTGTCGACCGGCACCTTGGCGTCGAGGACGTCGCGCGGGATCTCCAGGAAGGAGGGGCCGGGCGCGCCGTGGTAGCACTCGCGGAACGCCATCGACACCATGTCCGCCGCGCGTGCCGTGTCCGGCACGGCCGCCGCGAACTTGGTGATCGGCGTCATCATGTCGACGTGCGGCAGGTCCTGCAGGGACCCCATCTTGTGCTGGGTGAGTGCCCCCTGACCGCCGATCAGCAGCATCGGGGACTCCGCGCGGAAGGCGTTGGCGACGCCGGTGACGGCGTCGGTCGTCCCCGGGCCCGCGGTGACGACCGCGCAGCCGGGCTTGCCGGTGATCCGCGCGTAACCGTCGGCGGCGTGGGCGGCGACCTGTTCGTGACGGACGTCGACGACTTCGATGCCCTCGTCGACGCAACCGTCGTAGATGTCGATGATGTGGCCGCCGCACAGGGTGTAGATGCGGTCTACCCCCTCGGCCTTGAGGGCCTTGGCGACGAGGTGACCGCCGGAGATGACGTCCTGGGTGTCGTCGGGCATGGCGAAGTCCTGTCCCTTCCTAGGGGGTTGGAACGCTCTCGCAGTACATTGCATACAGTCGACGAATACTGTATGAAGCTTGTTATCCCGCATCCGGTCGGTGGTGTCCAGGGGGCGTGCGGCAGTTTTCGGGAGTCTCGGGGTCGCCCCGGAAGACTCAGTAGTCAGGAGCCGAGATGGACCTGTACGAACACCAGGCAAGGGAACTCTTCGAGGAACACGGCATCTTGGTGCCGAGGGCCGAGGTCACCGACTCGCCCAAGGAGGCGCGTGAGATAGCCCGCCGGCTCGGCGGTCGTGTCGTCGTCAAGGCGCAGGTCAAGACGGGCGGCCGGGGCAAGGCGGGCGGCGTGAAGCTCGCCGCCGACCCGGCCGCCGCCGAGCTGACGGCACGCCAGATCCTCGGCATGGACATCAAGGGCCACACGGTCGGCAAGGTGATGCTGGCGCAACCCGTCGACATAGAGACCGAGTTCTATGTCTCCTATGTCCTCGACCGCGCGGCCGGCGGCTTTCTCGCGATCGCCTCCGCGGAGGGCGGCATGGACATCGAGGAGGTAGCCGCGAGCAGGCCCGAGGCCGTGGCTCGCATCCCCATCGATCCCGCCGAGGGCGTCACCTCGGCGAAGGCGGGCCGGATCGCCGAGGCGGCCGGACTGCCCCCGCAGACGGTCGACGTGCTGGTACGGCTGTGGGAGGTGCTGGTCCGCGAGGACGCCCTGCTCGTCGAGGTCAACCCGCTGGTGCGCACCGCACAGGGGCAGATCCTCGCTCTCGACGGCAAGGTCACCCTGGACGACAACGCCCGCTTCCGGCAGACGCGTTGGGGCGCAGACAGCGCGGAGCACGACGACCCGCTGGAGGCGGTGGCCGCCGCACGCGGCCTCAACTACGTCAAGCTCGACGGCGAGGTCGGCATCATCGGCAACGGCGCCGGACTCGTCATGTCGACGCTCGACGTCGTCGCGGGCTGCGGCGCCCGACCCGCCAACTTCCTCGACATCGGCGGCGGAGCCTCCGCCCAGATCATGGCCGACGGCCTGTCCGTCATCCTCTCCGACCCGGCCGTGAAGTCGGTCTTCGTCAACGTCTTCGGCGGCATCACGGCATGCGACGCGGTCGCCGACGGCATCGTGCAGGCGCTGGACACCGTCCGGCTGACCAAACCCCTGGTCGTCCGGCTCGACGGCAACAACGCCGCACGCGGCCGCGCGATCCTCGACGAACGCGCGCATCCCCTGGTCCAGCAGGCCACCACCATGGACGGCGCCGCCCGCACGGCCGCCGAGCTCGCCAACGCCGCCTAAGGAGACGGACATGGCCATCTACCTCACCAAGGAGAGCAAGGTCCTCGTCCAGGGCATGACCGGCGGCGAGGGCATGAAGCACACCCGGCGCATGCTCGCCGCCGGCACCAACGTCGTCGGCGGCGTCAACCCGCGCAAGGCGGGCCGCACCGTCGACTTCGACGACCGAGCGGTGCCCGTCTTCGGCTCGGTGGGCGACGGCATGGCGGCGACCGGAGCCGACGTGACCGTCGTCTTCGTGCCGCCCGCCTTCGCCAAGCAGGCGGTCGTCGAGGCCGCCGACGCCGGCATCGGCCTCGCCGTCGTCATCACCGAGGGCATCCCGGTCCACGACTCCGTCGCCTTCACGGCGTACGCGAAACAGAAGGGCACCCGGATCATCGGCCCCAACTGTCCCGGCCTGATCACCCCCGGCCAGTCCAACGCGGGCATCATCCCGGCCGACATCGCCAAGCCCGGCCGGATCGGACTGGTGTCGAAGTCCGGCACGCTGACGTACCAACTGATGTACGAGCTCCGCGACATCGGCTTCTCGACCTGCGTCGGCATCGGCGGCGACCCGGTCGTCGGCACCACCCACATCGACTGCCTGGCCGCCTTCCAGGACGACCCCGACACCGAACTGATCGTGCTGATCGGCGAGATCGGCGGCGACGCGGAGGAACGGGCCGCCGCGTACATCCGCGAGCACGTCACCAAGCCGGTCGTCGGCTACATCGCCGGTTTCACCGCCCCCGAGGGCAAGACGATGGGGCACGCCGGCGCCATCGTCTCCGGCTCGTCCGGCACGGCACAGGCGAAGAAGGAAGCACTGGAGGCGGTCGGCGTGCGGGTGGGGAGCACACCGACCGAGACCGCCCGCCTGGTGCCGGCCGCGCTGGAAGCCGGTAAGTGACGTCACTCATAGTCGCCGACCGGTGACTGTCGCGCTTGTTGACGCGTCAGTAGCTTCATTCGTACGACGATTTCGACCGACGATTTCGACGACGCCGCGCACAGCAGTGCGAGCCGTGCGCGGCGTCGGGCCATGCACCTCCCGCCCCGACTGTGCACCGAGAGCGGAGCTCACCAATGGCACCCACCCTCACCCTGAAATCCGGCACCACCTGGGCCGACGCCTGGCAGCGCTGCCTCGCCGTCGCCCCCGAGGCGTTCCGGGACGACCGCGTCCTCAACCACTGGAACGCCACCTGGCAGGCGGACGGCCGTGCCCTCCCCGCCACCACCCCCGTCGACGGCACCCCCATAGCGGGCCCGCCGCGCCTGGACCGCGCCACCGCCCAGCAGGCCGTCCGCGCCTCACTCGACCAGCACCGCGCCTGGCGGCACCTCCCCCTCGACGAACGCCGCGCCCGGGTCGCCGCCACCCTCGACGCGCTCAGCGAGCACCGCGAACTGCTCGCGCTGCTGCTCGTCTGGGAGATCGGCAAGCCGTGGCGGCTCGCACAGGCGGACGTGGACCGCGCCATCGACGGAGTGCGCTGGTACGTCGACGGCATCGACCCGATGCTCGCCGGGCGGGCCCCGCTGGACGGGCCGGTGTCCAACATCGCGAGCTGGAACTACCCGATGAGCGTGCTCGTTCACGCAATGCTGGTACAGGCACTGGCAGGCAACGCGGTCATCGCCAAGACCCCGACCGACGGCGGTGTCGCCTGTCTGACCCTGGCCTGTGCGCTCGCCGCCCGCGAGGGACTGCCCGTCACCCTCGTCAGCGGCAGCGGAGGCGAGCTGTCCGAGGCGCTGGTACGGGCGCCGGAGATCGGCTGCGTCTCCTTCGTCGGCGGCCGCGACACCGGCGCCGCGGTGGCCACGGCCGTCGCCGACCTCGGCAAGCGGCACATCCTCGAACAGGAAGGACTCAACACCTGGGGCATCTGGAACTACTCGGACTGGGACGCGCTCACGGCGGTCGTGCCCAAGCTCTTCGACTACGGCAAACAGCGCTGCACGGCCTACCCGCGCTTCGTCGTCCAGCGCGCGCTGTTCGACGAGTTCCTGTCGGCGTACCTCCCGGCGGTCCGCACGCTCACGGTCGGCCACCCGCTCGCCGTCGAGAAACGCGACGACCCCTACCCGGCGCTGGACTTCGGCCCGTTGATCAACGCCGCCAAGGCCAAGGAGCTCAACGACCAGGTGGCCGAGGCAGTCGACCGCGGCGCCGTCCCGCTGCACCGCGGCAAGCTGAGCGACGCCCGCTTCCTGCCCGGCCAGGACACCTCGGCGTACGTCCAGCCGGTCACGCTGCTCAACCCGCCGCCGTCCTCCCCGCTGCACCACGCGGAACCCTTCGGCCCGGTCGACACCATCGTCCTGGTCGACACCGAGGCCGAGCTGCTCGCCGCGATGAACGCGTCCAACGGCGCGCTCGTCGCCACGCTCTCCACGGACGACCGGGCGACGTACGAACGGCTCGCCCCGCAGATCCGCGCCTTCAAGACCGGCCACGGCACGCCACGCTCCCGCGGCGACCGCGAGGAGCTCTTCGGCGGGTTCGGCGCGTCCTGGCGGGGTGCGTTCGTCGGCGGCGAGCTGCTGGTGCGGGCGGTGACACAGGGCCCGGCGGGGGAGCGGCTGCCGGGGAACTTCCCGGAGTACCACCTGATGCCGTAGGGAGGCCCGGCTTCCGACCGATCGTGCCCAGGAGTAACCCTCTGGGCACGATCGGTCATCTTTCCTTGTGCAGTCAGGGCGGAAACGCAGGTGAAGGGCACTCCGAAACCTTGGTATTGTTGTCTCTGTCGCCGCGCGGAACATCTCCTGCAAGGCGGCAGACACCTCGTCCGGGTGGCGGAATGGCAGACGCGCTAGCTTGAGGTGCTAGTGCCCTTTATCGGGCGTGGGGGTTCAAGTCCCCCCTCGGACACAGATCAGATCATCGACATGGTGGTCGGGAGAGATCCCGACCACCATTTTTGCGTGGCCCAGATGTGTGGGACCCCGCGTCGACATCCCTCACCCTGGCGGAGGCCCGTGTCCTGCCTTCACGCGTGCCGGACTCGGGCCTCCCAGGAGCCGGCGCCACGCGGTCGCGGGGTCAGCGGCTTCACGTACGGGACGTGATTGCGTCTTTCCGCTAGCGGGCCGACTCGGGCAGGACGACGAGCGCGTCGGCGGCCGCACGTTCGCCGGTGGGGTCGCTGGGCAGGCCCTGTGGCGCGTTGCGCACGACCATCGCCGTGGAGCCGCCGCCGTCCAGGTTGAGCGCGTTCACCGCGCCCAGGCTGCGCATGACCGCGGCGGTCTCGGTGATCGACAGCCCGGCGCTGTGGCCGGGGTGGCGGCCGTCGACGGTGAGCAGGACAACGCGCCCGTCCCGGGTGACTCCGGCGGCGGTACGCGGATTTCGGCGCAGGTACCAGCCGTTGTAGATGGCGGCGCGGTCCGCGCCCCGGACGTCCTCGGGGCTCCATCCGTCACGGACCGGGTCGAGGACCGTGGTGCCGTTGCGCAGCAGCAGCGGACCCCCGTTGACGACGGACGTCTTCGCGGTGAGCGGCAGCGGGGTCCCCTTCTCGGCGTCCACCACCGTGCTGCGCACCGACATCCGGGCACCGATCCGGGCGTGGGCCCGCAGCCATTGGGCTCCCGTCCCGGTGCCCTGGAGCACGGTGCCGCGCGCGGGGACGGAACCGCCTCGGCCGGCCCGCAGTGCGGTCACCCGTCCGCCGGCGTCGAGGGTGACCTGGTATCCGGGGCCCTGCGGAGCGGTGGCGCCGAACCTGGCGGTGACGGCCACGAGTTCGTCGGCGTTGCCGCAGGTGTAGTCGTGCGCCGGGTGGGAGAAGGGGGTGGCGTTCCCGGCGCCGCCGCAGTTCACGATCAGGCCGGACTGCCGGTTGAGGCCGGTCACCTCGCGGGTGGCGCCGTCCGCCGCACGGACCGTGATTCTGGTCCTGAGCCGGCGTACCGAGGTGCCCTGCCCGGAGTCGCCGGGCACGACCAGGGCGGGCCGCCCGTTCACGGCCTCCGAGACGAGGGAGCCGCCGATCACCGAGATGCCGGCGGGATCGCCGTCGGTGCCCGCCACCCAGTTGCCGGGAGTCGTGTGAGCGCCACCGGTGACGAAATAGCCGCCGTTGACCGCGGCGAGGGCGCCGGTGCGACGCGCCACCGAGCTCGTCGTCTCGCGGCCCGGCACGATTCCGTCGGTCAGCTCCGACCGCAGACTGCCGCGGAACCGCGCAGGGTCGACGACGAGCACGTCCAGGGACCAGGGACCCGTCGTGGCGTGCCCGTCCTCGCCGCTGTGCTGGACGCTGCCGCCGGCCAGCCCGCGGGCCGCTAGCTCGTTCCTGACCCGGTCGGCGGCGGCCTGGTCGGAGTACCGGCCCACCCGCACCATCCAGCCGAGCGGCCGGTCGCGCGGCCCCCGGGGATCCGGCCCGGCGGTGCGGTCACGCCGCGGCTGGTACCCGGCGGCGCGGACCTTGCCCTCCAGCTCGGCGGCCTCCGTCTCGCTCGTGGCGAGGCCGATCGTGACGGTCCAGAAGTCGTTCGCCGACGGCTGGCCGCGCTCGATCGCGATGTGTGTCACACCCGGAGCGATCTGCCGGGAGGTGCGGGTCTCCGTCAGGATGGCGGGTCCCAGCGGCAGCTTCCCTGCGGCCGCCACGTCGGTCGGCCGCGCGGTCGGCTCGGTCTCCACGCTCGCGGCGATTGTGACGGCGACCACGAAGGCGGTCGTAGCCCCGCCGAACAACCAGCGCCGTGCCGTTCGGAACTGCATGGGGCATGCCCTTTCAGGTGGGAGTCGGCTGCGACTGTGCATGCCACACATGTCGCGAAGCCAACGGCCCACCCGACGCCCATCGGCTAGGGGGTTGCCGTATGCATACGACAGCGCCGCGCGCACGGCTCGTGGGCTCTTCCCCCACCCTCGGGCCCGTGGTCGGCGTCGCGGCGCTGGTCATCGGCCATGATCGGCTGCGGCGACATCATGCCATACGGCGATCAGGAGGCCGCGTCCGGAGCGGGGCAGCCCTCCCCGTGCTCTCACGAGCGCCGACCCCTCAGGTCGTCCCCCAGCCCGATCCGTGCCACGACGGGCAGGCCCCGCAGGGTCCCGTCCGTCGGCGGTGACGATACGCGGCAGCAGGGTGACGGTCTCATCGGGCGGCAGGGTGACCTGGTGCTGACCCTGCCCCGGAGGGGACGGCACGGTGCTCCGCCCCCGGTACGTCAGAGGCGTGGGAAGTACGGCTTCGGCAGTCGCATCCCGCGGTCGGCCATGATCTGGCGGACGCGGTCGGGGTAGTTGGTGATGATGCCGTCGACGCCCATGTCCATCAGCGCCTCCACCGTGGCCGGGTCGTCGCAGGTCCACGGGACGACCTTCAGGCCCCGGGCGTGCGCCTCGTCGATCATCGTGCGGTCCGGGTAGAAGCGGAATCCCGGGTCGCCGATCTTGCCGTTCTGCGGGAAGCCGTAGTTGGGGGAGAGGGCCCTGACGCCGGGGACGGTCGCGGCGGCCTTCACGAAGTCGCCGTCGTAGTCGTCGGCGTCGATGCCGCCGAGCCACGGGGAGGCGCCGGGCTTGCCGACCTGGAGGAAGTCGTAGTTGGTCAGGGCGACCAGCGGCCATCTCGGCGCCAGCTTGTGCATCGCCTTCAGCGCACCCCAGTCGAAGGACTGGACGGTGACCTGGCGCTCCAGGCCCGAGGCGCGGATCTCCTCGAACACCCGGCGCACGAACAGCTCACGCGGCGCGGTCTGCTCGGGCGCGCCCGCCTCGACCTTCGTCTCGATGTTGAGCGTGACCTGCCGGGCCTTGTAACGCTTGACCAGGTTCAGCACGTCGCGGAGCTCGACCATCCGGGCGCCCTCGATCCGCTCCTGCTCGGGGTGCCCCGGAAGCTGCTGATAGCCGCAGTCCATCGTCCTGATCTGCGCCAGCGTCAGGTCCTTGATGTACTTGCCGACGTACGGGTACATCGGGTCGCCCGGCACCACCGGCGCCGTGTCCCGGCACTTCTGCGCGCTGACCTGCCGGTCGTGCGTCACGACGACCTTGCGG
This sequence comes from Streptomyces spinoverrucosus, assembly GCF_015712165.1. NCBI lineage: Bacteria > Bacillati > Actinomycetota > Actinomycetes > Kitasatosporales > Streptomycetaceae > Streptomyces > Streptomyces spinoverrucosus. The sequence continues at coordinate 992,512 of NZ_JADPZX010000001.1, read as the reverse complement.
TCCTTGGTGACCTGGGTGTCCAGCTCCAGCGTGGACACCCCCAGCCGCAGCGCCTTGCCGAACCCTTCCAGGGTGCTCTCGGTCGTCATACCGAGGCCGCCGCGGTGGGCCTGCAGGTCGAAGCGCGCCTTGTGGGAGAACGCGCCGGGACCGTCCGTCGGTGTCGCGTGGGCGGCCGTCGGGACGGCGAGCACCGGCACCAGGGTCAGGCCGGCGAGGACATGTCTTGCGGACATCGAAACCTCACTCGTTCGTATCGGGACGATCCCAGGACGCTAGTTCGACACCGGGGCGCACCCGAAGACCTGGATGTGATGCGGCTGTGAACGCTGGCGGAACCCGAGGGGCACGCCACCCCGGAAAATGACAGGCCGTCCGCCCGCCGGACGCTGCATCATGACGGTCCGCCGCCCTTCGCACCAACGGGCGCGCGTTCGAACAACGGGGGGCTCCAGTGACCGTCACCAACATCCTGCTGTCCGGCGTCGTCGGCTCGACCGCGTACGGACTCGCCCGCGAGGGCTCCGACGTGGACCGGCTCGGCCTGTTCGCCGCCCCCACCGAAGCCCTGCACGGCCTGCACGGCCCGAAGGAGTCCCACGTCACCACGGCACCCGACCGCACCCTGCACGAGGCGGCGAAGTGGTGCCGCCTCGCCCTCGGCGGCAACCCCACCGTCACGGAACTCGTCTGGCTGCCCGAGGAGTTGTACGAGGTGAGGACGCCCCTAGGCGACGAGCTGATCGGCATCCGCTCGTCCTTCCTCAGCGCCCGCCGGGTCCGCGACGCCTATCTCGGCTACGCCACGCAGCAGTTCCGCAAGCTCGTCGGCCGGGGCGACGGCTCGTTCTCCGCGGACACCCGGCGGCGCACCGCCAAGCACGCCCGCCACCTCAAGCGGCTGTGCACCCAGGGCTACGAGCTGTACACGACAGGTCGGCTGACGATCCGGGTCGACGACCCCGGCAGCTACCACGCCTTCGGCGAACAGGTCGCCGCCGACCCGTCGGCAGCGCTGCCGCTGCTGCGCCACTTCGAGGCGGCCTTCGACGAGACACGCGGCGCGCTGCCCGAACAGCCCGACGAGAGGGCCGCCGAGGCATGGCTGCGGCGGGTCCGGCAGCACTTCTACACACCGGAGGCGGTGCCGGCGGGGTACGCATCGGCGCAGGCCCGGTAGCGTCACCGGCGGCCCCGTCCTCACCGGGGCGGGGCCGCCGTCGTCGTTCACCGCTCAGGGATACGACACGACCGTCGACGGCACCGTCGACGTCCCCGATGTCGGTGCCCCGGTGTCGTTGATGACGTGCGCGTACTGGCCGTTGCCGCCGAGGGAGACGACCAGCAGGTGGTGGAAGCGCACGCCCGGGCGGACGGGGGCGGCGAAGCCGTGGTGCTGCACGATCGTCGGGTCGACGTTGTAGTAGCAGTAGCTGCCCAGGCCCCAGCCCTCGTGCTCGGTGACGTTGTCGCCGACGCGGTAGGCGGCGAAGCCCCGGAGGGGGCCGTTCTGGATGGCGGCCTGGTTCGGGGCGTCGTACGCCTTCTCGTTCTGGAAGAAGATCGTGCGGCCGCGCTGCCCGAACCACTGCACGTCGTACTTGTTGAAGTGCTCCACGAACAGTCCCGTGGCCAGTACGTCGTCGCCGTTGACGACCAGGCCGTAGTCGGCTCGGTTGGTCTCCCAGCCGACGCCCTCGCCGTGGTCGGCGCGCCAGATCCAGGTGTGGTCGATGATCGTGTGCCGGCTGTTGACGACCATGCTGGTGGTGGCCTTGCCGGGGCCCGCGCCGCCGATGCGGATGAAGACGTCCTGGACGGTGGTCGGGTTGGCCGAGTGGTCGCGCGAGGAGCCGTTCGGGCCGATCTCCACCAGGGTGGGGGAGTTGACCGGCCCGGCGTCGACCAGGAAACCGGCCAGACGCACACCGTCGACGTCGGCGACCTTCAGCGCGGTGACGCCGTTGTCCGGGATGATCGTCGCGTAGCCGAGGCCCAGGACGACCGTGTCCGCCCGGTTCACCTGGATGGGCTGGTCGACGTGGTAGATGCCGGGCGTCAGCAACAGGTGCAGGCCTTGCGCGAGCGCCTGGTTGAGGGTGGCCGCGGAGACGCCCGGCTTGGCGACGTAGAACTGGGTCAGCGGGAGCGAGGTGCCGCGCGGCGTGCCGTTGCCCCACGTCACGCCGCGGGCGTTGGTGCGCTTCTCCGGCAGGAAGACGCGGTACTCGCTGCCGCTCAGGTACAAAAACGGCTTCTCTCGGGAGATCGGTGTGGTGTCGAGGGTGGTGTACGGCGGGTTCGGGAAGCTCTGGGCGGGGGCACCCTCGACGCCGGAGAACACCATGTTCCACACGGCGTTGAGCCAGCTGCCGACCGCGCTGTCGCGGGTGTACCACTGCTGCTGGGAGTACGGGCCGACCTGGCCGTCGACGCGGCTGTCGGCGATGTAGCCGCCGCTCGCCCAGCCGTAGCCGGTGGGGGCGAGGTTGAGCCCGCCGCGCACGTGTATCCGGCGGAACGGGGCAGCCTGGGACACCGCCCAGCGGTTGGTGCCGTTCACCGGCACGAGGGCGAGGTTCTCCGCCGAGCGCCAGAAGTTCTGCGTGGCGTTGCCGTTGAACCAGCCGGCGTCGACCGTGACATCGCCGTTGATCGTCGTGTCGTCGGGGGACAGGCCGAGGCCCGCGATGGAGGTGTAGAAGCCGAGCTGGGCGTTGAGGCCGTGGTAGGTGCCGGGCTTGAACAGCAGGGCGTAGCGGCCGGTGCCGAACTGGGCGGACTCCTGCTGCCGGAAGACCTCGTCGAGTCTGGCCTGGATGCCGGGGGTGGAGGGGTCGAAGACGAGGACGTTCGGGCCGAGGTCGCCGCCGCCGGGGAGGGCGCGGGGGGACTTGCGGGTGGTGCCGTGTGCCGGGGCGGTGGCGGACGCGGAGGTGGCGAGGCCGGCCAGCACGGGGGCGGCGGCAGCGGCGCCGAGTACCGACCTGCGGGCGACTCCGGAGCGTCCTGAACGGCCGGGCGATGCATGCGCGTTGGATGGCATGGGGCGGCTCTCCTGGTTCAGGAAGTGAACGGTGGGCGTACGGGGAGCGCTCTCTCGCCGGTGAATGCTTCAACTGTCCGAACTTGCCCGTCAAGGGGCGCGACAGAGTTCGACAAGTGGTGTTCAAACCCTTGACGTACCTCACGCGCGAGGTTTAACTCACGTCCTAAATTAAGACATGAGGGCCTTCGCCGGTCCTTGGCCGGTCCTTCCCTCGAGGCCTCCCCTGAAGGGACACCAGGAGCCATGCGCAGCACCCGAGCCGCGGCCACAGGCGCCGTCATTTTGTCACTCGCCCTTGCGGCCACGGCCTGCGGAGGCGGTTCGGCGACGGGCGGCGGCGGGTCCAACGACTCGCCGAAGACGCTCACTTACTGGGCCTCCAACCAGGGCGCCAGCATCGAGGCCGACAAGAAGGTCCTCCAGCCCGAGCTCGACAAGTTCGAGCAGCAGACCGGGATCAAGGTGGAGCTGGAGGTCGTCCCCTGGTCGGACCTGCTGAACCGGATCCTGACGGCCACCACCTCCGGGCAGGGCCCCGACGTCCTGAACATAGGCAACACCTGGAGCGCCTCGCTCCAGTCGACGGGCGCGCTGCTGCCGTGGGACGAGAAGAACTTCGAGAAGATCGGCGGCCGGGACCGCTTCGTCGAATCGGCGCTGGGCTCGACGGGCGTCCAGGGCCAGGACCCGGCGGCCGTACCGCTGTACTCGATGGCGTACGCCCTCTACTACAACAAGAAGATCTTCGCCGAAGCCGGCGTCTCCGAACCTCCCGCCACGTGGGACGAGTTGGTCGCCGCCGGAGAGAAGATCAAGGCCGACGGCAAGCAGGTGCTGGGCGCCGAGGGCGCCAACGTCGCCGAGAACATCCACCACGTCTACGTCTTCGCCAAGCAGCACGGCGCCGACTTCTTCACCGCCGACGGCAAGCCCGACTTCACCTCCGACGGCGCGGTCGAGGCGGTCAAGCAGTACGTCGACCTGATGGCGAAGGACGAGGTCATCCCGCCGGGCAACGCCGAGTACGCGCAGAACCAGTCCGTCAGCGACTTCGCCAAGGGCCGTACCGCGATGCTGCTGTGGCAGTCGGCGTCCGCCAACCTCAAATCCCAGGGCATGAGCGAGGACGACTACGGCATCGCGCCCGTGCCCGTCCAGTCCGGCACCCCGGGCAGCGGCAAGCAGGTCAACTCGATGGTCGCCGGGATCAACCTGGCCGTCTTCAAGAACACCGACAACCTCGACGGCGCCACCGAGTTCGTCAAGTTCATGACCAGCGACGAGGAACAGAAGATGCTCAACAAGGCCTACAGCTCCATCCCGCCGGTCGAGGCCGCCCAGTCCGACCCCGCGTTCGACACCCCGGCCAACGCGGTCCTCAAGGACACCCTCGCGCAGAGCGCCGTAGCGCTGCCGCAGGTCCCGGACGAGTCGCAGTTCGAGACGGCGGTCGGTACGGCCGTGAAGGACCTGTTCGCCGAGGCGGCCGCCGGACGCCCGGTCACCACACAGTCGGTGAAGGCGGCGCTGGAGAAGGCCCAGCAGCAGATGCCGGCGAAGTGAGCCCGATGACGACGACCACCGCACCGCCCAAGGCCGTGCGCAGAACATCCCCCGGGGCGGCGGACGGCCACTCCCGCCGCCCCGGGCGGATCCGCCGCATCGGACTTCCCTACCTGCTCCTCCTGCCCGCCCTGCTCCTCGAACTCCTGGTCCACCTGCTGCCGATGGTGATCGGCATCGCGATGAGCTTCAAGGAGCTCACGCAGTTCTACATCCGCGACTGGACCACGGCCCCCTGGTCCGGCCTCGCCAACTACACGATGGCGGTGGACTTCAACGCCCCCGTCGGCAGGGCCCTGCTCCACTCCTTCCTCGTCACCTGCGCGTTCACCGTGCTGTCGGTCGGCCTGTGCTGGCTGATCGGCACGGCGGCGGCGGTGTACATGCAGGACACCTTCCGGGGTCGTGGCCTGCTGCGGGCGCTGTTCCTCGTCCCGTACGCCCTGCCGGTGTACGCGGCCGTCATCACCTGGGTGTTCATGTTCCAGCACGACAACGGCCTGGTGAACCACGTCCTGCACGAGCAGCTCGGCCTCACCGACAAGCCGTCCTTCTGGCTGATCGGCGACAACAGTTTCTACGCGCTGCTGACCGTGTCGGTCTGGAAGGGCTGGCCGTTCGCCTTCCTCATCGTCATGGCCGGACTGCAGAACATCCCCAGGGAGCTGTACGAGGCCGCCGCGCTCGACGGCGCCGGCCTGTGGCAGCAGCTGCGCCGCATCACCCTGCCGTCGCTGCGGCCGGTCAACCAGGTGCTGGTCCTGGTCCTGTTCCTGTGGACCTTCAACGACTTCAACACGCCGTACGTCCTGTTCGGCCAGGGCGCTCCCGAGGCCGCCGACCTCATCTCCGTGCACATCTACCAGGCGTCCTTCGTGACCTGGAACTTCGGCACCGGCTCGGCGATGTCCGTCCTGCTGCTGCTCTTCCTGCTGGTCGTGACGGGCGGATACCTGCTGCTCACCTCGCGCGGACGGAAGGGTGCCGCATGACCAGGTCCCCGATGGCCCCGCCGCGTTCCTTCCTGTGGTCCCGGCGGATCTTCCTCACCCTGCTCACCGGGTTCGTGCTGGTGCCGGTGTACGTGATGATCTCCAGCTCGCTGAAGCCGCTGGCGGACGTCACGGGCGAGTTCCACTGGCTGCCGAGCGAGCTGACGATCCGCCCGTACATCGACATCTGGTCGACGGTCCCGCTGGCGAAGTACTTCGTCAACTCCCTCGTCGTCGCGGGCGCGGCGACGATCTGCTCGGTGGTGATCGCGGTCTTCTCCGCCTACGCCGTCAGCCGCTACGACTTCCGTGGCAAGCGCGTCTTCACGGTCACCGTGCTGTCGACGCAGATGTTCCCCGGCATCCTCTTCCTCCTCCCGCTGTTCCTCCTCTACGTCAACATCGGCAACGCCACCGGGATCGCCCTGTTCGGCTCGCGCGGCGGCCTGATCCTGACGTATCTGACCTTCTCGCTGCCGTTCTCGATCTGGATGCTGATCGGCTACTTCGAGTCGGTGCCACGGGATCTGGACGAGGCGGCGCTGGTGGACGGCTGCGGTCCGCTCGGCGCACTGTTCCGCGTCGTCGTACCGGCCGCGATCCCCGGGATCGTCGCGGTCGCCGTCTACGCCTTCATGACGGCTTGGGGTGAAGTGCTGTTCGCCTCCGTGATGACCAACGACACCACCCGCACCCTCGCCGTCGGCCTCCAGGGCTACTCCACGCTCAACGACGTGTACTGGAACCAGATCATGGCCGCCTCGCTGGTCGTCAGCGTGCCCGTGGTCGCCGGCTTCCTGCTCCTGCAGCGCTATCTCGTCACCGGACTGACGGCGGGTGCCGTCAAGTGACCGACACCTTCGAAGGGACTTCCGTGTCCGAACGCATCGACCTCGCCGCACTCCCGCACGACTTCCTGTGGGGCACCGCCACAGCGGCGTACCAGATCGAGGGAGCCGTGGCGGAGGACGGCCGTGCACCGTCGATCTGGGACACCTTCGCGCACACCCCCGGCAAGATCGACAACGACGACCACGGCGACGTCGCCTGCGACCACTACCACCGCTGGCGCGAGGACATCGACCTGATGCGCCAACTGGGCACGAACGCCTACCGGTTGTCGATCGCATGGCCGAGGGTCGTACCGGGCGGGGACGGCCCGGCGAACCCCAAAGGCCTCGACTTCTACGACGAGCTGATCGACGGTCTGCTCGCGGCGGGCATCACCCCCTCCGTCACCCTCTACCACTGGGACCTGCCGCAGGCGCTCCAGGACCGGGGCGGCTGGCCCGAGCGGACCACCGCCGAACACTTCGCGGCGTACGCCTCCATCGTCGCGGAACGCCTGGGCGACCGCGTCAGCCACTGGGCCACCCTCAACGAGCCCCTGTGCTCGGCGTGGATCGGCCACCTGGAAGGCAAGATGGCCCCCGGCCTCACCGACCTGACGGCCGCCGTCCGGGCCTCGTACCACCTGCTGCTGGGCCACGGGCTCGCTGCGCAGGCGATCCGCGCGGCCAGTGCGGGCGCGCAGGTCGGCATCGTCAACAACCTCTCGACGATCCACGCCGCGTCGGACCGCGCGGAGGACGTGGCGGCGGCCCGCCGTATGGACGGCCACACCAACCGCTGGTGGCTGGACCCGGTGCACGGCCGCGGCTTCCCGGCGGACATGCGCGAGGTGTACGGCGTCGACCTCCCGGAGCAGCCGGGCGACCTGGCGGTCATCGGGGGCGAGCTGGACTGGTTCGGCCTGAACTACTACTTCCCGCAGACGGTCGCCGACGACCCCACCGCCCCGGCCCCGCACGTCCGCACCGTCCGCCGCCCCGGCGTCCCGCGCACCGGCATGGACTGGGAGGTCGACGCGAGCGGCATCGAGGCGCTGCTGCTGCGCCTGACCTCCGAATACGGCGTGCGCAAGCTGTACGTCACGGAGAACGGCTCCGCCTATCCGGACGTCGTCCGCCCGGACGGGACGATCGACGACCCGGAGCGCCAGGCCTATCTGGAACAGCACCTGGCGGCGTGCGCGTCGGCGGCCCGCAAGGGCGCCCCGCTGGCGGGGTACTTCGCCTGGTCGCTGCTGGACAACTTCGAGTGGGCGTACGGCTACGCCAAGCGGTTCGGGCTGGTCCATGTCGACTACGCCACCCAGGTCCGCACGATCAAGGGTTCCGGCCACCGGTACGCGGAGATCGTCCGCGATCACCGGGGCCGGGTACGCAAGGCCGCCTAAGGGCCCGACGGGCCGTACGACCCCGTGGTGGGCGCGGATCGGGGAGTCCGCGTCCACCACGGCTGCTCGCGTTTGCGCTGGGAGGTGGCGTTCCAGCAATCTGGAGGACCTCCCCGACCGGGTCGTGCCGGTCGTGCCGTCCTCCTGACAGGGCGAGGGGAGGCCAGCGAGGTCTTCGTCGACAAAACGCAGACGCACCGATGCCAGGAGTAGCCATCAGTTCCGATTGGTACCCCACGTCGATGACGTGGCAGGACGTCGACCCCACCACCCATCCGTTCAATCCCGCCAAGGCACTCGATGTGGTGCGTGACGTGGTGTCCTCGCAGGACCCCGAGTCGGGACGACCACGGGGGCTGTGGTCAACCAATTCGATTGCCAGCGGCCTTGCCGAGTACTACGGCTCCTGGGCCTTCGGTTGGTACCACGCGGTGGAGGAATCCCCCTATTCCGGGGCGATCATCAGAGATCTTCCAGTCAGCGGTCTCGGCGCCCACGACCTGGAGCAGCAGGCGCAGCGGTACACCAGCGCACTGCTCCAATGGCGCGCGTGGCTGGAGGAACTCGCCGCCTTCTTCGCGCAGTTCGCTCCGGGTCCGGACACCGACGAGGAAGAGGTACGGCGGCTGCGCGAGCGTGCTGTCGCGCCTCTCGTGACGCTTGTCGTCGAGCGCACCGGGGCCGGTGAACTGTGGCGTGGTGCGTGCGCGCAGGCGCTCGCGTGGTACCTGGAGTCGACCGGCATGTCCGCCGGGGAAGCGGAGGACTTGGCGGACGAAGTGGTGGACTCCGCGTTCGAGAGCTGGGTCGCCCCCGATGAGGAGGCGGTCAGCCGTGCCAGGGAGAGCATGGGAAAGCGCGGTGCGTGACGATCTCCAGAACTGGCTCGGGGTACGCTCGCAGATCGCGTGGGAGCAGGCGTCCGAGGAACTGGTCGGCCCCATCCGGGGCCGGTGCGACGGGATCGACGTGGCCGCAGGCGCTCGCGACGAGCCGGGTGATACGGCACGTGGAGAACGCTTGCGGGCAGCTTGGCGATCGGTCCGGGAGGACGCCGTGGCCAAGCGCTCCCTCGGCTTCGATCTCATGGCCGGGTGGCAGAAGCTGGTCCTCGGCCGTCCGGACGTCTCGTTCCGGACTCTCCCTGCCTTCTCCAAGGGGGGACGCGAACGGTACGGCCTGCATGCCGGTACCCGTGAGCGGTTCGAGGAATGCCTGGCGCAGGCCAAGGCCGCCGGTACGGACGTCCCTCTTCCCGCCCGCGCCGCCCGCGCCTACCTGGATGTGTGCTTCTTTCACCCGTTCGACGACGGCAACGGGCGCGCGGCCCTGCTCACGATGGCGTTTGTCCTGGCACGCGAGGACGTGTTCCTGGACGAGGTCGGCCCGGTGCAAGTACCGAGGTATGCGGATGATCCGGTGGGCGCACTCTCATTGGCCCGCCTGATCCACATCCTGGCCACGGCAACGGCACACCGCCGCCAGGTACGCACCCCGTACCCGTGAAGGACACAGAGACACCGGATAGCGCCGCCGGGCGCCGGCGTTCGTTGTACCAAGACCTCGTTTGAGACGTCCTGGGTGTCACGTGCCGAGCCGGTCGGCAGGGTGCTGCTGCAGGCGATGATGCTGGCCGGCCGCGTCATCGAGACCGACCAGGGTCAACGGCCCACCGGCTTTCCCGAGGGAGTCATGTGGAGGTGGCTTCGGGGCGCGTCGAACACGTTGGGCTTGCCGGTGCTGTTCTTGCCCGCGATGCACGTGAACGGTCCGAGTCGACGGCGGCCCTCCCGTACGACGCGGGCGGGGGCGCCACTCAGGCGGCCCTTTGCCTCACCTGTCGGTGATCACGGAGAGCCAGGCCGTGTCCTCGGCGCCCGGCGCACCGGGGCCTGGGTCGGGCAGCCGGCGCATCTCGCCCGTGCCGAGAGCGACCGTTGCCCGCGGCCGCATCGGCCCGTCGCCCCTGCGCGAGAGCAGGACGAGCTCCCAGACCGTCGCCGTCATGGGGTCGAGCCGCGCGGCACAGTCGGCGGCGACCCGCTGCGCATCCCGGGCCCGGCCCAGGGACAGATGCGGTGTGAAGCCCTTGGCGCGGGCACGACAGCGTGGGAACCGTTGCAGCAGAGCGCGGTACATACCCGCCCACGGCGTCGCCCCGGCCGCCGCAGGGTCCAGCCACACGGTGAAGTACGCCCGGTGCCGGAAGGTGCGCACCCCGTCCAGCCTGGCCGTGAAGACCGGAGTCTCGGTCGCCGCCGCGGCCAGCAGTGGGGCCGCCTGCTCGAAGTCGGACTCGGGCACGAAGCCGAAGAGCAGATTGACGTGCGGCGGCCAGCGGCGGATCTGCGGATCGTGATCTCGACGGATGTCCTGGATCGGCGGCCACAGCTCCGCGGGCGGAATCCAGGCCACCGCCGTGCGGGCCGTCGGGGATACGTCCAGGACGCCGGCGGGCTCGCTCCTGCCGGGCCTTGGGTCCGCTTCCACACTGAAATGGTCTGATTCGCGCCGGTGCTCCGGGGGGAGCGCATCACCCCGCACTCGGCCGGCGTCCGACGTGTCTATGCAGTCCACACCCGTGGCCCGGTCCCAGACCACCTCACCGTCTGCCTCGATGAACACCACCCTGTGCCAGGGGATGTCGCCTCCGGGCACGAAGGAAGGCAGCGGGATGCGCTTGGGGGCGTCCCCGCGCTGGCTGATCCCCAGCACGAAACGGGTCGGGTCGAAGCGCGGGTCCCAGAGGACCTGGTGATAGATCTCGTCGCTGGTCCGCATCACGCCTCCTCTCCCTCCAGGATGCGGCCGTTCATGTCCCCGACGGTCGCGTCGGGGCACCCGAGCTGAACGAAAAGCAGCTGCGCAAGGCCCTGGCGATGTACCGCGACCTGGCGATCGACCGGCATGAGACGTTGATCCTCCGGGAGCGCATCAAGGGCCTGTCGAGCAACCTGTCCGCCTACGACGCCCAGCACGGCCCTGGCTGAGAGCCTGGGCGTGCCGATGATCACCAGTGATGCCAGGATCGGCAAGAGTGGCGCAGAGCGCTGTGAGATCGAGACATTCGGGGCATATCCCTGACGATCGTGTCATCCGCTCCCAGGAGTCGGCTTGTGATCCGGCTCTGGGCGCTACTGCTCGTCGCCGTCCGCCTCGGCGGCGTAATTGATCACCAGGGCTGCTTCCGGAGGCGTAGGTGGTGGTGCAGTCGGGGGCGGGGCACTGTCCCTGGCTGGATGATGCGGCGAGGGTGGTCTTGATTACGCAGACGCTTCGTTGACGCCCGCCTCCACCAGGAACGGGCTGCGCTTGCCGGACCAGGAGACATAGAGGCTGTCGCGCGCCCTGGTGCAGGCCACGAACAGCAGGCAGCGTTCGGCCATCATGTCCGTCTCGTGCTGTTTGGGGTCCACGTCGGGCGGCGTCACCGCTTTGGGGAACGGCAGTGCCTCCTCGGTGACGCCGATGACGGCGACGCAACGGAACTCGAGCCCCTTGAACGAGTGCATGGTCCCGACCCGCACGGTCGTCGCTTCGCCCTCGGCGTCCGCGGCACGCAGCGGTGTGGCGGGGACGCCGAGGGCCTTCAGATGCGCCACCGCCTTCGCGCACGTCTTGTTGAACCGGGTGCTGACCCCGATCTCCCCGGCGCCGACGCCCGCGTCCATCCACGCCCGTACCTGGGTGACGAGCGCGTCCAGTTCGGCCTCCTCGGTCGCCGCGGCGTGCACGGCGGGGCCGTCGCCGTGGAGGGCGGAGCGGTATCCGAGCAGGGTGTCGTTGCGGTTCTCGTCCTCCAGCTGGGCGATGGGGCGGCCGACGAGCAGCGCCGTGGACCAGCGCAGGATTTCCTGGGTGCTGCGGTAGTTCTTGCGGAGCTTCACCGACCGCCCGGTCACTTTGATCCCGAGCGACTTCAGGGACACCTTCGAGTCGTAGATGCGCTGATGCGGGTCGCCCGCGATGAACAGGTCGTCCGGGCGGGCGGGAACGGCCGCGCGCAGCAGACGCCACTGCGCCGGGTGCAGGTCCTGCGCCTCGTCCACCACGACATGCCGGTACTCCGGGCCCTTCTCCTCCAGGAGCCGGGCCGCCTCCGAGCACGTTTGCAGCCAGGTGCGTACCCCGTCCTCTGCCAGTCCGGCCGTGAACCGCTCCACCGTTTCCCACACCAGGGGCCGCTCGGCCTGGGGCAGCTGGCTCCCGCGGCCACGCCGGTCCGCCGCCTCGTACTCGGCCAGGGCCCTGATGTCCTGGGCGAGGATGACGTGCCGGTACTCCTGCGCCAGGAACTGCGCGCTGCCGGTGAAGCCCGTCGCCTTGGCGGCCTTCGCCCAGCGGCTCTCCTCCTCGTTGTTCATCAGCGGCCGCAGGGCCACCGCGCCCGGCGCCTCGGCGACGACCCGGCTCGCGAAGCCGTCCACCGTCGAGATGTGCACCCGCTCGCGCAGCTCCGGGTCCTCCACCAGGGACTCCAGTCCCGAACGGAGCGCGTAGACGAGGGCGTTGGTGTAGGTGGTGAGGAGGATGCGGTCGCCGTCGCGCAGGTGCCCGAGCAGGTGCTTGACCCGATGCAGGGCGACGACGGTCTTGCCGGTGCCAGGCCCGCCCGTGACCTGCGCGGGACCCGAGTACGACGCCCGGTAGGCCACCTTGCGCTGACAGGGATGCAGGAAGACCCGCCAGGCCGCGAAGGGCTTCTCCAGGATGTCCTGCAGTTCCTCGGAGGCCGTGACCAACGCGATGCGCGCCCGACTGTGCCGGATCGCAGTCTCGTAGTCCTGCCTGTCCACGGGCTGCGCCGACGCCTGCAGCGCGGGCGCCACGATGTCCTGCCAGACCTCCTCCACCGTGCAGCCCGCGGCGAGGTACTGCAGTACCTCCCGCTGGTCCTGGGGCAGCAGTGGTGCGAAGACCTCCAGTTGTTCCTGGTCGACCAGCGACCGGGCCTGTCGTAGCGTCTCGTCGTCGATGCCGAGCGCCTTCAAGTCCCCGTCGGAGAACTTCGCGAAGAGCCGCTCCTTCGGCGAGGCCTGAGCCACCCGCTCGTACGCCGGCGTGATCTCGTCCAGGGTCGCCGCGTCCCGGATCTCGACGGCCCGGGTCACCTCGTTGATGCTGGACTTCTGCTTCTTCGCCCACGCGATGGCCTTGTCGTGCTGCATGACCCGCAACAGGACGAAGGTGTCCCCGGAGGGCGGGGCCAGAACCACACCGCGCCAGAACTGGTCGATGCGGATGGTCCGTATCTGCTTGTCCTTCGCGTTCGTCAGGCTCTCCAGCTTCAGCCCCGGGTCCTTGAAGAGCTGATCGAGAGTGAGCCGGTTGAACTTCTCCCAGGCGTCGAGAACGCCCTTCCTGACCGGCGGCTGGAGCTTGGGGAGTTCGGCGAAGAAGCCGATGTCGAAGGCGAGCTGCGGCATGCGTGGATCCTAGTGTCCGGTCGGGCGTCGGTGCGGGCGAACAAGCAGGTCAGGGCGAGGAAGGCGGGACGTCACCGTCGAGATCCAGCCGGATCACGGCCAGGGTCTCGGCCACCTCGGTGGTAAGTTCGTCGTCAGGGCCGAACACCAGACACAGATCCGCGTGCAGCGGGTCCAGGACGTCGAAGGCGTCCGCCGCCCGCCCCTGCGCGAGCAGCAGCATGCCGATGTCGCGGCGCAGTTCCACGGCGTTCTCGCTCACGTCGCCGTCGACGGAACGGACGGCATCGAGGACGTGGTGCAGCCCCGCCAGCGCCTCGGTCACCTGCCCCAGTTCCCCGCGGCAGCGGGCCGCCTGCGCCCGGCTGTCCAGCGCCTCCTCGCTGCTCGGGCCGCTCACGCGCGCGTAGGCGTCGGCGAGCGCCTCGAACTCCGGCAGCGCGGCCCGGTGGTCACCCGCCAGCTGACGGCTGACCGCCCGGCGCATCCGCAGCCCGAGGACCGCCTTGCTCTCCGAGCCGAGAGCACGCGCGGCCGGCTCGATCATCTCGCCCGCCACCTCGGCGGCCTGCGCGTACCGCTCCTCCTCCAGCAGGGCGCGGTAGTGGGCGTGCACGTCGAGGATCTGCTCCCTCAGTGCCTCCCGCTCGGCCGCGGGGACGGCAGGTGGTGCGTCCGGCCCGGCGGGGGATGCGGCGGGCCGCGCGCTCGCGGAACCGGCGCGCGAGCGGGGCGCATAGGGGCGGCGGAAGATCCCGGTCGGATCCGGCACCCCGGCGGGCCCCGCCTCCTCCGGTACGGACTCCTCGCCGGTCACCGGCAGGAACGGCCGCAACCGCTCGTACACCTCCTGCACGTCCGCCGGACGCGCCTCGGGCGCCTTGCGGAGCAGGTGCAGGACGAGTTCCTCCAGCGCCGCCGGTACGTCGGCACGCAGCTGCCGCAGCGGCGTCGGTGCCGCGTTGACGTGCTGCATCATCAGCTGCCACTCGCTGTCCCCGCCGAACAGCGGCCGTCCGCAGAGCAGTTCGTGCAGCACGCAGCCCAGCGCGTACAGATCGGTGCGCGGCGTGACCCGTCCGCCACGCACCTGTTCCGGCGCCATGTACTGGTGCGTCCCGATCGGACTGCCCGTCACGGTCAGCTTGGTGACGTCCGTCCGCAGGATCGCCGCGATGCCGAAGTCCAGCACCTTCACCGTGCCGTCGCGAGCGACGAGGATGTTGCCCGGCTTCAGGTCACGGTGGACGACGGGCACGTCGTGCGCGTACGACAGCACGGTCGCGACCTGCGCGGCCACCGCCACCGCCCAGTTGAGGGGCAGGGGCTGGTCCGGGTGCACGTACGCGGTCAGCGGCACGCCGTCGACCAGCTCCATCACCAGGAACAGCTGCTCGTACGACTCGTCCAGATCGGCGTCGTACACCTGCGGCACGCCCGGGTGCTGGATCCGCGCGGTGATCCGTGCCTCGCGTTTGAACCGCTTCTCAAGTTCTTGCGCCAGGTGCGGTGACGTGACGGCCTGCGGGCGGATGAGCTTCACGGCGACCGGCCGGTCCAGTACGGCGTCGTAGCCGCGCCACACGTCCCCCATGCCGCCGTGGCTGAACTGCTCCAGCAGCTCGCAGCGTCCCGCGATCCGCCGTGGTTCCGGCACCTGGCCCCCGCCCCGTCGAGTGTCCGAAAGGTCTTCGATGTGGTTGGGGATCAGTCTCGTGGGTGGGTTTTCGTGAGTCCAGCCGGGGCGCGCGTGTACTACGTCATCAGGACAGGCCGGTGAGCAGGTTTGTCTCCGCAGAGACCGTGTCCCCCGCAGGCCGTGTCGCTTTACTCGGCGGTCGACGACGTCGGACGTGTCGGGTTGCGGTAGCGCATCGTGTTGCCATCCCTGTCCGGTCCTATGAGGAAGGACACACTACCGCTGGGGTGGATGGCCAAGCCTTCCAGCTTGCTGGACCAGCAGTCACTGCGTTGTGCTCTGGATGCCGAGGACGTCGTACAGATGCTGGCCGTGGGCCCATTCCTTCAGCTCGGAACGGCCCATGAGGAAGAGCTGGTGGTGCTGGGCGAACTTGATGACCGGTTCGGTGAAGCCATTGAGGGCGATCATGATCGGGAGGTCGGCTCCATGGTGCGGGCGGGCTGTGCCGTTGAACTTCTGCACGTGGCCTGACCCGACCGGGTTGGCGTACTGCTTGCACTGGATGATCAGCAGGCGGCCTTCCTGGTCGTTGGCGGTGACGTCGACTCCGAGGTCACCGGCGCCGCCGACCCGGCGGGGACCCAGGAACCCGTCACGGGCGAGGAGATCGGTGCATGCCTGCTCGAACCCCGTGGCGCTCATCGAGGAGAGCTGCTTCATCTTGAAAGTCAGCACGTCCGGGTCGGGATCACCGTCTGATGGTGCGACGAACGCGTCGTCCGGGCCGACGTAGTTGTGGGTGCCGAAGAAGAACGACAGGAGCTTGCCGGCCAGTAGGAGCACGGCCAGTGCACCGACCGCGATCAGCCCGGACCACCACGGGTGATCTGCGATCAGGTTCCACAGGTCTACGGTGATCCACCGGCTGACGTCTTCGGTGAGCCACTGCCACAGCATCTTGCCGACGGCCAGCGCGAGGACCGCGTACAGCAGGAACTTCAACGTTGGGTCGAGTGACCCGTCTTCGTCGAACACCACACCCCCAGATGTGTCGGACGGCGGTCAGTGAGCCGGTTGGTCAGGCCGCGCGCTTGAATCGGCTCGCGCGGGAGCGCGGGGGTAACCCGAGGAGTTCATGCAGGGCGGCGCCGCTTTCGGCCCAGCGCCGGAGCTTTTCCCCGTCGACCCAATGGACACCGTGCCGGTCGCCCCACGCCTTGGCGTCGCGGGTGAAGGACCCGTTGGTGACGACGACTGCGTGATCGGCTTTATGGGCCGGGCCGGCGGTCCCTTTCACTGCGTACATCACCGACGACCCCACCTTCCCGCCGACGCGAGTGTGCTTGGCCTGTACGACGATGCGACATCGGTGGCGATGGTCGCCCATGACGTCGGCGGCCTGGTCACCGCCACCGCCCACGCGGCGGGCCGGCCAGCCGTCGCGGACCAGGAGGTCTCGTAACGCGTGCTCGAACTGCCGGTCGTCCATGGAGTCAAGCTCGGCCAGGGCGATCCGCAACGTGGCCAGCCGTTCGGCATCGCGTCGGTGCCGACGCGATGCCCACGATCCGGCAGGCCCCAAGAGCGGACGCCAGGAGGGCGACGGCCACTACGAACGGCCACACGTCCTCGAGCGCTGCGGCGGTCGCAGCGGCCATCCGGATGGCCAGCACTACGACGGCCAGGGCCACGACCAGCGCCGAGATGGTCTCTGCGGCGCCGCGCGGGCGGCGCACCTGCCACCGCTTGCGCGTCATCAGCGGCTGGCCGGAGTGGAGGCGGCGGGCTGCGGAGCTGCGGGCGGCGTCGTGGAGGCCGCCTCGCCGAACCCGAACACCTGCCCCCATAACCAGACGCCGGCCAGTAGGCCGGCGATCATCCAGCCGCTCATCCGCTTCGCGCTGCGCGGCTTCGGGTTACGGCGGATGTGTCCGTGCACGTAATGGAACCCGTCCGGAATGTTCGGCATGCTGTTCCCTCCCGTCGGTGAGCCACTGGCGCGGCTCGTCCCTCAGATTGGTGTAGCAGCGGCCACTGACAGGAATTGATGGATCATCACGGTGCTGACCTTGGCCAGACCGCCATCAAGCCACGTGTGTCACTCGGCCTCCCGGCCCGCGGGTCTCGGAGCCTGAGCTGCTGACCTCGACGGACAGGCTCCTCAGCTGCTCTGCCGTCCGCGCCGCAGTGGCTCGAACCCTACGAGCTGCAGCAGCCTAGGTGGCGCTCACCTGCGGAAATGCTCCTGGACTCGCGAGACAGGAGTCCTGGGAGTGAATGGCAAAAAGCTGCGGGAGCGCACACCTTGCCGCAAATGCGCCTGTGCCACCCCTGAGCCGCTTCTTCGCGGTGCCCACGTGCGGCTTCGGAGGGGGCTGCCGTGGCTGGACTCCGCCGTCGAGACCGAAGGCAGGGGCAAGGGCGGGTTCTGTCGGCGCCCGGCGATCAGGTACGGGCCGACTGGCTCTCGGGCAGCCGTGCGCGGAGCGTGGCGGCGAAGTCCTCGGCGCGGGCGAGTTGGATCCGCAGCTTCTCTACCTGCTCGGCTGCGGCCTTCTCGTACTCGCGCACGCGTTCCAGAAGCGCCTCGCGCTCGTCCGGGCCGGGCTCACCGCCGGCGTCGAGGCGGTCGGTGGCGTCCAGCAGGTCGCGCATCTGGTCCAGGGTGAAGCCGAGCGGCTTCATCCGGCGGATGACCATGAGGCGGGCGACGTCATTCTCGGTGTAGAGGCGGAAGCCCCCCTGAGAGCGTGCGGAGGGGACGACCAACCCGGTCTCCTCGTAGTGCCGGATGGTGCGCAGGGACAGCTCGGTGCGCGCGGCGACCTCGCCGATCTGCATGTGCTTGCCGTCCACGTCCCCGCTCCTGGCCTTATCCGTCACAGCGGTCGCCCCGGCCGGGACCCGCCAATGCCTACTCTAACGTTAGGGTAGAGTTGCTGATGGTGGAGCGGCGCACCGCTGCTCCACCAGTTGTCGTGTCGGGGCCGATGCCGCCCCCGGCGAAGTTCTGATTCTTGCAGGAGAGACGCGTGCGCGAGCCCATGACGCCCGGCGCCGCCGCCTGCCCGCCGTGACGCTTCGCCCCCGAATGTGAGCCTGGCGACCTCGCGCCTGCCTGCTCCGTTCCCTCTGGTCTTCCGGCTCCGCGCTGACGGGGCCGTCCGCGGGGTGCCGGCCCGGCCCCTCCGCGTCCTCCCGCACGCCCCTGGCTGCCGCAGGGTGTGCCCGAGCACGACAGGTTCCTGAACTCTTGTCTTCCGCTACCGCTGTTTCCCAGGCCGCGCGCCTGCGCGGCCTGAAGCCCGACTGGCTGACCGATCCGAAGGTCTGGCGCACCGAGGTCCTCGCGGGCCTGGTCGTCGCCCTGGCGCTGATCCCCGAGGCGATCTCCTTCTCGATCATCGCCGGCGTCGATCCTGCGGTCGGTCTGTTCGCCTCCTTCACCATGGCCGTCGTCATCTCCGTCGTCGGCGGACGCCGAGCGATGATCTCTGCCGCCACTGGGGCCATCGCCCTCGTCGTCGCCCCGCTCAACCGAGAGCACGGCCTGGGATACCTGGTTGCCGCGGTCATCCTGGCCGGCGTCTTCCAGGTCATCCTGGGCGCACTCGGGGTGGCGAAGCTGATGCGGTTCATCCCCCGCAGCGTGATGGTCGGTTTCGTCAACGCCCTCGCCATCCTGATCTTCATGGCCCAGGTCCCCGAGATGACCGACGTGCCCTGGGCGGTGTATCCGCTGATCATCGGCGGTCTGGCGCTGATGGTGTTCTTCCCGAAGATCACCACGGTGATCCCCGCCCCGCTCGTGTCCATCGTCATCCTGACCGTCATCACCGTCGGTGCGGCCATCGCGGTACCGACGGTGGGCGACAAGGGCGCCCTGCCGTCCTCCCTGCCCGTGCCGGGTCTGCCCGACGTGCCGTTCACGATGGACACCCTCACGACGATCGCCCCGTACGCGTTCGCGATGGCGCTGGTCGGCCTGATGGAGTCGCTGATGACCGCGAAGCTGGTCGACGACATCACCGACACCCACTCGAACAAGACCCGCGAGTCCATCGGCCAGGGCATCGCCAACATCGTCACTGGCTTCTTCGGCGGCATGGGCGGCTGCGCCATGATCGGCCAGACGATGATCAACGTGAAGGTCTCCGGCGCCCGCACCCGCCTGTCGACCTTCCTGGCGGGCGTCTTCCTGATGGTGCTGTGCATCGTGTTCGGCCCGGTCGTCTCCGACATCCCCATGGCCGCCCTGGTCGCCGTCATGATCATGGTGTCGTTCGCGACCTTCGACTGGCACTCGATCCAGCCCAAGACGCTCAAGCGGATGCCCGCAGGCGAGATCGCCGTCATGGTGATCACCGTCGCGTGTGTCGTGGCCACCCACAACCTTGCCGTCGGCGTCGTCGCCGGCTCGATCACGGCCATGGTCATCTTCGCCAAGCGCGTCGCCCACCTCGCCGAAGTCACCGCCGTGGTCGACCCCGACGGCATGACAGTCGTGTACCGGGTCACCGGCGAGCTGTTCTTCGCCTCCTCCAACGACCTGGTGGGCCAGTTCGACTACGCGGGCGATCCGGACAAGGTCGTCATCGACCTGTCTGCCGCACACATCTGGGACGCCTCCTCCGTCGCCGCCCTCGACGCCATCGAGACCAAATACGCCCAGCGCGGCAAGACCGTGGAGATCACCGGCCTGAACGACCCCAGTGCCCACCTGCACGGCAAGCTCAGCGGCGAACTCGCCGCCAGCCACTGACCGCCACCGAGTCCAGCAGTCACCGGCCTCCTGCCCCACGGCGGGAGGCTGATGGCAGTCTCGGGACCCTAACGGCACCCGCCGCCCCTGACCACCGTTCGAGTTCACCCGATCCGAAGGGAAGAAGCAGCGTGTCCGAACACCGCATCGGGACCGTCCTGGCGACTGCAGGAGCGGTGCTGTCCCTGTCAGGGGCGGCCATGTACGTCCTGCCCGGCCCTGGCCTGCCCGTCCTGGTCACCGGGCTTGCCGCCCTGACCACCGGACTCGTCATGACCGCCGCCACCCGCCGCTGAACCACCCGCACAGGAAGACCACGACGCCCGTGATCTGGCACTGGACCGGACTTGCCGTCTGCTCCCTCACCCTGCTCCCGGCCGCGCTGGCCCTGATCACCGGGCGCGTGCCGCAACGCCTGCACTCCCGGCTCGCCCCGATGCGCCCGCGCGGGTGGGCCCTGCTGGCCCTCTACATGGCCGCGCCGCTCAACGCGGTGCCGCGGCTGGCCGGCGCCTCACCCGGGCTCATCATGGCCGCGACCACCGTCGCCGGAGTCCTGGCCGTCACGGGATCGTTGGTTGCGGCCGTCGCGGCGCACCGGGCCTTGAGGGCCACCGGGTGAGCGGGGCGACGCGCCGACGGCGCGCGATCGCCTCCGTCGTCCTGTGGTGGGGTGGGCTCACGCTGCTGCTGTGGCTGGGGAGCCGGGCCGCAGACCAGCCCACGGACCTTGCGCGGTGCGCGGCATCGGCGGTGCTGCTGGTCGCGGTGGGAGAGGCCGGCGACTGGCTGCGCCGCCGGTGGCGTGCGTACCGCCGGAGTCGGTCAACGCGCCTGCCACCCGCATGACGGTCCGGCAGCCGGAGCCGAGACGGGAGGAGCCGGGCCGGTCAGAGGCGACTGGATCTGGTTTTCCCAGCACGTCCGGCATGAGGGTCGCCAGCATGGCCTCTGCGGCAGGGAGGGAGGAGATCCTCCTCGTGTCCGGGGCCTTTGATCATGGTTGGAAGCCGGTGTGCCGGCTCGTGCGCTTGCGTCGCCGGATGACAAGTGTGGCGAGCAGCAGGAGCGCGAAGATTGCGGCGATCGCGGCGGGTCCCGCGGTGTCCAGGGTGTCGGCAACGGTTCGCTGGATGCTGGCCGCCGTGTCGATGACGGGGTCGGTGGTGGTGGGGTTGCGCAGGGCGCGTATCTCGTACCAGCCGTAGTAGGCGACGTAGGCGCCGACCAGGAGGAGCAGGCCGCCGCCGAGCCGGGGGGCGATCGCGCCGAGGCGGCGCAGGCGAGTGACGGCGGTGGTGCGGGTGAGGGCGACGGTCAGGGACGCGGCGCCGACGATCAGGCCCATCCCGGCGGCGTAGGCGGCGAACAGGGCGATGCCTTCGCCGGTGGAGCCGCTGCGGAAGGCGGAGACGACGATGGCGAGGAACGGGGCGATGGTGCAGCCGAGGGAGGCGGTGGCGTACGCCGCGCCGAACAGCGCCATGGAAGGCAGGGAACGGGTCACCTTCGGTGCGCGCCGGAGTTTCGGGGCCATGCTGGGCAGTTGCCGGCCCGCGAGCAGCCAGGCTCCGGCGGCGGCTAGCAGCAGGCCGAAGGCGATGGTGAACCAGGGCAGGTGCTGCTGGACCTGCCCGGCGACGGGCTGGATGGCGAGGCCGAAGACGGCGAAGAGGGCAGCGAAACCGGCGGTCATGGCGGTGGTGGCGGCCAGGGCACGGCCGACGGCGACGGTGCGGCTGGGGGTGTCGTCGCCGAGGACGAGCAGGGAGAGGTAGGCGGGGAGCAGGGCGAAGCCGCACGGGTTGACGGCGGCGAGCATGCCGGCGCCGAGCGCGAGTGCGAGGGGGAGGTCGGCCATGGCGGTGTCGTGCTCAGCCGGTGAGTCCGGCGACCTTGTCGGCGAGCCCCTTGCCGCCAGGCAGGACGCCTTCGTAGACGGTCTTGCCGGTCTTGTCGAGGATCACGTAGTGGCTCTGCTGGGTGACCTCGAACCGCTTCCACACCTCACCGTTCTCGTCGGACACGTGGGGGAAGGAGCCGGTGCCCGTGTCGGCGACGAAGTCGCGCATGGCGGCGTTCTTGTCGAGGCCGGCGACGCCGACGACGTTCACCTTGCCCGCGTTGTCGGCGGCGACCTTCGCGGTCTCGGCTGCCTGC
Organism: Streptomyces spinoverrucosus; assembly: GCF_015712165.1. Classification (NCBI taxonomy): domain Bacteria; kingdom Bacillati; phylum Actinomycetota; class Actinomycetes; order Kitasatosporales; family Streptomycetaceae; genus Streptomyces; species Streptomyces spinoverrucosus. Next base: position 970,679 of record NZ_JADPZX010000001.1, on the reverse strand, counting down.
CCCTTGCAGGTGGGGCACCACGGCGCCCAGAACCACAGCACCGTCGGCTTGCCCGCGAGCATCTTCGCGTCGAACGGCTTGCCGTCCACGGTGGTTGCGGAGAAGTTCAGCACCTTCGGCACCTGCGCCCCCTCCGCCCCGCTGCCGTTCGAGGCCGCCGGCTGAGCGGGGGATGACGCCTCCGACGTGGGGGCAGCACCCGCGCCGCTGCCGGACGTGGAGCCTTCGCCGGATCCGCATGCCGTGAGGGTGAGGAGGGCAGCGGCCAGGGTGGCCGGGAGGAGGGTGCGGGCGCGCAACGAGGACTCCTGTGGGTCGGTGGTGGTGGCGAAAGTAGTTGCTGGGAGCTCGGGCGGGCAGCGGATCGCTGCTTACGGTTCGGTGACGTCAGCCCGCGGCGTCCTTGAGCCGTTCGGGGTCGAGGACGGTGATGCGTCCGCGGGCCAGGCGGAGCAGGCCGTGGTCGGCGTAGTCGCGCAGGACCTTGGTGCAGGTCTCGCGGGAGGTGCCGGCGAGCGCGGCGAGCTGTTCGTGGGTCAGAGCGATCTGCGGGTGGCGTCCGACCGGCCGCAGGGGTCCGGCCGGGGGCTGGGCACTGGTGAGGGTGGTCAGCGTGGTGGCGATGCGCTGGGCGACGGTCTTGAAGACGCTGTCGGACAGCCGCTGTTCGAGGTCGGCGAGTCGGCGGCCGAGGATCGCGGTGATCCGGGCGGCGATCCGGGCGTCCGAGAGCAGGAACTTGTGGACGTCCGTGCGGCTCATGACGCAGACGACGGTGTCGTCGAGGGCTTCGGCGTAGTTGTCGTACATGTGCTGCCCGAGCAGGACCATCTCGCCGAAGATGGTGCCCGGAGAGATGATCGCGGTCGTCAGCGCGCGGCCGTCGGCGGAGACCCTGAAGACGCGGACCCGGCCCTTCTTGAGGATGAAGAGCACCTCGGAGGGCTGGGTGGGCGAGTAGAGGATCTCGCCCGCGTGGTAGGTCTTCATTGGTGCCGCGGCGGCGATGGCTTCCATCTCCGCTTCGTTCAGGTCGCAGAAGATGTCGACCTCGGCCAGGCACCAGGTCCGCTCGGCGTCGTCGTCCGATGTGGCGTGGTTCATGTGGTGCGTTTCCTCGCGTCGTCCCGGGGCCCATGGTGGAGGTGCGGCGCCCCATGCCGGGCTGGCCAGCGCCTCTGCGTTGTTGGCCAGACAGTAGGGCACTGCCGCGCCGTCGATGGTTATGCGGCGTGGCGCCGCACCCGGTGGGGCGGTGGGGCCGGGTGGTGACGCGGGAGCTTCGCGGTTCATCGGCGGGCCGGGCTGGTGTGCTTGCCCATCGTTTGGGCGATGGACGCGAAGGTGGCGCCGGCGAGGAGGCCGAAGACGAGGTGGGCGCCGAGGCTGGAGGCGGTGACGTCGTTCCACTCGAAGACGGGCATGCCCATGTTGGCGGGCATGATCCACAGCGCGCCGAGAGTCCACCACACCGCGCCGTAGGCGAGGCCGAGGACGACGGCGGGGGCGATGCGCTGGGCGAACTGCCCCAGTACCACGCCGAAGGTGGTGCCGGCGAAGGTGGCGATCCCGAGGTGGATCAGCCAGCCGGCGAAGGCGTTGGTGGAGCCGAGGAGCCCGGCGACCATGGTGATCATGGCGGTGTCCATCATCGGTCGGGACACCGACATCCAGATGCCCATCCCGATGCCGCCGACGAGCCCGGCCGCGGCACCCCACATCGCGTACATCGGGATCGCGGCTGTCTTCGGGGATGCCTGCACGGTGGTGGCCATGGTGATCGTCCTCCCTGTTGCGGTGACTTCCGTTCTCGTCGCTGACGCTAGGACGCAGGGCACATGCAGGTATGTGAGGGCGCTTACGTACCCGGCGGTAGATCGCCGGGTACGTCAGGGTGCTGACTTCACGGCGGTCAGCAGGGCGTAGCCGAGTACGCCGTCGGTGACGGCGGCGCGGGCCGCGTCCAGGATGCCCGGGGCCGCGGTCAGGTCGACGCCGGCGTCGGCGAGCCGGGCCGGGGCGGTGATGCGGAGCAGGTCCAGGCGGGCCTGGACCTGGTCGATCATGCGGATCATCGCCTCGTCGTGGCGTTCAGTGGTGAGGGTGCGCAGCCCGGCAGCGGCGAGGACCTTGGCGTAGTCGTCGAGCGGGCGGGCGTCGGCGATGCAGGCGATGCGGGCGGTCAGCCCGCGCAGTTCGGGCGGGAGGCGGTCGGTGTCGGCGGTGACGTCGGTGATGCCGAGGCGTCCGCCGGGTTTCAGGACGCGGGCGACTTCGGCTGCGGCCCTGGGCTTGTCGGGGAAGGTGCACAGCGCGCACTCGGACACCACCGCGTCGAAGACCTCGTTGTCGTAGGGCAGGTGCTCGGCGTCGCCGGTGGTGAAGGCGGCCCGGTCGGCCAGCCCTGCGGCTTCGGCGGCTCCCTGGGCGAGGGCGGTGTTGGCGGGCGCGTAGTCGATGCCGTCCGCTCGCACCCCGTAAGCGCCGGCGAGCAGGAGCGCGGTGGTGCCGCGGCCCGAGGCGACGTCGAGGACCCGCCCGCCGGGAGTGAGCGCGAGCCGGTCGGCGAGGCGGCGGGTCAGGGCGATGCCGCCGGGGTGGTAGGAGTCCCCGAGCAGTAGCGCGACGATGTCCTTGGAGTACGCGTCCGCGCAGCAGGACTTGATCTCCTCGTGGTTCACGGCCGGCGCTCCTCGCTCTGGGTGCGGGTGGTCTTCGAGCCGTACGGGGTCGTCGTCAGCCGGCCCGCGAGGGGCAGCGCGTTCGGGGCGACCGGGGCGACGGGGACACCGGACATCTGCTCGCGGACCTGTTCGCGGTAGCCGACGGAGTTGTACGCGCAGAAGGGGATCAGGCGTCCGTCGGGGGTGATCTCCTCGACGCAGCACTTCATCAGCTGCTTGACGTTGAGGGTGTAGGGGTCCTGGAAGTCCTGCACGACGATCATGAACGCCTTGTCGTTCAGCTGCTTGACGGTCTCGGGCAGGTCGATGCCGCAGGCGTCCGCGCAGTCCAGGGCCTCGGCGGTCGCACGGAGCTTGTCCTCGGTCGTCTCGGTCCCCATGAACGCGGAGGCCGACCACAGTTTCTCCAGGGCCTCGCGGATGCCGGCGTCGGGCATGACGCGGTTGGTGACGTAGTCGAGGTAGTCCTCCACGTTCAGCAGCCGCGGGATGGGCACGACGGTGCGGTTGCCCGGTTCGCCGTCCACCAGGAGGTAGGTGATGGAGCGGCAGGTGGGGAAGCAGCACGGTACGGGGAAGAAGTCGCCCTTCTGGAACCAGTCGGGCCGTTGTTCGTTGATCAGCCGGATGACGTCCGGGTTGGTGAGCCGGTTCAGCGGGTCGAACTCCACGTGCCGGCCGGAGTGGGTGACCGGCTGGAAGGCGACGGACCGTACGGCTGGGTGGTCGATGCCGTACTCGATGATCGCCCCGAGCTCGTGCTCGTTCAGGCCCCGCTCGATGGCCGCGACGAGGGTGACGGTCAGCCCGACTTGCGCGCAGTTGTCCAGGGCCCGTTGCTTGAACGTGCGCAGGTCCCGGCCCCGGATCTCCAGATGGGTGCGCTCGTCGAAGCCGTCGAACTGGAGATAGACGTTCACCGAGTGGCCCGGCACCTGGTTGCGTTTGCCGATTTCGGCGACGAAGTTCTTGTCGGTGGCCAGGCGGATGCCGTTGGTGTTGAGGTTGACGTTCTTGATCGGCCGGGCCTGGGCGAGGTCGATGAAGTCGAGGATGTGCTTGTGGATGGTGGGCTCGCCTCCGGAGAACATCACCACCTCCGCCTCGCCCTCGGAGGCGACGAAGGCGTCGAGCATCCGCTCGCACTGCTCATGGGTGATGGAGTAGCCGTCGCTCTGGTGCCCGGAGTCGGCGAAGCAGATCGGGCAGTCCAGGTTGCAGCCGGTGTTGACCTCGATGATGCCCAGGCAGGCGTGCTGCTTGTGCTCCGGGCACAGGCCGCAGTCGAGCGGGCAGCCGTCCTTCACCTCGGTCTGGAACGTCAGGGGGATCGTGCCGGGCTTGTTGAAGCGCGCCGAGGACAGGTACTCCTCCGCGTCCCCGTACACCAGCGCCTCGAACTCGCCGTGGTCGCGGCAGCGTTTGCGCAGGTACACCTTGTCCGCGCGGATGTTGACCTGCGCGTCGATGGGTGTCTTGCACAGCGGACAGATGGACTTGGTGAACTCCACGAACACCTCGTCCCGGTCCGCCTTGCGCCTCGGCGCCGGTGTCTGCGTCATCGTAGAACTCCCTCTTCCCTGGGGGATTGGTTCAGCGGACGTCGCCGTCCGGATCGGCTTCTTCGTGTGGCTGGGGACCTGCGGGGACGGTCGTGCAGCACTCCTCCGGCCCGGCGCCCCGGCGACGACGCGCTCGGCAGCGCAGGGCATAGCCGGCGCCGGCGAGCAGCACGACCGCACCGACGGTGATCAGCCACCAGTTGGCCATGGCACCTCCGACGGCGCCGAGTGCTCCACCGGCCACGAGCAGCGGGCCCGCGCAGCACACCACCATCAGCAGGCCGGCACCCACGATTGCCGCGAGGCCGCGGGGACCGGACCGTTCACGGGATGCGGACATCACCTCTCGCCTCCTCCCCTTCGTGGGAGGGCAGCGGGGCGGGCGACCGGTGGGCGGAGCGGATCAGGATGCCCGCGTAGAGCAGCGTCAGGGCGTCCTGCAGCAGCACGAACCAGCTCAGCCGCTGCGTGAGGTAGAGGCCGAAGCAGCCGCAGTTGTCCACCGCCAGGCCCCGCGCGTACGCCTGCACGGCCAGCACCGTCCACACCACCGATACACCCGTGTACACCCACACCGGCGCCAGGGCCTTCGACCGCGGGCGGGCCAGGAACCAGACGCCGGCCACCAGCTCGCCCGCGATCAGTGCCACGGCCAGCGCGGTCGCGGCGGCGCCGTCCACCAGCCCGTACGCGGCCAGAATCCCGGGCATGTGCCCGAAGGAGGCGAGCTGGCCGATCGCCATCGCCGTGTACACCGTCCCGAGCACGATCCGCAGCACCATGATCCGACCGTAGGCCGCCACGGAGGGCGAGAACTGTAAGCGCGCTCACCGAAGCGCCGCCCGACACAGGGCACGATCGGCAGTACGAATCCCATCGGGTTCGGGAGGTGCCACGTGACCGGCCAGAACGATCGGAAACCCCCTCGCCTGTCGCGGCGACAGATACTCAAGGGCGGGGCCGTGGTCTGCGCCACCAGCCTGGTGCTCGCGGGCGGGGCAATCCTCGGCGGGAAACTGGCCTCAGACGGGCCCTCCGACCCGGTGACGGCCGTACAGCCGGGCCAGGACCCGTCACTGGAGGCGCTCGCCGGAGCCGCCGTGTCCGGCGGGCCCGGCAAGGACGGCATCCCCTCCATCGACAAGCCCCGGTTCATCCCTGCGAGCAAGGCCGGCTTCCTCGACGACGACGATCCGGTCTTCGGCCTGGAGTACCAAGGTGAGGTGAGGGCGTACCCGCAGCTGGTGCTGGTGTGGCACGAGATCGTCAACGACACCGTCGGCGGCGAGCCCCTCGCGGTCACCTACTGCCCGCTGACCGGCACAGTCATCGCCTTCTCCGCCCCGCCCGGCGTCCAGGACCTGACGTTCGGCACCACCGGCAAGCTCGTCAACTCCAACCTGCTGATGTACGACCGGCAGACCGGCTCCGAGTGGCCCCAGCTGCTCGGGCAGGCGGTCAGCGGCCCGCTCAAGGGCACGAAGCTGGACACCGTCCCGCTGGTGTGGACCACGTGGAAGCAGTGGCGAACCGCGCACCCCGACACCAAGGTGCTGTCCACGGACACCGGGGCGCTGCGCAGTTACGGCAGCGACCCGTACGGCTCCTACGACTCCTACCCGGACCGCGGCGGCTACTACGCCAAGGGCCGGCCGATCTTCCCCGTCCTCGCCACCAGCGACCGGCTCGCCGACAAGGACGTCGTCATCGGCGTCCGCGTCGGCAAGGAGCGCCTGGCCATCGACAAGGACCTCGTCCGCACGCACCGGACCGTGCGCGCCGAGGTAGGCGGCACGCGGGTGGAGGCCCGCTGGGACGACCGTCTCGGCACCGTCCACGTCGTCCAGAAGACATCGGAAGGGTGGGAGCCGGCGGACTTCCTCGACTCGATGTGGTTCGCCTGGTACGCGTTCTACCCGGGCGGCCAGGTGCGGACATGAGCAGGCTGCTCACCTTGCTCGCCAGGACGGGTGACGCCTGGGACGCCACCGTTGTCGCGATCAGGACCACGCCAGGGCGGGTGCGTGCCGCCCTCGCTGTACGCCGCAACCGCAGGACCGGGCTGATCGCCGCGAGCCTGACCCTGCTGGTGTACCTGTTCTCCATCGGGGACCTCGCCGTTTCGGCCTCCGGCCACTTCACCGGCGCACCCGTGTTCCGGACCGCCCCCGGACAACTGCTTCAGGTCCGCGCGCCGTATCTGTTCGAGCCGGTCCTCGCCTGGCACCCCACCAGCCACCTCGCCATCCTCCTCAGCCCGGTCAACCTGTTGCTCGGCGGCGGCGCGATCGGCGTGGAGCTGGCGCAGGCGTTCGCCCGCTTCGGCACCGCGGTGACCGTCGTGGAGGCGATGCAGCGGCTGCTGCCCGCAGAAGAACCCGAAGCCGGTGCGCTGCTGGCCGAGGTACTGGCTGAGGAAGGCGTCACCGTACGCACCGGAGCACGCGCCACCGGAGTCCGGCACGTCGATTCACGCCTTCCGGCTCACCCTGGAAAACAGGGAGGAGATCGCCGGGCAGCACCTGCTGGTGGCCACCGGACGCCGACCCCAGCTGGCCGGGCTCGGCCTGGAGACCATCGGCCTCGACCCCCACGCCCGCGCCCTGGCCGTGGACGGGCAGATGCGAGCCGCACAGGGCGTGTGGGGTGTCGGCGACGTCACCGGCCGAGGACTGTTCACCCATGTGGCGATGTACCAGGCCGAGATCGCTGTCCGCGACATCCCCGGCCGGCCCGGACCGGACGCCGACTCCCAGGCCCTGCCCCGCGTCACCTTCACCGACCCCGAGGTCGGCTCCGTGGGCCTGACCGAGCACGCCGCCCGCGAGCAGGGCCTGCGCGTACGGACAGGCACCGCGCGGGTGCCGTCCTCGGCACGCGGCTGGATCCACAAGGCCGGCAACCAGGGCCTGGTCAAACTCGTCGAGGACATCGACCGCGGCGTCCTGGTCGGGGCCACCTCCGCCGGCCCGGCGGGTGGTGAAGTCCTCTACGGCCTGGCCCTCGCCGTGCAGAGCGAGATTCCCGTCGAGCGGCTGCGCCACATGATGTTCGCCTACCCCACCTTCCACCGCACCGTGGAAGACGCCCTGGCCGACCTCGGCCATGGCGACTGACCGCCCAGCACGGACGCACCACAGCGGGGCGGCCGACCCCGCGCCCGGCGGGTCAACGGTGGGGAGGAGGCAGCCAGCAGAACACCGCCCGCGTGAGCGCCCTGGTCAGCCAGTCGCCCACTCGATCACGCACCCGCACCGGACCCCGGGCACCGCGGGAGGCGGCCAGCCCCTCAGGCGCCGGCGCGCCGCCCGGCGCCGGCCTCAACTCATGCTGCGTCCCGGCCCGCCGGGCCGGCCCGCTCGGCCGCGTCACCATGTCTCATCGCCGCCTTCCCTCTCGGTGCGAACAGATACGCCGCCCGCACTCCACCGCGTCCGTCAGCCCGCCGTGCGGTACTGGCGAGCCGCTCACCTCAGAGTCGAGCGCCGCTCTGCCTCTTGCCGGACCGTGCCCAGGGAGGCCGCGACGGTCGCTTCCCACCGGGGGGCGACCAGGCCGCCCCACCACTGTCCGGCCCGCCACAGATCCGTGGCGAGCTCGCCCTCGTAGACCAGCCGCGTACCGGACTCGCGCTCGGTGAGGGTGAAGGATTCGGTGACCGCCGGGACGGGCCCGCGCACCAGGCGGAAGTCGACCCTTTCTGGGCGGGTGAACCGCACCGTCTCCACCGTCGTCGCCGTCAGCCGTCCGCCCGCGACCGGGGTGCGATGGGCGGCGAGCACCATGTCGCTGCCCTGTTCCAGCACCGTGACCTTCTCGCGCATCGCTCGGGTGGCCCTGCCCAGATACGGCTGGGCGATGACGTCGAGCACCACCTCACGCGGCGCCGCGATGTCGACGGTTTGCGGTCCCAGCGGCCGTGTGCGCCGCCCGACTCCCACATCCAGGGGCAGTGCCCCGGTCACCAGCCCCAGATACCCGGCCGCCGCGCCTACGCCCGCTACGGTCACCGCTCCCAGAGCACCGATCCACGCCATTGCCCGACCTCTCCACGCGTGTCTGTCCCCGTCTCACCTAACGACGCTAGGCCGGGCATGCACGCAGATCAGTGAGCGCGCTCACCGTTCTCCCGGCGCGTCGGCCCCTACCCTGATCGCCATAGCCGTCGTGGTGGAGGACCAAGGAACGTGGAGCCTGTTTCCGAGATGGCCGGCAGTCGTGCCGCGACGAACGCGCTGCTGGCCGGTCTGCGCGGGGACAACCTCTCTCCGGCCGCCGTCGTGAGCTTCCTCGGCCAGGCCGCACACCGGTCGCTGCTCCAGGCCGCCCGCCGCCCCCGAGCGTTGGCCGAGCTCACCGCCCTGCACGGCGTCCTGTACCGGATGGCGCGGGGCAGGCGGCCAGGGCGGCGCTGGGTGGCCGCCAGCTGGGTCCTCGCCGCCTCGCACCTGGGGCTGCTGGAGCACCGCACCCACCTGACCACCGCAGACGTCCTGACGCTGCTGCGCGCCAACCTCCCCGCCCTGCCCGGCGGAACCGGCCGCGCCTCCGGCGTCCTGGCGGTCGGCCTCGATCTCGCCGACGGGCGCCTTGCCCGTCATCAGGGCACGGCCTCTCCCTTCGGCGACTACGCCGACACCTTCGCCGACGCCGCGTTCTGGACATGGCTCACCCTGCGCCACGAACCCAGCGCCGCAGTACGGGCGGCGGCCATCGCCGCCTGGGCGCTGCCCGTCGTCACCGTCACCGGCCTCGCACTGCGCCGCGGCGCCATGCCCGAGCGGCCCCGACCCGTCCTGCTGCGCCCGGCCGCCGCCCTTCAGGCCGTCGTCGCCCTCCGGCACCTGACCCGCCTCGGTCACTGCCCGCCGTCTGCCGACGCCTCCGGCGTGCCCTCGACCCGTACGCCCTGCCAGAACGCCACATGGTTCTTGATCTTCCGGGCCAGAGGGCTGGGCTTGGGGTAGTACCAGGCGGCATCCGGATTCGTCAGCCCGTCGACCTCGAGGCTGTAGTAGCGGGCTACTCCCTTCCAGAAGCACAGCGACCTGGTCCTGCTCGGCGTGAGGTACTGCCGGTGCAGCGACTCGGGCGGGAAGTAGTGGTTGCCCTCGACGATCACCGTGCGCGGAGCCTCCGCGATCACCGTTCCGTTCCACACCGCACGCAGCATGGCCTGCTCCTCTACCTGAACGGGACCGGTATGTCCCGGGAGCCCTCACGCTAGGCGGGCCCGGCCCGACGGTTCAGTGAGGACGCTCACCAACCGCGCTGCCCGCCCCGGTGAGGATGCGGCACACCTCGACGTCGGTGCAGCCGGCCGGATCGGTCGCGGCGGCCCGCTCCGCAAGCCCCCGCAGCACCGCCCTGGTGGCGCGCAGCTCGGCCAGGCGCCGGTCGATGTCCTCAAGGTGCGCCGCGACGAGTGCCGTGACATGGGCGCAGGGAGAGGCGCCGGCATCACGCAGAGCGAGCACGGAGCGGATCTCGGCCAGGCTCAGCCCCGCGCCTTGGGCGTCACGGATGAACGCAAGCCGCTGCACCGTCTGCTGCGGGTAGTCGCGATAGCCGCCCGCGGTGCGGGGCGGGGCGGGCAGCAGCCCGGCCTGCTCGTAGAACCGGAGGGTCTTCGCCGTCACCCCGCTGACGGCAGCAAGGTCACCGATGCGCATACCTCCAGGCTAGCCCTTGACCTTCCAGCGCACTGGAAGGTTTACCGTCCACACATCAGGAAGAGCCAGGTCAGGAAGGGGTCCGCCATGAACCGCTCCGAGACTGAGGCGTCGCGCCTTACGGTGCTGACCGTGCCCGACTGCCCGAACGCCCCGCTCATCCGCGAGCGCATCACCGAGGCTCTCCAGGGCCGGGCCGTGCCGGTGGAATGGGTCGAGGTCCGTGACGCGGACGAGGCTGTCAGGCTAGGGATGTCGGGCTCGCCCACCCTCCTGCTGGACGGAGCCGACCCGTTCGCAGCGGAGGAACTCCAAGCGGGCCTGTCCTGTCGGCTCTACCGCCATGCCGACGGCACGACCGAGGGTGCACCGGCCACTGCGGACCTGCACCGAGTCCTGACTGAGAGCGGTGTGCTGCCCTGACCGCGGTCCCGGCACACCTGGCAGATGGCCCATCGCAATGACCGGGATCCGCGCATACGGCCCGGAGTTCAGCTACATGACCCGTAGGGGGCAGATCCTCTTTGAGCCCGGGGAAGTGCCCGCAGATTCGACGGTGCGGCCAGGGCCTCCCGAAGCCGTTGAATCTCCATCTGCTGCGCGGCGATCTGGGACAGCGCTCGCTGCTTGAACTCACCGAGCTCGGCAAGTTGCTCCTGCCGCCCGGCGAGCCGGTCCTTCAACCCGACTACCTGACTCTTGAGGCGTTCGACCTGGGCGGCTCGTGGGTCGGTCATGGCGCCGGCCTCGCGCAGTGCTGCCAGGCGGCGCTCGAACTCCTCGGCCAGGTGCTGGTACGGACCGGGCCGCGGTGAGCCGTCGCGGTTCCTCTTGGGATAGAAGCCGGTGCGGGCGACCCCGGCCTGGGTCGCGAGGGTCTTGATGTCGCACTTGCCGCCCGGGGGAACGTCACCGGCCAGGAGCTGTTCCATGACCTGCCGAATGGCCCTCTCGTTGTTCCGCCGGGTCTCGTCGCTGATGCGGGCCATGTCAGGCCCCCGTTCCGCAGTGGGCGTCGATCTCGGCCAGCACCCGTTCATCGCGGGCGAGTTCCGCACTCAGGCGCGTCTTCTCCGTCCGCTGTGCGCGTCCGATGGTGGCGATGAAGACCTTCTTACTCTCGACGCTGGCCGCCCATACCGGGCGGTGCCCGGCATGGTGGGTGGCCTGGGGGCACCGCGCGGAATCGCACATGCTGATCAAAGGCTCTGTCGCCCCGCAGGCGCGGGCCCCTGCGAGCTTGAGGCACAGCGCCTTGGACGGATCGAGGAACCAGCAATAGTTCGCCGGCCCCAGATGCAGAGACTTGGCCCGCTTGGCGAGGAGATTCGTCACCTCCTGGTCGCTGCGCTTGACGTTTGGCGCCCCAGAGAAATCCAGCTGCTCGTCGACGAACGCGAAGAAGTCCAGGAGATCTCCGGCACCAGGCCCCGAGGGCCGGATACCATTCTGGTAGTCGTGGAATGCGTCGAGGGCGACGCGCATCTTATGCTCGCGCTCCTCTTGGCCGAACTCGGCCATCAGCACCGACTGGGCCCCACCGGGGCGGTCCGCGTAGCCCTCGGTCATGACCACCGAGATGTGCTTGAGATGGATCTTGGCGGCCAGCAGACCACCGGGCCGGTGCGCCATTTCCACCGCGAGGGTTCTGCGTAGCATCCGCAGACTGACCGGCACCTCGGGGATCGGAGCCAGCCCAAGGCGACGGCCGTCTGGGCCATTGACCCAGGTCAGGAACCATTCGTACGGGGTGAAGAAGGAGAGCGACTTGAACAGGTGACCGTCGTTCTTCACCGGATCGGCGAGCGAGGCGGCCACGCCGGCGGTGTCGTACGCCTGCTTGATGGTCACCCACTGATCGTGTTCACCACCCAGCTTCCGGCCCTTGATGACCTTGCCCTTCAGGCGGTAGCGGACGCGGCCCTCGCCGAGCTGTTCGGGAGGCAGGCGGCAGTCGTGGGTCAGCTCGGCCAGTTCGCTCTTGCGCATTCCGGTCAGTGCGGCGAGCGCGATGAGGCAGGCTGTGCGGGCCCGGGAGAGCTGCAGCCGGGCCTCGGTGGTGTTCATCGGCAAAGTCCAGGGGACACTGCCCCGGCCGTCCGCGCGTTCGACCAGGGCGGCCGCCCGGCCCCAGCGTTTGGACAGGCCGACTTCCCTGACGGCCTTCTCCAGGTGGCCGCGCAGTGTGGGCAGCCACGTGTAGTGGAAGGCACGCCGTCCGGTCTCGTGGGCGAGGGAGATCAGGTTCACCCGCAGCAGCGGATCGTCCGGATCCCAGCCGTCCGCCAGCCGCTCGGCTACGACGTGATCGAGGGCGACATCGAACGGGTCGCCCTCCCGGATGTGGCCGTCGATGGCCCGGACGACCTCGACCTTCCAGCTCGGACGCCCGCTGTTGCGGCCCGGCCGGTTCGGCGTCATCTCCCGCAGCTGTTGCTGGAGTCCCACGACGTGCGGCGCCAGTACCTCCACCACGTACAGGGCCGCCGACACGAGCGGCTGGAACACGTCGTTGCTCAGCGGTGGCGTTGTGTTGCCCGTCCTACGGACCATCCCGGCAACCGAGTACGCCGTGCGTCGCCCCCATGGACGGAAGCCCGGCACGTAGCCGCCGGTGGAGAACAATTCGGTGTAGTAGCCCAATTCCTGGATAACCGCCACGACGTCCATGCGGTAGCCGGGACTGCTGTCGCGGATCACGACGCCGTGCTTGTCCCGTACCTTTTTGCGAAGTTCCAGGTAGGCGGCGCAGTGCTGCTGGGTTACCTCCCCGAGACGGTCGACGCCCTGTTCGGTGAGCCAGTTGAGCCAGCCGGTGAGCACGGTCAGCCGCCCGTGCACCGTGGCTATCTGCACGGGTGTGCGGTAGGCGTGGGCAAGTTCCCGCACAGCGTGGTGGTCCGGTGCGAGCCGGGCGAAGATGAACTCCTTTGCGAGTTCCCTCCACTGGGGATTGAGGATCTCGTTGAAGGACAAGATCCGCGCGTACCGCGCAAGGTACCGCGGCAGCCCGATGACACCGGTGAAGTCCCAGACCGCGTCATCGAAGCAAGGACGCGGGCCCGCGCCGCAGACCGGCAGACCTGCCGCAGCGCACACGTCCTCACCCCGAAACACAGAACGCGGAAAGGCAGCCGCGAGGCCCGTGGGCCGGGGCAGGGTGGTCATACGGTGTGCTCCTCAGGTCGCAGTGGAAGCTCCACATCGGAGCCGGTGACCTCGACAGCAGCTGCCCGCAGCGCGTGCTCGGAGAAGTACCGGCCGGGAGTCAGGATCTCGTCGAGACGGTGGGCGTACGGGCCGAAGACGGGGATGAACTCGGCGGTGGTCATCTGCTGCCACTGGCGGGAGAAGAACGCCCGTAGCCGCAGCAGGTTCGGCAGATGGCGGGGAGCGAACAAGGCCAGCGGACTACGGACAGCCGGGTGGCCGGCTTGGCCAGCCATCGTTCTCCCGCCCACGTGCCGCTCGGCGTGAAACGCACCCAGAGCTCGGGACGCAACCCCTCGGGCGCGAATCGGCGGGCCACCGCAGAGTGATCGAGCCACTGTTCCAGAAGGCGAGTGGCCTGACGTGACAGAGCAAGGCTCTCCGCCGCCGTGCGACCCTTCACGTAGCTGAGGAAGATCTTCTCGTCACCCGCCCACTCGATGTCGGTAAGTCCCAGGTCCGCGATCCCGTCCGGCACGATGCCGGTGTAGGCGCCGAACAGCAGCTGATAGGCGATGATCACGTCCAGGGGCGGGATCAGCGGATCCAGCACCGCGCGAAGTCCGGCGCCGTATCTCTGCCGGAAGGGGAACGAGCCGCTCTCTGCCATCTCCTTGACAAGCGCGTCGGGCCCGTTGTGAACCACCAGCCAGTGATGGGCAGTGCGCTCACGGAGCGAAGCCCCCGGCCCGTCAGCCGACGAAGCCTGCTCACGGGCCGCGCAGAACGCGCGATAGGCGCCATCGATCTCGACCCGGCAGGTACGGATGAGCCGAGCCCATTCGGCCTCGCTGTACGGCTGGTGCGAGCTGTACCGCTCGCCCGTGTTGAACAGCCGGCCATCGACGAACGCGCGCACATCCGGCGCCAGAATCTGATCCTGGTCATCCGCGCAGCGCAACATCGCCCGCAGCGCGCTCTCCTGGGAGGACCGCACCCCCTGCCGCCAGTACCGGGCGAGAAGCGCGCGCGTCAGGTCGCAAGCCCCGCCGGAGAACCCGAACTCGACCAGCCAGTCGGTGAAGCCGCGGACGGCCGTGAGGTACAGGTCGAAGCCGCCCGCGCTGTCGACTTGCCCGTGCGGATGTACAAGATCCGTAGCACCCTCCAGCAGGGTGCGCGCCAGCTCCGGGAGCTCCACTGGCCGCAGCACGCGCAGGCGACGGCGGTATTCCGACCCGTCGCTGAAGATGCAGTGCACACCCAGTGGGTCCAGGGTGACGGTGGCCGGCATCAGAGCACCGCCGGCTCGTCGTCGAACTCGGTCCCGAGCTCCAGCTCGACGTCCTCGTCCAGCAGTCCGTACTTATTGCAGACCCGCCGGTACAGGGAAGTGAACAGGCGCAGTACGTCCAGGCGGTGCAGGTACGATTCCGTGGTCAGCGAGCTGGTATGTCCGAGCAGATCGCGCAGAATCAGCAGCGGCTCCTGCGTCCGCAGGTAGTGCGCCAGGGCGGCATCGTCATCGGTGTCGCGGACCTGCCGAGCGGCCTGCTCGTACCAGCCGCGCATCAGTCGCGCCATGGTCGCCATCGCCATGGTGTGACGCAACCGGTGCGGGCTGACATGCGGGAAGCGCGGCTCGTATCGCTCGCGGATGCGGTCGGAGGTCCTGGCGAAGACCGTGGACCATCCAGTGAAGGGGCGTCCCTGGCCCCACACCGACAGCAGCATCGAGCCTCCCTCCGGGGCGACCAGACGCCGCCGCTCGGCAGGGCCGAGTGAGCTCCACCGCACACGGACCCCGTTAACGCGTCCGCCGCGCTCGTCGGCGTCAGTCACGAACAGCGGCTCTCCCCAGCGGGCCGGCGGACGCCACGACGATCCGAACGTCGCCGCTGCCCGGTCGAGGGCGATGTAGGAGTGCAGTTCAGCCAGCGAGTCGTAATCGATCCACGACTCGCGGTACTTGCTTCCCTTGGTGATACCGGACGGGACTGGGAACGACACAGGCACCGCAGTCCGTCGCGAGGGGAGCAGTGGCACTTCGCAGGCCAGCAGGTACGTGTACTCCTGGCTTCGCAGACCGCTGGAGACGATCAACCGGCCGACCGCTGAGTTCCGGGCCAACTCCCGCCCCCGGTACCTCGGATCCCGCTCCCCGTCAGGATCCAACCCCGCCAACGCCTTGAGGAAGATGTCCGTGAAGTCGTCGTCGAGATACTTGATCGTCACATGAGGCTTCGCCTGGCGCCGCCGCGACTGGTTGACCCGCCCGCGACGGACTTGCCCCTTGAAAGCCCAGACCGCCTGCCGGTATGTGAACGGCTCGGAGTCCGCGTACTCCTCGTCCTTCGCCCACTTGTAGAACCCGGCCAGGATCCCCATGTTCTGGTTCC
This sequence comes from Streptomyces spinoverrucosus, assembly GCF_015712165.1. NCBI lineage: Bacteria > Bacillati > Actinomycetota > Actinomycetes > Kitasatosporales > Streptomycetaceae > Streptomyces > Streptomyces spinoverrucosus. The sequence continues at coordinate 955,212 of NZ_JADPZX010000001.1, read as the reverse complement.
ACGTGGACGCTTCGAAGCGGTGCTTGATGGGGCCCTGGGCCCGATACACGGAGTACGCGCTCAATGCTGCCTTCAGGCGACGCCGCGTGTCGAAAAGGACGACCCCGCGCCCTGATATGAACTCCAGCCACTCTCGCACCGTACGCACGTAGTAGGGCCACGAGTTCGGCGATGGGCATCCATTCGCTGGCAGCTCGCAGGCCCAGCAGTTGATCACGGTGGTCGGGCGGACGCCGTCGCTGTCTTCGAAGAGGAGGTCGTCGTCGAACAGCAACGGCATCCCCTCCGGGATCGCCGGCCTGAACGCGAGCCCCCAGGACTCCCAGCCCGCTGATGAGTACGTCGATTGGTGCATGGCCGATGAGTATCAATGCAACCCGGCGGACTGCAACAAGCAAACAAGCAGGTCAGGTGTGGTGCCAGACGGAAAGCAACACTGTCGTTAAGCGGGAACAACGGTGCACTCCGCCCAGACGGTCTTGCCGGGCCCGCCCTCGGCGCGGGGTGAAGAGCCCCAGCGGTCGGCCAGCGCCTCGACGAGGAGCAGCCCGCGTCCGCTGTCGCCGTCTGGAGGCGTGGTGACGGGGAGGTGGGGTAGGCGTTCACCGCGGGTGTCGGTGACCTCGATCCGTACGGTGCCGGTGGTCGGGTCGGCGGCGAAGAGGACGTGGAAGTCGCGGCCGGCGACGTGCCCATGCCGTACGGCGTTGGCGCACAGCTCCGACGCGATGAGTGTGACGACATCGTGCGCGTCGCTGCCGTACGGGATGCCCCAGGCGTCGAGGCGGTGCCCGCACAGGCGCCGGGCCAGGCGGGCGCCGCGCGGGGTCGAGCTGAAGCGCATCGCGAACTGGTGCACCGTGAGGGGGGATTGTGTTGCGGTCATGTACTCACGGTGGCGTTCTGTGGCCTAGCGTGACCAGCGGTGACGCGCTGACGCCGATCTTTCGTACGGGGCGGGCGCGGGTGCTGTACGTGGCGGTACGGGGAGAGGCGCGAGGGGTGACCGTGCGGGAAGAGGAAACCAGCCAGGGGCAAGGACGCCGTAGGCCGGAGGATGAGCCGGGGACGGGAGTTGTGACGGCCTTCGGACGGCAGTTGAAGTTGCTCCGGCTGAGGGCGGGGCTGGAACGTCCCGAGTTCGGCAAGCGGCTCGGATACTCGGCGGACACCGTGGCGTCCATCGAGCAGGGAAGGCGGATTCCGCAGCCTCGGTTCATCGACAAGGCGGATGAGGTGCTGGGGGCAGGGGGATTGCTGACGGCCCTGAAGGAGGAAATGGGGAGAGCTCAGTACCCGGCCTTCTTCAGGGACATGGCTCGACTGGAGGCGAGTGCGGTCGGCCTGTGCGTCTATGCCACTCATGCTGTGCCGGGCTTGTTGCAGACGGAGGACTACGCTCGGGCCGTCTTCCAGATGCAGCGCCCGCTACTGGAGGACGACGTCATCGAGCAGCGTCTGGCGGCACGGTTGATGCGACAGGACATCTTCACGCGTCGCCCGGCCCCGCTACTGAGCTTCATCATCGAAGAAGTTGTGTTGCGTAAACCCATCGGCGGACGGGGAACACTTCGCGGGCAGTCGGAGCAGATCTTACTCGTGGGACAGAATCGCAACGTGGAGATTCAGGTGATGCCGACCGACCGAGAGGACCATGCAGGCCTGGGCGGCCCGTTCACCTTGATCGACAACGCCGATGGGCGACGCCTCGCGTACACCGAGGTCCAGGACGACAGCCGTCTGTACACCGACTCCGGAAAGGTCCGTGAGCTTGAGGCCCGGTATGGCATTCTCCGGTCACAGGCGCTCACTCCCTGTGAGTCGCTGGCCTTCATTGAGGAACTACTGGGAGAAAAATGACCGTTCAGCCCACCGAGCCGACCGTGCCGGAGTCGGCCTGGTTCAAGAGCAGTTACAGCAGTGGCGGGGGCGGGGAGTGCGTTGAGGTTGCCACGACCCCCGAAGTTGTCCTCGTCCGGGACTCGAAGCGACCAGAAGGGGAGCGGCTGGCTGTCGGGGTCGATGCTTGGGCCGGGTTCGTGCGGATGGCCGCCGGGCGCTGAACCGGCGGACGTACGGATGGGGCCCGGTGCGCGCGTCGCACCGGGCCCCGAGGGTGTCAGAGCTCGTCCAGCCCCTCCTCCCGGCGGATCATCCGCCAGGCCGCGCGTCGGGCGCTGCGGTCGAGGTTGGACTTGAAGTCCCGGTCGGTGCCGAAGTAGCGCTTGCCGAGGGTGTCGATCGTGGAGACGTGATCCATCATGTTCTCTTCGAACTTCTTGTCGAAGACGATGCCGAAGTTCTCCTCGTCGTTGACGAGGGCGGCGGCCCGAACCTTCGGGTCCTCCTTGGTGGCGTTGAAGGCCGGGAGGACGTCCTCCTCGGTGAACTCCGTGCCGAACTTGACGTTGAACTTATCGACCAGCTCGGACAGCAGTGACGTCTCGGCGTCCTTCGCACCGCCCACCTCGTCGCCGAAGCCCTTGAGTTCGGCGGGTCCTTCGGGGCTGAGCGACACGTCGTGCTCACCGGTCTTCTCGACGCGCAGGTGGCTGAGATCCACCTCGCCTATGTCGACTCCGCCGTCCGCCAGGCGGGGGAGGCGGTTGAGCAGGTGGCGCCCGTAGAGGTACAGGCGCTCCAACTCGGCGTCCTGATACGGAACGATCTGCGCGAGGAAGCCGTACTTGCGGACGTAGTCGTTGAGGTTGGCCCGGAACTCCTCGGCCGTCTCGACGTCGTCCTCCTCCTCGCTCTCGGAGGGCGGTGAAGCGGGTGACAGCGGGGGACAGGAGCCGGTACAGCTCAGCGTGCAGCTTCTCCCACTTGGACTGGGAGCCGCCTGCCTTCTTCTCCGCCTCGATGTACGCGGCGACGAACTCGTCCATGTCTTGCTCCGAGATGACCGGGGCGGACATGACGCGGCTCTGGGCCGTGTAGAGGAGGTTCGGGTCGGAGGGCAGGGTGTGCGCCTCCTCGAAGTACGGGCGGAAGGCGTCCTGTATGTCCTCGGCCTCGTTGACGAAGTCCAGGACGGCGAGGTCGGCCTGGGACTTGCGTTCGGCGGTGCGTCGTCACCACGCTGTACGGGCGCAACGGCCTCCAGCGGTCCGCCGAGTCGGTCCACGAGGACGAACTGCCGACGGGGTACCGGTCCGAGCAGGTGCAGGCGGCCGTCGTGCCGATCCTCGGGCAGCTGATCGCCCGTCACGCCCGCGACTTCACCGAGCGCGGCGCCATCACCGCGCCCGCCGTCCTCGCCGGTATCGGTATCGCCGTCCACCACACCATGCCGTGGAGCGACCCGGCGTCCGCCTTCCGCACGGACGACCTGGGCCGGCTCCTCGACGACATCCGCTGGGAGCGGGACGCGAAGTACTGGGACGGAGTCGCCGCCAAGGCCGGCACCTCCGGACGCCTGAACTTCAGCGGCGGGGTCAAGGACTCCGGGGGCCGGGTCGCCGAGGCGATCCTCTACCCGGCCACCGAGGCGGGCCGGAAGATTCGCGGCCTCTGAGTGCCGGCGCACGACCAGGGGCATCCCCTCACGTCAGCACGTCGCCCACATCGCGGCGCACCGCACGCGTCAGGAAACGGAGTACCGACCATGTCCTTCCAGCAGCCTTCCCCGACCCCCGACCACGGAGCGCATGGCCCCTTCGGGCTCGGCGGGCCCACCGGCCCGATGCAGCCCGCTCGCAGCCGCAGACGGTGGCTGAAGTACGGGGCGGTCGGCCTGGTTTCCCTGATCGTCGGAGTCGGCATCGGCAACAGCAGCGGCTCGGCGCAGGCTGGTAAAGAAGCCGCCGGTCCCAAGGCCGAGCCCCGACCCACGGTCACCGTCACCGAGACCGTCCAAGCCGCCGCCCCCGAGCCCGCCCCTACCGTCACCGAGACGGTGACCGCCAAGCCGAAGGAGACTCAGGAGCCCGGACCGGCGACCAGCTTCTCCGGCGAGGGCGAGTACCTGGTCGGCGAGGACATCAAGGCCGGCACCTACAGGACAGCCGGGCCGGAGGACGAGCTCGGCTGCTACTGGGAGCGGGCCAAGGACGCCAGCGGCGAGTTCGGCTCCATCATCGCCAACAACAACCTCAACGGGCCGGGACGGGTGACGCTCAACAACGGGGAGTACTTCAAGACCAACCGGTGCCAGGAGTGGAAGAGGGCCGGCTGACGTTCGGCGTCGGGTGTGGTGACGAGCATCACCACAACCAGGCAGGGGTCCGCGAAGTCCGGGCGGCGGTCGCGGAGCCCTGCAGAGGGAACCCGTCCCGACCCCCTTGTGCGATCCGATGACCGCGTCGATGCCATCAACGCGGAACTCATGCGAGCCGAAGCCGATGTCCGACAGGGGCATTGATCAGTGGATTCCGCTTACTGCGTGGCGATGTGCAGGTGCGAGCCGGTGAACCGTCGCGGGGGCGCTGCCCCGCCGTTGTAGTGCGGCCGCGGAGTTGCTGCCGCGCCGGCGTCACCGGGCATGGACTGGCGTCGCGCCGCTCCTGAGCAGGCCGTGCCGCCGGCGACCGGGCTTCACCCGGCGACCGGCTCAAGCACCCGCCCGGCCTTCGCCTGCTTGGCACGTCCAGTACGCCCGGCCTTCGCCCCTTCGGCCCGCCCGGCCTTCGCCGCTGCGGGAGCCGTTTCAACGACCGCCTCGGCCGCCCCCTCGGCCGCCGTCTCACACACCGCCCCCGCAGCCGCCTCGCCCGCCCCCCGCCCCCGCGACGTCCGCCCAAGCCACAGCACGTCCCGTCCGAAAGACCACACCAGCAACCCCAACGCCAGCCCCACCACCGCCGCGTTCGCCCCCCACGGCAGCAGTTCCGCCCCCGCCACCAGCAGGAAAACACCCTGCAGCGCGGCGACCGTCTTGCGTGCCGTGCTCGGCGGCAGCGGGGCGTTCAGCCACGGCAGGAAACGGGCCGCGGCGACGAACACGTACCGCATGCCGCCGATCAGCAGCACCCACGGCCCCAGCGACATCGACACGTACACACTCAGGACGAGGATCAAGAACGCGTCGACCTCCATGTCGAACCGCGCCCCGAGCGCCGACGACGTACCCGTGCGCCGCGCGACCTTGCCGTCCACCCCGTCGAGGATCAGCGCCACCGCGGTCAGGCCGACCAGCAGTGTGACCGGCGGCGTGCTCTCGAAGGAGTCGGCGACCAGCGCCGTCACCCCGCCGACCAGGGTGGCCCGGCCGAGGGTGACCCGGTTGGCCGGGCCGAACGACCGCAGTCCCGACCGGTGCAGGGCCCGCGAGAGCACCGCCCAGGTGGCGATCGCGAAGGCGAGGCCGGTCAGCCAGCCCGCCGGTCCCATGCCGATCGCCGATCCGAGCAGAGCCAGCAACAGGATCTGCACGCCCGCGCCCACCGCGGTCTCCTGCTGGACCAGCCTCGCGTCATACGTGTTGTTCAGGGCCACCGCACATTCCTCCGGCCAGGTGACAGAGTCGATCAACGCCGCGTACCGTGCGCGGCCTGTGCACACCTCGGTACGTGCACCACCTGCCGATCGTTCAGGAGAAACGCCGATGACTCGCACGGCACACGCGTTCTGGCTCAGCTCCCCGGGGCACGGCGAGCTGCGGGACGTCGAGCTTGCGGACCCCGCCGAGGACGAGGTCCTGGTGCGCACGCTCTTCTCCGGCGTCAGCCGCGGCACGGAGACGCTGGTCTTCCGGGGCGGCGTGCCGCGCAGTCAGCACATGGCCATGCGGGCGCCGTTCCAGGAGGGCGACTTCCCGGGGCCGGTGAAGTACGGCTACCTCAACGTCGGCGTGGTCGAGGAGGGACCGGCGGACCTGGTGGGCCGTACCGTCTTCTGCCTGTATCCCCATCAGACCCGGTACGTCGTCCCCGCAGCCGCCGTGACACCGGTGCCGGAGCACGTGCCCGCCGCCCGCGCCGTACTCGCCGGCACCGTGGAGACCGCCGTCAACGCGCTGTGGGACGCGGCACCGCTGGTCGGCGACCGGATCGCCGTGGTCGGCGGCGGCATGGTCGGCTGCTCGGTGGCCGCGCTGCTGGCCCGCTTCCCGGGCGTGCGCGTGCAGTTGGTGGACGCCGACCCGGCGCGGGCCGAGGTCGCCGAGGCGCTCGGCGTCGGCTTCGCCGCACCCGCCGACGCGCTCGGCGAGTGCGACCTCGTCGTGCACGCCAGCGCGACCGAACAGGGCCTCGCCCGGTCACTGGAACTCCTCGCCGCCGAGGGCACGGTGATCGAGCTGAGCTGGTACGGCGACCGGCGCGTCGCCCTCCCGCTGGGCGAGGCCTTCCACTCCCGGCGCCTGACCATCCGCAGCAGCCAGGTCGGCACCGTCTCCCCGGCCCGCCCCGGCCGCACGTACGCCGACCGGCTCGCCCTCGCCCTCGACCTGCTCGCCGACCCGGCGCTCGACGCGCTCGTCACCGGCGAGTGCGCCTTCGAGGAACTCCCGGACGTGCTGCCCCGCCTCGCCTCCGGGGAGATCCCGGCGCTCTGCCACCGGGTCCGGTACGCGGACGACGCGTGACCTGAAACCGCCTGACCTCAGAAAAGACGTAAGAGCCGCTGAACAAGGGAAGGACAGGAGCCGTACTACTCGGCATCCATGCCCCGCACCTGGAGGGTCGTTTCGTTGTTCAGTGTCACCGTCCGCGATCACATCATGATCGCCCACAGCTTCCGCGGCGAGGTGTTCGGGCCCGCGCAGCGCCTGCACGGAGCGACGTTCCTGGTCGACGCCACCTTCCGGCGGGAACAGCTGGACGACGACAACATCGTCGTCGATATCGGACTGGCAACGCAGGAACTGGGCGCCGTCGTCAGCGAGTTGAACTACCGCAACCTGGACAACGAGCCCGACTTCGCCGGGATCAACACCTCCACCGAGTTCCTGGCGAAGGTCATCGCCGACCGGCTCGCCGAGCGCGTGCACAAGGGCGCGCTGGGGGAGGGGGCCAAGGGGCTCGCGGGCATCTCCGTCACCCTGCACGAGTCGCACGTCGCCTGGGCCAGTTACGAGCGTGCCCTGTGACCGACACGACCTTGAACCCGCACCTGAACCCGACCGTGAAGAAGGCCGCCAAGACGGCCGCCAGGACGGCCGTGGAGAAGCTCACCTACGTGCCCGCCCAGGCGGCGGCCCTCAGGAACGGCGAGATCATCCCCATGTCCCTGCGTACGGTGCACTTCGTCATGCCGGGCGGCGTGGACGACCCGGCCACGCCCAGCGGCGGCAACGCCTACGACCGCCGGGTCTGTCTCGACCTGCCCGGCTTCGGCTGGCGCGTCCACAAGCAACTGGTGGACGGCTCCTGGCCGCGCCCGGGTGGCGCCGCGCGTACGGAACTCGCGCGCACGCTGCGGGATCTGCCGGACGGCGCGGTGGTGCTGCTCGACGGGCTGGTCGCCTGCGGCGTACCGGAGATCGTCGTCCCCGAGGCCGAACGGCTGCGGCTCGCCGTCCTGGTACACCTGCCGCTCGGCGACGAGACGGGACTCGACCCGGCGGTGGCCGCCGACCTGGACGCCAGGGAACGTGCCGTCCTGCGGGCCGTCGGCGCGGTGATCGCCACCAGCGACTGGGCGGTGCGCAGACTCGTCTCCCACCACGGCCTCGCCCCCGACCGCGTCCATGTCGCCGCGCCCGGCGCCGACATCGCGCCCCTCGCCCCCGGCACCGACGGCGTCTCCCGCCTGCTGTGCGTCGCCGCCGTCACCCCGCGCAAGGGCCAGCACCGGCTGGTCGAGGCGCTCGCCGGGGTGACCGACCTGCCGTGGAGCTGCGTGTGCGTCGGCGGGCTCGGCCAGGACCCGGAGTACGTCGCTCACCTGCGCGACCTGATCAGGAAGTACGGCCTGCGGGACCGCATCCACCTCGCGGGCCCCCAGTCCGGCGCCGAACTCGACGCCAGCTACGCCGCCGCCGACCTCATGGTCCTCGCCTCCTACGCCGAGACCTACGGCATGGCCGTCACCGAGGCACTCGCGCGCGGCATCCCGGTGCTGGCCACGGACGTCGGCGGCGTCCCCGAGGCGGTCGGCCGCGCTCCCGACGGCGGCGTCCCCGGCATCCTCGTCCCGCCGGAGGACCCCGCCGCGCTCGCCGCCGAACTGCGGCACTGGTTCGGCGAGGCGGACGTACGCCGCCGCCTGAAGTCCGCCGCCCGCGGCCGCCGCGCCGCACTCGGCGGCTGGGCCACCACCGCCAAACACCTGGCCGGCGTCCTGAGCCGGCTCCCCAACGAACCCCGGAGGGCGGCATGAACGGAACCTCGACGGCTGCGCAGGACACGGGGAACGCCGGGGGGATCCCCGCGCAGCCCGGGCCGAGGACCACGGAGAACGACGGCGCCGCGTCCCCCGACGAGGCCGCGCTCCCCGGTGCCGGCCCCTCCTCCCTCCGCCCCGGCGAGCGGCCCACCCTGCGGCTGCGCGACTCCGAACCCGGTGACGAGCAGCCCCGGTACGCCCCCGAGTGGCTGGAGCTGCGGGAGGGGGCCGACGCCGCCGCGCGGGCGCACGAGTTGCTCGATCCGTTGCGGATCCGGCTGGCCAACCTGCCCGGACGAGCAGGCGGGTTCGTCGTGCACGACCTCGGGTGCGGCACCGGGTCGATGGGGCGGTGGCTCGCGCCCCGGCTCGACGGGGCCCAGCACTGGATCCTGCACGACCGGGACCCCTACCTCCTGCACTTCGCCGCCGTCGCGTCCCCGCGCTCCGCCGCCGACGGCAGCCGCGTCACCGTCGAGACGCGGCGCGGCGACGTCGCCCGCCTCACCCCGGACGCCCTCGCCGGCGCCTCCCTGGTGACCGCCTCCGCACTGCTCGACGTCCTCACCCGCGAGGAGGTCGACACACTCGCCGCCGCCTGCGCCGGCACCGGCTGCCCGGCGCTGCTGACGCTCTCCGTCGCCGGCCGCGTCGACCTCACCCCGGAGCACCCGCTCGACGCGGAGATCACCGAGGCGTTCAACGCCCACCAGCGCCGCACCGGACTGCTCGGACCGGACGCGGTCACGGCGACGTGCGAGGCGTTCGCCGCACACGGCGCGACCGTCCACGTACAGCCCAGCCCGTGGCGGCTCGGCCCCGACGAGGCCGAGCTGACCGCACAGTGGCTGCGCGGCTGGGTCGGCGCCGCCGTCGAACAGCGGCCGGAACTGGCGGCGCCGGCCGAGAAGTACCTGGCCGCCCGTCTGGCCGCCTGCGCGGCGGGCGAGTTGCGCGTCACCGTCCACCACAGCGACCTGCTCGCGCTGGCCCGCCCGACGGGCGCGGCGTCATGAGCGCGCCGACGGTGAGCGCCCCCACGACGACAGCGGCGGCCTACGTCCCCACCCGCCCGCGCCTCACCGCCCGTGCCCTGCGCACCCACCTGGGCACCCTCGCCGGTGTCGCCATCCTCGCCGTCCTGCTGTGGCGCATGGGCACCGGCGTCTTCCTGGACGGGCTGCGCCGGATCGACGCCCCCACGCTCCTCGCGGCCCTCGGCATCGGCCTGCTCACCACCGCGTTCAGCGCCTGGCGTTGGCAGCTGGTGGCACGCAGCCTGCACATCCGGCTGCCCCTGGGACCGGCGCTGGCCGACTACTACCGCGCCCTGTTCCTCAACGCCGCCCTCCCCGGCGGCGTCCTCGGCGACGTGCACCGGGCGGTACGGCACGGGCAGAGCGCCGGTGACCTCGGCCGGGGCGTCCGCTCGGTCGTCCTCGAACGGACCGCCGGTCAGGTCGTGCTGGCCGTGGTCGGGGTGGGAGTCCTGCTGACCGTGCCGTCCCCGGTGCTCGGCGAGACCCGGCACATCGCCCTGCTGCTGGTGTTCGCCGCGGCCGGCGCCCTCGCGATCGGCCTCGCCCTGCGCATGAACCGCACGCCCGCCGCCCGACGGCGCCGCGCCCTGATCGACGAGGCCCGCGAGGCCCTGCTGTCCCGCCGCAACGGGCCCGGCGTCATCGGCTCGTCCGTCGTGGTCCTCGCGGGATATGTGGCGATGTTCGTGCTCGCGGCCCGGGTCACCGGCACCACCGCCTCGCTCACCGTCCTGCTGCCGCTCGCGGTGCTCGCCCTGCTGGCGATGAGCGTGCCGCTCAACGTCGGCGGATGGGGGCCGAGGGAGGGCGTCACCGCCTGGGCGTTCGGCGCCGCCGGGCTGGGCGCGGGCAACGGCCTGGCCGTCGCGGTGGTCTACGGCGTACTGAGCCTCGCGGCAAGCCTGCCCGGCGTCCTGGTCCTCGTGGCCCGCTGGTACACGGGCCTCAGGACCGGCCACGGCTACTCCGACGTGAGCAGCGAGAAATACGCCCCGAACGACTCCGCGAGACTCGCCAGCAACACCTTCCCCTTTTCCGCATCCCCCAGCGAAGGACGGCCGATGACCCCCGAATCGGTATAGGCGGACATACCCAGGCTGAGCAGATGACGTCGGTCGTCCGCGACGAAATCGGCCCTCTCGTGGCCGGGCCCGACCAATTCCGGATGAGTGTGCAGAAGGATGGAGGTCTCGATTTCCCCCGCGTGCATGTCGGTGAGCAGCGAGGTCCGTACCCCGGCCCGCTCCCGCGCCGTCTCCCAGTCCTCCGCGGCCGGGAACAACGCCATTCGCTCACCGCGCGCGGAGGATTCCTGAACGACGTTTCCCAGGACATAGTTTCCGCCGTGGCCGTTGACGAGGACCAGGGCCTCGACACCCGACCGGCGGAGCGACTCGGCAATGTCCCGTACCACCGCGTGAAGGGTCACCGAGGAAATGCTGACGGTCCCCGGCCAGGCCGCGTGCTCGTGCGAGCAGGAGATCGTCACCGGAGGAAGGAGGTGCACCGGGTACATGTCGGCGATCTCCCGCGCGACGGCGCAGGCGACGAGCGTGTCGGTCGCCAACGGAAGGAACGGACCGTGCTGTTCGAAACTCCCCACGGGAAGGACGGCGACCTGCCGTGAGACATCGGCGCCCCGCGTCCGTACGTCTTCCGTAGTGTCCGCCGGCAGCAGACCGTGTGCCGCCGACCGTATACCCGAACCACTCATCGTTTCACGGCCTTTCGTCTCTGCTTAGGAACCAGATCATGACAGAAAAAATCGGCGTACTCGGCACGAAGCCACCGCAGCGCACCGGCGTGGAACGTGTGGTCAGTTCCCCCCTGCCCACGGTGTACGGGCAATTCCAGGCGGTCGGCTATCTCGACCACGACCGCGGTGACGAACAGGTCGCGCTGGTCTACGGCGACATCGGCACCGAGGACGTCCTGACCAGGCTGCACTCCGAGTGTCTGACCGGCGACGCCTTCGGCTCCCAGCACTGCGAGTGCGGCGACCAGCTGGCCTCCGCGCTGCGCGCCGTCGTCGCCGAAGGACGCGGCATCGTCGTCTACCTGAGAGGGCACGAGGGCCGCGGCATCGGCCTGCTCGCCAAGCTGCGCGCGATGGCGCTCCAGGCGGAGGGCCTGGACACCGTCGAGGCGAACCTCGCCCTCGGCCTGCCGGTGGACGCCCGCGACTACGGCGTCGCCGCGCGCATCCTGCAGGACCTGGGGGTGCGCTCGGTCCGCCTGATGTCCAACAACCCGCGCAAGCGGGAGGCGCTGCTGGAGCACGGCATCAAGGTCGCCGAGCAGGTCCCGCTGCTGATACCGCCGTGCGAGAACAACATCACCTATCTGCGGACCAAGCGGGAGCGACTGGATCACCATCTGCCCCATCTGGATGCCGTGGCGCACTGGTCCTGACCGGGTTGCGGGCGGTGTGCTGGTAGCAGACAGGTGTGACCGCCCCCGGGAGGAGCCGTGCACGTGATCCGTGAGGCATCCGTCGTCGTCATCGGCGGCGGCGTGATGGGCACCAGCATCGCCTGCCACCTCGCCCGCGCCGGTGTCCCCGACGTCGTCGTGGTCGAGCGGGACGAACTCGCCTCCGGCTCCACTTCGAAGGCGGCCGGCGGGGTGCGGGCGCAGTTCTCGGACGAGCTGAACATCCAGCTCGGCGCGCGCAGCCTGGAGGCGTTCGGCCGCTTCGAGGAGGACACCGGGTACGACATCGGCCTGCACCGGGTCGGGTACCTCTTCCTGCTGTCGACGCCGGAGGAGGTCGCCGCGTTCGAGGCGGGCGTGCGGCTGCAGAACGATCTCGGGGTGCCCAGTCGGCTGACCGACCCGGCCGAGGCCCGACGTCTGTCGCCGCTGATCACCACCGACGGGCTGCTGGCCGCCGCCTTCTCGCCCGACGACGGCCACTGCACCCCCGAGGCCGTCGTCCACGGCTACGCGGCCACCGCCCGCCGCCACGGGGCGACGATCCTGCGGCACTGCGAGGCCACCGGCATCGAACTGCGCGGCGACACCATCACCGCCGTCATGACCAGCCGGGGCCGGATCGCCACCGACACGGTGATCTGCGCGGCCGGCGCCTGGTCGCGGCAGGTCGCCGCGACGGTCGGCGTCGACCTGCCGGTGGAGCCGCTGCGCCGCCAGATCGCGGTCACCGAACCGGTCCCCGGACTCCCCCCGTCCCTCCCCATGACCATCGACTTCACCACCAGCCTCTACTTCCACACCGAGGGCCCCGGCCTGCTCGTCGGCATGTCCGACCCGGACGAGACACTCGGCTTCGCCACCGACACCCACGACCGCTGGATCCCCGCCCTGTGCGAGGCCATGGCCCGGCGCGCCCCCGCCCTGCTGGACCTGCGCCGCACCGGCGGCTGGGCGGGCCTGTACGAGAACACCCCGGACCACAACGCCCTGATCGGCGAGGCCGCTTCACCGTCCCGCTTCCTGTACGCGACCGGCTTCTCCGGCCATGGCTTCCTCCAGGGCCCGGCCGTCGGCGAGGTCGTCCGCGACCTGTACCTCGGCCGCGTACCCTTCGTGGACGTCCGCCCCCTGAGCGCCGACCGCTTCGCGGCCGACGCCCCGCGCCCGGAGGCCAACCTCGTATGACCGAGCTGCACCTGTGGCTGCGCCACGAGACCCGCCCCACCGAACGCCGCACGCCGATCGTGCCCTCCGACGCCGCCCGGCTGATCGCGAGCGGGGTCGCCGTCACCGTCGAGGAGTCACCCCAACGGGTCTTCCCCGTCGAGGAGTACGAGGCGGCCGGCTGCCGCGTCACGGCCGCCGGCTCCTGGGTGTCGGCGCCGCCGGACGCCGTGATCCTCGGTCTGAAGGAACTCCCCGAGCAGCCGCACGCGCTGACCCACCGGCACATCTACTTCGGCCACGCCTACAAGAGCCAGCCCGGCGCTGCCGAGCTGCTGCACCGCTTCACCGCGGGCGGCGGCACCCTGCTGGACCTGGAGTACCTGGTCGACGACCACGGCCGCCGCCTGGCCGCCTTCGGCTTCTGGGCCGGTTACCTCGGCGCCGCCCTCGCCGTACTCCAGCACCGGGGCCGGCTCGCCGCGCCCCTGGCCCCCACGCACAAGGACGAGCTGGACGAGACCCTGCGCCCCGCCGCCGGGGACGCGGACTTCACCGCACTCGTCATCGGCGCCCTGGGCCGCAGCGGCCGGGGCGCGCGCCTCGCCTTCCACACGGCCGCCGTCGAGCCCACCTGCTGGGACCTCGCCGAGACCCGCGCCCTGGACCGGCGGGCGCTGCTCGACCACGACGTCCTGGTCAACGCCGTGCTCGCCACCACCCCGGTCCCGCCGTTCCTGCGCGAGCAGGACCTCGACGGCCCCACCCGGCGGCTGCGCACGGTCTGCGACGTCACCTGTGACGTCGGCTCACCGCTCAACGTCCTGCCGGTCTACGACCGCGTCACCGACTGGTCCGACCCCGTACGGCGGCTGCGCAAGGAGCCCGGGCTCGACCTGATCGCCATCGACAACCTGCCGTCGCTGCTGCCGAAGGAGTCCAGCACCGACTTCTCGGCCGCCCTCACGCCCCAGCTGCTCGACTTCCACACGGGCGGGCCGTGGGGGCGCTGCCGGGAACGGTTCCTCGCGGCGATCCGCGAACTGGCCATCGTAGAAGGGGAGCCCCGAGGTGACTGACGAGCGCGTTCCCGCGAGCGGCACCGTCCACTGGGTCGGCGCCGGACTGTCCACCGGCAGCGGACTGGCCATGCTGTGCGACACCGCCGAGCGGGTACGGCTGTGGCACCGCACGGAGGACCGCGCCGCCGAGGCCCTGGCCCGGCTGGGCCTCACCGGCCGCGCCGAGCCCCGCGCGTACACGCTCCCCGCGCTCACCGCCGAACTGGCGCCCGGCGACACCGTCGTGTCGATGCTGCCCGCGCCCGAACACGCCGGGCTGCTCGGGGCCTGCGTCGCGCGGGGCGCCCATTTCGCCTGCTCCAGCTATGTGTCCGAAGCGGTGCTGGAGCAGGTGTCCGCCGCCGCGCGGGCCGGGCTGGTCGTGCTCACCGAGGCGGGCCTCGACCCGGGTATCGACCACCTCTTCGCGCACAGCCTCGTCGCCCGGGCGCGCGCGGCGATCGGCGACACGACCCCGGCCTCGTACCGGCTGACCTCGTACTGCGGGGGCGTCCCTGCCGTGCCGAACGACTTCCGGTACCGCTTCAGCTGGGCGCCCGCGGGGGTCCTGGGCGCCCTCCGCTCGCCCGCCCGTTACATCGAGGACGGCGTGGAGACCGTGGCGGAGCGGCCGTGGGAGGTGACGCGGCCGCATGTCGTCGGCGGCGAGACCTTCGAGGTCTATCCGAACCGGGACAGCGTGCCGTTCATCGCCCAGTACGAGCTGCCGCCCGCGTGGACGCCGCGGACCTTCGTGCGGGGGACGCTGCGGCTGGAGGGCTGGCTGAAGGCGTGGGCGGAGGTGTTCGAGGAGCTGGAGCGCGGTGACGACGACCGGATCGGGGCGCTGGCGCGGGAGTTGGCGCAGCGGTACCCGACCACGGACGCCGACCGGGACCGGGTCGTGCTCGCCGTGTCGCTCCAGGTGCGGGGCGCGGAGGGACTGACCTGGTCCGGCGGCTACCTCCTCGACCGGGTGGGGGACGAGGAGGAGAGCGCGATGGCCCGGTGCGTGTCCCGCCCGCTGGCCGTGGGTGTGCGGCACATCCTGGACGGCTCGCTGCCGCCGGGCCTCAGCCGTGCGGCCGGGACGGCGGCACGCTCCGAGGAGTGGCTCGACGAACTCGAGCGCGAGGGTGTCCCGTTCACTCGTCCTTGATCGCCTCGTGGACCAGTTGCTTGAGGTCCCGGAACATCGTGTGCGAGGTCCGCGGCCGTACCTGCGTCATGAACTGGACCGTCAGATCCCGGCCCGGGTCGACCCAGAACGTCGTGGTCGCCACCCCGCTCCAGCCGAAGGCGCCGAGCCCCGTCGGCGCCAGGGTGCGGGCCGGGTCGATCACCACGGAGACGCCGAGCCCGAAGCCGACGCCGTCGTTGCCGGGCTCGTCGTGGGCCGGGCGGCTGCCGAAGGAGCGCAGATCGGCGCCGCCGGGCAGCTGGTTGGTGGTCATCATGTCCACCGTCCCGGGGGCGAGCAGCCGCACGCCGTCGAGTTCGCCACGGCGGCGCAGCAACTCCATGAAGCGGTGCATGTCGTACGCGCTCGCCACCATGCCGCCGCTGCCCGACAGGAACCGCGGCCGCCCGCGCAGCGGCAGTCCGGGGATCGGCTCGATCCCGGTGCCGTCCTCCTTCTCGCCGTACATCTCGGCGAGCCGGAACGCCTGTTCGTCGCTGACCTCGAATCCGGCGTCCGGCATCCCCAGCGGCCCGAAGATCCGCTCCGCGAGGTGCACGTCGAGCGGCTGCCCGGACACCACCTCGATCACCCGGCCGAGGACATTGCTGGCGACCGAGTAGTTCCACTGTGTGCCCGGCTCGAACTGCAGCGGCAGGCTCGCGTACACGTCGATCGTCTCGGCCAGGTTCGCGCCCGGCGCCACCGACGACTCCAGACCCGCCTCGCGGTAGAGGGCGTCGACGGGATGGGTGTGGTAGAAGCCGAAGGTCAGACCCGAGGTGTGGGTCATCAGATGCCGGACCAGTATCGGCCCGTCGGCCGGGCGGGACCGGGTGTCCGCCCCGGAGCCGCTCTCGTAGACCCGCGCGTCCGCGAAGGCCGGCAGATGGCGGGCGACCGGGTCGTCCAGCGACAGCCGTCCCTCCTCCACCAGCATCAGCGCGGCGACCGAGGTGACGGGCTTGGTCATCGAGTAGATCCGCCACAGCGTGTCGGGCTCGACGGGCAGTCCGGCGGCGATGTCGCGTCGGCCGTGTACGGCGAGGTGCGCGACCCGGCCGCCGCGTGCGACGGACACGAGGTAGCCGGGCAGCCGGCCCTCGTCCACGCACTGGGCGAAGTGCTGGTCGAGCCGGTCCAGCGCCTTCCCGTCCAGCCCCACCTCGCCCGGCTCCACCTCTTGTCGCAGCAGTGCCATCGCTCCACCTCCGCTTTCGTTCGTCGAGGTGCGATCGGAGATACCCCCGCCCACGCGCCCTCAGACCTCATCGTCGCGCAGGAATACGGAAAGGGTCGGCAGGATGATCGTGACGTGCCCGAGGCGCGATCCCCGACTCCGCGCGGCCCGGCAGCAGGAGCGCCGCCACCGCACCGGCCAGGGCGAATCCGGCGAGAACGAGCAGCGGCGCCCGGCCCGCGCCCATGAGCGTCGTGGCCACCGCCACGCCGAGCACCGGCCCGACGTTCATCGCCGTCTGCTGCAGCCCGCCGGCCACGCCCGCCGACTCCACAGGTGCCTGCCGTACGACGACATGGGTCGCCGCCACCATCACCGTGCCGAACCCGGCCCCGAGCAACGCGAAACCGACGGCGAGGGGCAGCGGGCGGGCGGCGGGAGCGAGCACGAGGACGCCGAGGGCGAGGACGGTCATCGCCGCCACGGTCGTACGACGGGCGCCCGCCCGGCGCAGCAGCACCGCGCACACGGGCGCCGCCGCCACCATCAGCACCGCGAGCGGCAGGCTGAGCAGGGCGCTGCGCAGCGGGTCGAGGCCGAGGGCGCGCTGCAGGAGGTACGTGCCGACGAACAGCGTGCCCGACAGGGCCGCGGACGCGGCCGTGAGCACCCCGAGCGCGGCGGCGACGGGGACCGAGCCGATGACGTCCGCCGGTACGAGGGG
This sequence comes from Streptomyces spinoverrucosus, assembly GCF_015712165.1. NCBI lineage: Bacteria > Bacillati > Actinomycetota > Actinomycetes > Kitasatosporales > Streptomycetaceae > Streptomyces > Streptomyces spinoverrucosus. The sequence continues at coordinate 938,159 of NZ_JADPZX010000001.1, read as the reverse complement.
CTGTGCGGTACGGCGTTCATGGCCGGCGAACGCCACGGCGGCGAGGGCCGCCACGACCCACGTCAAGGGCGTCCCTGTGACCAGGGCGTGCACCAGGCAGGCCAGCGTCAGCGCGAGCAGCAGGGCGCCCGGGAGGTCCAACCGGACGGCCGGCGTGCGCTGTTCCGGGCGGCTCCCCTTCAGGGCGAGCACGCCGAGGACCAGCGCGGGCACGACATTGAGGAAGAACACCGCCCGCCAGCCGAAGGAGTGCACCAGCGCCCCGCCGACGACCGGTCCCGCGGCGGCCGCGAGCCCGATGGCGGCGGTCCGCACGGCGAGCGGCGTCCGCAGCCGGTCCGGCGGGAACGTGGCGCGCAGCATGCCGAGCGTGGCGGGCTGGAGCAGCGCGCCGAACACGCCCTGCGCGATGCGCAGCCCGATCACCCAGCCGACGTCGGCCGCCACCCCGATCCCGGCCGACGTGGCGCCGAAGCCGAGCAGGCCGACGGCGAACAGACGCCGGTGGCCGTACCGGTCGCCGAGGCGCCCGGCGAACACCAGCAGGGCGGCCACCGCGATCAGATAACCAGTGCTGGTCCACTGGACCTGCGCGAAGGACGCGTCCAGTTCCCGTTGCAGGGTGGGCTGCGCGATGGTGAGTACGGTGCCGTCGAGCGCGACGACCACGGCACCGACCACACTGCCCGTCATGGCCAGTCGGCGGTTCACCGCTCGCCCTCGGGGCCGAGGTGGGCGTCGAGGGCGGTGTGCAGGAGCGGGGTGAAGTCGTCGGCGCCGGTGGCGAGTTGGAGGCTGCCCCAGGTCCACAGCTGGGCGACGCCGTGGAGCTGCGCCCAGAGGGCGCCGGCGACGGCCCGGGCGTCGGCGTCGGGGCGGACCTGGCCGACCAGCTCCACCAGGACGCCGAACAGGGGGAGGCTGGTGGCCCGCAGACCCAAGTGACCGCTCTCCAGCAGGTCGTGGCGGAACATCAGCTCGTACATACCGGGGTTTTCCAGCGCGAACTCCAGGTATGCGGAGGCCAGTTGCGTGAGCCGGGTGCGCGGGTCGCCGGACGCCGTCGCCGTACGGTCGGCCAGTTCGGCGAAGCCGCGTCGCGCGATGGCCGACAGAAGTTCCAGGTGGGTGGGGAAGTAGCGGCGCGGGGCGCCGTGCGAGACGCCGGCCCGGCGGGCGATCTCGCGCAGGGTGAGCGCCTGGGCGCCCTCGCGGGTCACCAGGTCGACACCGACGTCAATCAGGCGGGCGCGCAGGCCGGTCTCGGATTCATGCATAGACAGTGTCTACCAAGCGGAGGTAGACACTGTCTACTCCTGCGCAACGCGGCGGGCGGGTGGGTACTCGGTGGGGCGAGCCGAGGCAACGCTCGGCGGAAGAGAGAGCCGCATGAACCACCAGCCGCGTTCGGACAGGCCTCCCACGGAGGCTCCCAGCTCTGGCCGTGCCGCCTTGCTGGGCATCTATCTCAACGACCACCTGGCAGGCGCCACCGCGGGTACCGACCGGGCTCGCGCACTGGCAGGAGCACTCCGGGGGTCGCCGTCGGGACCGACCCTGCGCACCCTCGCGCAGGAGATCACCGAGGACCGGGCGAGCCTGCTCGCGATCATGGACGCCCTCGACATCCCGGTGCGGCACTACAAGGTGTCCCTTGCCTGGGCGGCCGAGAAGGTCGGGCGGCTGAAGAGCAACGGGCGCCTGGTGGGGCGTTCACCGCTGACCTCGCTGGTGGAGCTGGAGATCCTGCGGCTGGGCGTGCTGGGCAAGGCCGCCGCCTGGCAGACGCTCCGCCTGCTGGCGGAGTCCGACGACCGCCTCGACGCGCGGCTGCTGGACGAGTTGCTGGAGCGGGCCGACCGCCAGCAGGCCACCCTGGAGGAACTGCGTCGACGTCAGACCACGGAGACTTTCCGGGCGGCGTGAGCCGAGGTGCCTCGGATCGGCGCCCCTCAACTCTGGCGGGCGTGCGTGTGGCTGTGCGCGATCTCGTCGGGGCAGCCCCGTCCGTCGGCCTCGCGGTCGCACAGCCAGTCGCGCACGGCCAGCGCGAGCGCCCCCAGCATCGGCAGGATGCCGCAGCCGACGGCGAGCGTGACGGCGGACCGGTAGTGGGCCTGGTCGCCGCCCCCGAGGGCCAGGTAGAAGAGGCCGGGCAGCGTGGCCGTGCCCAGGGCGGCGCCCAGTCGCTGACCCGTCTGCAGGGCTCCTCCCGCGGCGCCCGCCATCCGCACCGGCACGTCCCGCAGGGTCATGGTGATGTTCGGCGAGATGACACAGCCGCTGCCGATACCGCCGAGGAGCAGCGCCGGCGTCTGGAGCCACACCGCGATGGCGCCGGGCGCCCAGTGGAGGATGGCGACGGTCCCTCCCAGGCCCACGACGACGGCGGCCAGCCCGCACACCGTCAACAGCCGTCCCAGCCGCTCCACCAGCCGTCCGGCCACCGCCGCGGCCACGGCGGAGCCGATGGCGAAGGGTGTCACGGCGAGCCCGGAACCCAGCGGTGAGTAACCCAGCCCGTTCTGGAAGAACAGCGCGAACACCAGCCACACCCCGCTGAAGCCCACGAAGTACAGCGTGGCGATGGTGGCGCCCGTGACGTACCCGGGCGTCGACGTGGCCAGCCGGGGATCGAGGAGCGGCTGGCCGTGCCGGGCGGCGACACGCCGTTCCCAGCGGGCGAAGGCCACGAAGAGCGCCGCGCTGACGGCGAACAGCCACCACAGCGTGCGGACACCGCCCGCTTCCGCCAGCACCAGCGGAAGCATCAGAGCCAGTACCCCCGCGCCGAGCAGCGCGACGCCGGGCAGGTCCAGCCGCTGACGCTTGGCGGGCCCCGTCCTGGGCAGCAGGCGCAGGCCGAGCACCAGCGCGACCACACCGACCGGCACGTTGACGTAGAAGATCCAGCGCCAGCCCCCGGGGCCGTCCGCGAGGGTCAGGATCAGTCCGCCCACCACCGGGCCGACGGCGCTGGAGATACCGACCGTGGCACCGAACAGACCGAAGGCCCGGCCCCGCTCGGCGCCCCGGAACAACTGCTGGATGAGTGCCGAGTTCTGCGGTGCCAGGCAGCCCGCGCACAGGCCCTGAAGGAGGCGGGCCACGACGAGCGGCACGATGGACGGAGCGGCCCCCGCGCAGGCGCTGCACGCCACGAAGCCGCCGAGCGAGATCAGGAAGATGCGGCGCCGGCCGATCGTGTCACCGACGCGGCCCGCCGTGACCAGGACCAGGGCGAAGGTGAGGGCGTAGCCGGAGACGACCCACTGGATCGCGGGGGCCGACGCGTGCAGGTCGCGCTGGATGGACGGCAGCGCGACCGCGACGATCGTGACGTCGAGCAGACTCATGAAGCCGGCCACCAACGTGACCCACAGCGCCCTCCATCGCCTCGGATCGGCCTCGCCGCCCGTCCCTGCCGACGGTCCGTCGCCGCTCTCCGGCCCCGCCTGCGCTCGCATCGCCGCTCCCTACTGCCGCTGCCCGCCGCGTATTCGGTGCCGACGTGCGGGTTTCCAGACTGCGGGTCGCACACACGGCCCACGGACCGCGGATCGGCCAGGTGGCCGTACCGGGCCGTACCCCGGCGGGCAGGCCCGAGCCCCCGGAGCCATGGCGGCATCCGGGGGCCCGGGCCGTGCGGGTCAGACAGCCACCGTCTCCGGCTGGGCCGAGTCGTGGGCCTTCCGCACGCCCAGGTCCTCGGTCGGCACCCTGTGCGTCTCGCGGGCCGACAGCGCGGCGATGACCGGCGGGACGCACAGGGCCGCGGTGAACAGGGCCACCGACGACCAGTCGTCGCCGTCCGGCCCGGCGATCTGCGCGGCGAAGGTGACCGCGAAACCGGCGACCGCGAAGCCGATCTGCGTGCCGATCGCCATACCGGACAGCCGGACGCGGGTGGAGAACATCTCGCCGTAGAAGGCGGGCCACACCCCGTTCGCGGCGCTGTAGACGACACCGAAGGCGAGGATGCCCAGCAGCAGGGTCAGCGGGTAGGAGCCGGTGGAGATCGACCACAGGTACAGGAACATCGTCACCGCGCTGCCGGCCGCGCCGACCAGAAACACCGGGCGGCGGCCGATGCGGTCCGAAAGCGTCGCCCACAGCGGGATCGCGGCGAGCGCGACGAGGTTGGCGAGGGCACCCACCCACAGCATCGACGAGCGGCTCATGCCGACCGCGTCGCTGGTGGCGTACGACAGCGCCCACACCGTGAAGATCGTGCTGACCGAGGCGATCAGCGCACCCGCGACCACCCGCAGGACGTCCGCCCAGTGCTCCCGCAGCAGCACCGCCAGCGGCAGCTTCACGACCCCCTCGGTGGCGGCCTGCTGCTCGAACGCGGGGGTCTCCTCCAGCTTGCGGCGGATGACATAGCCGACGACCGCGACGGCGACGCTCAGCCAGAACGGCACCCGCCAGCCCCAGGACATCAGGTGCTCCTCGGGCAGCGCGGCGACCGGGATGAAGACCAGCGTGGCCAGCAACTGGCCGCCCTGGGTGCCGCTGAGGGTGAAGCTGGTGAAGAAGCCCCGCCGGTTCGGTGGCGCGTGTTCCAGCGTCATGGAGTTGGCGCTGGCCTGCTCGCCGGCCGCCGAGATGCCCTGCAGTACGCGGCACAGGACCAGCAGCACGGGGGCGAGCGTGCCGACCTGGTCGCGGGTGGGCAGACAGCCGATGAGGAAGGTCGACACGCCCATCAGCATCAGCGTGAAGACCATGATCTTCTTACGGCCCAGCCGGTCGCCGTAGTGGCCGAGGAAGAGCGCGCCGATCGGGCGGGCCGCGTACGCGACGCCGAAGGTCGCCAGCGACAGCAGGGTCGCCGTGGCCGGGTCGGACTCGTCGAAGAAGACCTCGGGGAAGATCAGCGCGGCCGCGCTGCCGTAGATGAAGAAGTCGTAGTACTCCAGGGCGCTGCCGATCCAGGCGGCGGTGGCGGCTTTCTTCGGCTGCCCGGGCGGCGCGGCGGGGGCGGGGACGGACACGGCGGCTCCTTTGAGGGAACTCCAACGTAGGTGGAGTGAGCGGCGGGGGGAAGGGCCGGATCTTCGGCTAATTAACCCACTGGATAGTTAGTCCCGGTGCCAAGGGATGTTGCGCGCGCGTTTCCCCGCTGTCAAGAGGTCGTGCCGTACGAGAATGCGCGACCGTCAGTCCGCCGCGCGGTCCGCCGTGAGGTAGGCGATCACCATGTCGCCGAGCATCGTGCGGTAGTGCGCGCGCTGCGCGGGGTCCACCAGGTCGCGGCCGAACAGGGCGCCGAAGGTGTGCCGGTTGGCCACCCGGAAGAAGCAGAACGAGCTGATCATCGCGTGCAGGTCGACCGCGTCCACGTCGGCGGTGAACAGACCCGACTTCTGCCCCTGCTCCAGGATCCGGCGGATCACCTCCAGCGCCGGTGAGCCGATCTTGCCGAGTTTCTCGGAGGCCGCGATGTGCTCGGCGCCGTGGATGTTCTCGATGCTGACCAGGCGGATGAAGTCGGGGTGCGCCTCGTGGTGGTCGAAGGTCAGCTCGGCCAGTCGCCGGATGGCCGCGACCGGGTCCAGGTGCTCGACGTCCAGCTCCTGTTCGGCCTCGCGGATCACGCCGTACGCCCGCTCCAGCACGGCCGTGAACAGCTGCTCCTTGCCGCCGAAGTAGTAGTAGATCATCCGCTTGGTGGTGCGGGTGCGGGCGGCGATCTCGTCGACCCGGGCGCCGTCGTAGCCGGCCCGGGCGAACTCCTGTGTCGCCACGTCGAGGATCTCGGCCTGGGTGCGGGCGGCGTCACGGATGCGCCCGTTCGGTCGTGCCGGTTCGTCGACGCTGGTCATCGGGTTCCTTCGGGCGATGGGCAGGTGCCGAGATTGTAGAGCTCTCGCCAGGAAGCCGGTCCGGGACTCTTCCCCTGCTCGGCATCGCCTGCTATGACTAACGTACTAGTTCGTACATTAGTCGTGGAGAGCTGGAGGTCCGTGGTGGCCAAGGACTCGTATCTCGTCGGACTGATCGGTTCCGGCATCGGACCCTCACTCAGTCCGGCCCTGCACGAGCGGGAGGCCGACCGCCAGGGGCTGCGCTACCTGTACCGGCTGATCGACATCGACACCCTCGGCGTGCCACCGGAGGCGGTCGGCGACCTGGTGCGGGCCGCCCGGGACCTGGGCTTCGACGGGCTCAACATCACCCACCCCTGCAAGCAGCTCGTCATCGGACACCTCGACGCGCTCGCCCCGCAGGCCGAGGCGCTCGGCGCGGTCAACACCGTGGTCTTCGAGGACGGCCGGGCCGTCGGTCACAACACCGACGTCACCGGCTTCGCCGCCTCCTTCGCCCGCGGCCTGCCCGACGCCCCGCTGGAGCAGGTCGTGCAGCTCGGCGCCGGCGGAGCGGGCGCGGCCGTCGCGCACGCCACGCTCACCCTCGGCGCCGAGCGGGTCACCCTCGTCGACGCGCAGCCCGAGCGGGCCGCCGCCCTCGCCGGCTCGCTGAACCGGCACTTCGGCGAAGGCCGCGCCACCACGGCCATCCCGGCCGACCTGCCCGGCCTGCTGAAGCGGGCCGACGGCCTCGTCCACGCCACCCCCACCGGCATGGCCGCCCACCCCGGCCTGCCCCTCCCCGCCGAGCTGCTGCACCCGGGACTGTGGGTCGCCGAGGTGGTCTACCGCCCACTGGAGACCGAACTGCTGCGCACCGCACGCGCGATCGGCTGCGCCGCTCTGGACGGGGGCGGGATGGCCGTCTTCCAGGCCGCGGACGCGTTCCGCCTGTTCACCGGGCGGGAACCCGACAGCGTGCGGATGCTGGCGGACATCGCCGAGCTGGCGGACACCGTTCCGGCCGGGAAATAGGAGGTGCCGACATGCCCCGGACATCAGGTGCCGACCTGCGGACCTCCATCGCCACCGTCTCCCTCAGCGGATCCCTCACCGAGAAGCTCACGGCCGCCTCCCGAGCCGGCTTCGACGGCGTCGAGATCTTCGAGAACGACCTGCTCGCCAGCCCCCTCACCCCCGAGGAGATCCGCGCCCGCTGCGCCGACCTCGGCCTGCGGATCGACCTCTACCAGCCGATGCGGGACATCGAGGCCGTACCGGCGGACGAGTTCGCCCGCAATCTGCGCCGCGCCCGGCACAAGTTCGAGCTGATGCGCAGGCTTGGCGCCGACACCGTCCTCGTCTGCTCCAGCGTCTCCCCGCTCGCCGTGGACGACGACGCCCTCGCCGCCGAGCAACTGAGCCGACTCGCCGACCTGGCCCAGGACTTCGGCATCCGCGTCGCCTACGAGGCGCTCGCCTGGGGACGGCACGTCAACACGTACGACCACGCCTGGCGCGTCGTCGAGACCGCCGACCACCCGGCCCTCGGCACCTGCCTGGACAGCTTCCACATCCTCTCCCGGGGGTCCGACCCCAAGGGCATCGAGGAGATCCCCGGCGCGAAGATCTTCTTCCTCCAGCTCGCCGACGCCCCGCTGCTCGCGATGGACGTCCTGCGGTGGAGCCGCCACTACCGCTGCTTCCCCGGCCAGGGCGACTTCGACGTCGCCGGGCTCCTCGCCCATGTGCTGCGCACCGGATACGCCGGTCCGCTCTCCCTCGAAGTCTTCAACGACGTCTTCCGCCAGGCCGAGGCCGGCCCGACCGCCGTCGACGCGCGCCGCTCCCTGCTGGTGCTCCAGGAGGCCGTCGGCGCGGCCGAACTGCCCGCCCCCGTCGTCCCCACCGGCGTCGCCTTCGCCGAACTGGTCACCCCCGACACCGAGCCCGTCTCCGCGCTGCTCGCCGCCCTCGGTTTCGCCCGCGCCGCACGCCACCGCACCAAGCCGGTCGACCTCTGGCAGCAGGGCGAGGCCCGGATCCTGGTCAACACCGGACCCGCCGTCCGCCGCGGCGGCACCCAGCTCGCCGCGATCGGCCTGCGGTCACCCGACCCGGCGGCCGCGGCCGAACGCGCCGAGGCGCTCCTCGCCCCCGTGCTGCCCCGCCGCCGTGGCCCGCGGGACGCGCCACTGGACGCGGTCGCCGCGCCCGACGGCACGGAACTGTTCTTCTGCGGCTCCGACCACTGGCGCGCCGACTTCGCACACCTCGCCCACACGCCCGCAGCGACCGACGTGCGTCATATCGACCATCTGGCGCTCACCCAGCCCTGGCACCACTTCGACGAGGCGACCCTCTTCCACCGCAGCGTGCTCGGCCTGCACGCGCAGGAGAGCGTCGATGTCGCCGACCCCTACGGCCTGCTGCGCAGCCGCGCCGTCACCAACGCCGACGGCAGCGTCCGGATCGCGCTCACCGTCGGCGCGGCACCCACCGACGACACGGTCCGCGCCCAGCACATCGCGCTGGCCACCGACGACGTGGTCGCCGCCGCCCGCCGCTTCCGGGCGGGCGGGGGCCGCCTCCTGCCCGTCCCCGCGAACTACTACGACGACCTCGCGGCCCGGTACGAGCTGACGGACGAGGAACTGGCGACGTACCGCGACCTCGGCATCCTCTACGACCGGGACGCGCACGGCGTCTTCCGCCACTGCTACACACGGACCGTCGGCCGGGTCTTCTTCGAGCTGGTCCAGCGTGACGGCGGCTACCGCGGCTACGGCGCCCGGAACGCCCCGGTGCGGCTGGCCGCACAGCACGCGGTGCGGGCGGTCACTGGCGGCTGATCATCCGGGTCACACCGGCGGCGACGGTCGTGGCCAGGATCCAGCCGGTCAGGACGAGGACGTAGGCCAGCGCCTGATACCAGCCCTCCGGGGCGAACGCGGGTTCCTGGCCGAAGGAGATCACCGGCAGCAGCAGGTCGAGCGTGTAGAACACCGGGTTGAAGTCGGGCGCCTCCGACGGCTTCAGCGCGGGCGGGTGGTGCAGGGCGTACACCACCGAGCCCACGCAGAGCAGCGACAGCAGCCAGCCGGCCGCCCGCAGTGGGCGGTAGCCGTAGCCGACGGTGGCGTCCTGGAGGTGGCCCCACAGCCGGCCGATCCAGGGCAGCGTGGTGCGGTGGCGGCGCTGTTTGGCGAGCTGGACCAGGCGGGCGGCACGGTCGTCGCCGATGCGCTGGTAGGAGGCGGTCAACTGCTCGTAGGCGTGCGGGACATAGCCGTCGCCGTCCCGCTCCACCATGGGCAGGCGGCGTTCGGCGGGCTCGTGCGGGGTGAGGGAGGTGTAGGTGAGGCTGTTGAGCAGGACCCGGTCCGGCAGCATCTCCGGCTCCAGGAACAGCACTTCGAGCTGGGCCCGCCGCAGGTTGAGCGTGCCCTCCAGCGGCGGTCCCTTGCGCAGCCAGAGTTCGCCGATCGTGCTGCTGCTCGCCCGCAGCGCCGACTCGCCGGGGTTGGACAGTTGGGAGTACGACAGGTCGAGGCGCCCCGCGATCCGGGCGCCGCGCAGTCCGATCCAGCCCCGCACGCGCGCGTGCCGCACCAGGACATGGCCGCCGACGCTGAGCGTCTCCGCGTCGAGGGCGCCCAGTTCGAGATGGCTGAGCTGCGCCTCGTTGAGGTTGACCGTCCCGCCGACGTCGGCGCCGTTGAGCCGTATCTGCCCCTCGACGCGCAGCCCGGGCGCCCACAGGTCGTCGCCGACCGTCACCTGGTTGAGCTGGAGCGCGGGTTCCGAGGCGTCCGGTGCGCTGATCTCCGCGCCCTCCAGGTACAGGCTCCCGGCGATCTGCGCCCCGCCGAGGCGTACCATTCCACGGAACCGGGCGCGCGTCATGCGCAGGACGCCGTCCACATGCACGGCGTGCGAGACCAGCCCGGGCAGCACGGACTCGCTGAGGTTCAGCTCGCGCAGCCGGCAGCCGTACAGGCGCGGCACCTCGTCGAAGTAGCAGTGCCGCAGCCGGGCGGGGTGGTCGAATGTGGCGTACTGGAGATCGAGCATCCCCGTGACGCGGGCGCCCGCGAGGTTGAGCGAGGCTGTCTCGCCGTCCTCCTGCGGGCCGTTGAGGAGCAGCGACCGCAGAACAGCCGCCCGGACGGTCCGGTCCGGTCCCCAGTCCGCCCCCGCTGCCGCGTCGTCGTCCTCGGGGGTACGGAAGTCCACGGCCTCCCCGCGCGGAAAGGCCCGCCACACCCGTAGTTCGGCCGGTGTCAGATCGTTGATCTCCATCGCGGGCGACTCTGACCCGGCCGAACCACAGGTGTCAACTCAGCGTCAGCGGCCGTACGTTCCACTCCGCGACGACCGGCCGGCCGTGCTCCGTCGACAACCGGCTCACCGTGCCCGTCGCCAGCTGGAACAACCGCCCGTCGGCGGGTGCCAGCCCGAGCCGACGGGCCGTCAGGACGCGCAGGAAGTGGGCGTGCGCCACCAGGATCACATCCCCGTCGGCGAGCGCGTCCCCGACCCGGGCGAGGACCCGGTCGGCGCGGGCGCCGACCTCGGCCGGTGACTCGCCCGGATGCCCCTCCGCGCCCGGCGGCACCCCGTCCGTCCACAGGTTCCAGTCGGGACGGGTGCGGTGGATCTCGCGAGTGGTGACCCCCTCGTAGCCACCGTAATTCCATTCATGGAGGTCGGGGTCGGGTATGACCCCGGTCAGGCCCGCCAGTTCGGCGGTGCGGATCGCACGTCCCAGCGGGCTGGTCAGCGCGAGAGCGAAGGTCCGGCCGGTCAGGAGCGGAGCGAGGGACTTGGCCTGTTCCTCACCGTGCCCGGTCAGGGGCAGGTCGGTGAAGCTGGTGTGCTGTCCCGTGACGCTCCACTCCGTCTCACCGTGCCGGAGCAGCAGCAGATCACCCACGGCCCGCCTACTTGTCCGCCGACTCGACGGCGTGCCCGCCGAACTGGTTGCGCAGCGCGGCGACCATCTTCATCTGCGGCGAGTCGTCCTGCCGGGAGGCGAACCGCGCGAAGAGCGAGGCCGTGATCGCGGGCAGCGGCACGGCGTTGTCGATCGCCGCCTCCACCGTCCAGCGGCCCTCACCGGAGTCCTCCGCGTACCCGCGCAGCTTGTGCAGGTGCTCGTCCGCGTCGAGGGCGTGGACCGCGAGGTCCAGCAGCCAGGAGCGGATGACGGTGCCCTCCTGCCAGGAGCGGAAGACCTCGCGGACGTTGTCCACCGAGTCGACCTTCTCCAGCAGCTCCCAGCCCTCGGCGTAGGCCTGCATCATGGCGTACTCGATGCCGTTGTGGACCATCTTCGCGAAGTGCCCGGCACCCACCTTGCCCGCGTGGACGTAGCCGTAGGGGCCCTCCGGCTTGAGGGCGTCGAAGATCGGCTTCAGGGGATCGACGTGCTCCTTCTCGCCGCCGACCATCAGCGCGTAGCCGTTCTCCAGGCCCCACACGCCGCCCGAGACGCCCGCGTCGACGAACCGGATGCCGTGCTTGCCGAGTTCCTCGGCGTGCTGCTCGTCGTCCGTCCAGCGGGAGTTGCCGCCGTCGATGACGGTGTCGCCCGGCTTGAGCACGCTCGCCAGCTGGTCGATGACGCTCTGGGTGACGGCGCCTGCCGGGACCATGACCCACACCACGCGCGGCGCGGCGAGCCGGTCGGCGAGCTCGACCAGGTTCTTCACATCGGAGAGTTCGGGATTGGTGTCGTACCCGACGACCTCGTGGCCGGCGTTGCGCAGGCGCTCGCGCATGTTGCCGCCCATCTTGCCGAGACCAACAAGACCGATCTGCATGTCAGCTCACTTCCTCAGTTCGCGGTAGGCGGCCACCAGCGCGGCCGTGGAGGGGTCGAGACCGGGGACCTCGGCGCCCTCGGTCAGGGCGGGTTCGATGCGCTTGGCGAGGACCTTGCCGAGTTCCACGCCCCACTGGTCGAAGGAGTCGATGTTCCACACGGCGCCCTGGACGAAGACCTTGTGCTCGTAGAGGGCGATCAGCTGGCCGAGCACCGACGGGGTCAGCTCGCGGGCGAGGATCGTGGTCGTCGGGTGGTTGCCGCGGAACGTGCGGTGCGGCACCTGCTCCTCGGCGACGCCCTCCGCGCGCACCTCGTCGGCCGTCCTGCCGAAGGCGAGCGCCTGGCCCTGCGCGAACAGGTTGGCCATCAGCAGGTCGTGCTGCGCCTTGAGCCGGTCGTCCAGCTCGTCGACGGGGCGGGCGAAGCCGATCAGGTCGGCCGGGATCAGCTTGGTGCCCTGGTGGATCAGCTGGTAGTAGGCGTGCTGCCCGTTGGTGCCGGGCGTGCCCCACACCACCGGCCCGGTCTGCCACTCCACCGGCCGGCCCGCGCGGTCCACCGACTTGCCGTTGGACTCCATGTCCAGCTGCTGGAGGTACGCGGTGAACTTCGACAGGTAGTGGCTGTACGGCAGCACCGCGTGCGACTGGGCGTCGAAGAAGTCGCCGTACCAGATGCCCAGAAGGCCGAGGACGAGAGGGGCGTTGGACTCGGCGGGGGCGGTGCGGAAGTGCTCGTCGACGATCCGGAAGCCGTCCAGCAGCTCCCGGAAGTTCGCCGGGCCGATCGCGATCATCAGGGACAGGCCGATCGCCGAGTCCATCGAGTAGCGGCCGCCCACCCAGTCCCAGAACTCGAACATGTTCTCCGGGTCGATGCCGAACTCGGCGACCTTCCCGGCGTTGGTGGACAGCGCGACGAAGTGCTTGGCGACCGCCTTGTCCTCCCCGCCGAGGCCGTTCAGCAGCCAGGACCGCGCCGAGGTGGCGTTGGTGATCGTCTCGATCGTCGTGAACGTCTTGGACGCGACGATGAACAGGGTCTCCGCCGGGTCGAGGTCGCGCGTCGCCTCGTGGAGGTCGGCGCCGTCCACGTTGGACACGAAACGGACCGTCAGGTCCCGTGCGGTGTAGGGCGCCAGCGCCTCGTACGCCATCGCCGGACCGAGGTCCGAGCCGCCGATGCCGATGTTGACGACGTTGCGGATCCGCTTGCCGGTGTGGCCGGTCCACTCGCCGGAGCGGACGCGGTCGGCGAAGGCGCTCATCTTTTCGAGGACGGCGTGCACCTTGGGTACGACGTTCTCGCCGTCGACCTCGATCACCGCGTCCCGGGGCGCGCGCAGCGCGGTGTGCAGGACGGCGCGGTCCTCGGTGAGGTTGACGCGCTCGCCGCGGAACATGGCGTCGCGCAGCCCGAACACGTCGGTGGCGGTGGCCAGTTCCTGCAGCATGGCCAGGGTCTCGTCGGTGACCAGATGCTTGGAGTAGTCGATACGCAGATCGCCGACGGTGACGACGTACCGCTCCGCGCGGGCCGGGTCCGCCGCGAACAGCTCACGCAGATGCGCCTTCCACTGGGCGCGGTGATCCTCCAGCGCGGTCCACTCGGGCCGCCGCGTGAGCAGAGGGATGTCAGACATGAGCGGGGGTCTCCTCGTTGCCCTCGCCCCGCAGGGCGACGGCGTACATCTCGTCCGCGTCGAGGCGCCTGAGCTCCTCGGCGATGAGTTCGGAGGTGGGGCGCACCTTCAGCGCGAGGGTGCGCGGCGGCTGGCCCGGCAGGGACAGCGTGGCCAGCGGGCCCTCGGGCCGGTCGATGACGATCTCGCCGTTCTCCGTGCCCAGCCGGACGCCGGTCACGACCGGGCCCGCGGTCTCCACCCGGTCGACCGCGACGTGCAGCCGGGCCTCCAGCCAGCGGGCCAGCAGCTCGGCGCTGGGGTTCTCGGCCTCGCTCTCCACGGCCGCCGAGGTGATCCGCAGCCTGGCCTGGTCCAGGGCCGCCGCCAGCATCGAGCGCCAGGGCGTCAGACGCGTCCAGGCGAGGTCGGTGTCGCCGGGCGCGTAGGACCGGGCGCGGGCCTGAAGCGCGGTCAGCGGCGCCTCGACGGCGTACATGTCGGTGATCCGGCGCTGGGCGAGCGCCCCCAGCGGGTCCTTGGCGGGCACGTCGGGCGCGTCCACCGGCCACCACACGACGACCGGCGCGTCCGGCAGCAGCAGCGGCAGCACCACGGAGTCGGCGTGGTCGGACACCTCGCCGTAGGTGCGCAGCACGACCGTCTCGCCGGTGCCGGCGTCGGCGCCCACCCGGACCTCGGCGTCCAGGCGGGACTGCTGGCGGTCGCGCGGGGTGCGGGCGTGCCGCTTGATGACGACCAGGGTGCGCGAGGGGTGCTCGTGCGAGGCCTCCTCGGCCGCCTTGATCGAGTCGTAGGCGTTCTCCTCGTCCGTGACGATGACCATCGTCAGGACCATGCCCACGGCGGGCGTGCCGATGGCGCGGCGACCCTGCACCAACGCCTTGTTGATCTTGCTTGCCGTGGTGTCGGTCAGGTCGATCTTCATGGCCTGCGCCAGCTCCGTCCGTCTCGTGCGAGCATCTCGTCGGCTTCCGCCGGACCCCAGCTGCCCGCGACGTACCGCGCGGGCCTGCCGTCTGCGGCCCAGTACTCCTCGATCGGGTCGAGGATCTTCCAGGACTCTTCCACTTCCTGGTGACGGGGGAACAAATTGGCGTCACCCAGGAGGACGTCCAGGATGAGCCGCTCGTACGCCTCCGGGCTGGACTCCGTGAAGGACTCGCCGTACGCGAAGTCCATCGTCACGTCCCGGATCTCCATCGACGTGCCCGGCACCTTCGAACCGAAGCGGACCGTCATGCCCTCGTCCGGCTGGACGCGGATCACGATCGCGTTCTTGCCGAGCTCCTCGGTGGCCGTGGAGTCGAAGGGGGAGTGCGGCGCCCGCTGGAAGACCACCGCGATCTCCGTGACCCGGCGGCCCAGCCGCTTGCCGGTGCGCAGGTAGAAGGGGACGCCCGCCCAGCGGCGGTTGTCGACGTTCAGCTTGATCGCCGCGTAGGTGTCGGTGGTGGACGCCGGGTCGATGCCGTCCTCCTCCAGATAGCCGCGCACCTTCTCGCCGCCCTGCCAGGCGGCCGTGTACTGGGCGCGCACGGTGTGCCGGCCGAGGTCGTCGGGCAGCTGCACCGCCTTCAGCACCTTCAGCTTCTCCATCAGCAGCGAGGACGCGTCGAAGGAGGCGGGTTCCTCCATCGCGGTGAGCGCCATCAGCTGCAGGAGGTGGTTCTGGATGACGTCACGGGCCGAGCCGATCCCGTCGTAGTAACCCGCCCGGCCGCCGATGCCGATGTCCTCGGCCATGGTGATCTGCACATGGTCGACGTAGGACCGGTTCCAGATCGGTTCGAACATCTGGTTGGCGAAGCGGAGCGCCAGGATGTTCTGGACGGTCTCCTTGCCGAGGTAGTGGTCGATCCGGAACACCTGCTCCGGGTCGAACACGTCGTGCACGATCGCGTTGAGCTCCTGGGCCGACCTCAGGTCGTGGCCGAACGGCTTCTCGATCACGGCGCGCCGCCAGGAGCCCTCCGGCGCGTCGGTCAGCCCGTGCTTCTTCAGCTGCTGGACGACCTTCGGGAAGAACTTCGGCGGCACCGAGAGGTAGAAGGCGTAGTTGCCGCTGGTGCCCCGGGAGGCGTCCAGGTCGTCGACGGCGGTGCGCAGCTGCTTGAACGCCTCGTCGTCGTCGAAGTCGCCGGGGATGAACCGCATGCCCTCGGCGAGCTGCTGCCAGACCTCCTCACGGAACGGCGTCCGCGCGTGCTCGCGCACCGCGTCCCGCACGACCTGCGCGAAGTCCTGGTCCGCCCAGTCCCGGCGGGCGAACCCGACCAGCGAGAAGCCCGGCGGCAGCAGGCCCCGGTTGGCCAGGTCGTAGACGGCCGGCATCAGCTTCTTGCGGGACAGGTCGCCGGTGACGCCGAAGATGACCAGCCCGGACGGGCCGGCGACCCGGGGCAGGCGGCGGTCCCGGACGTCACGCAGCGGGTTGGTCCAGTCGGGGGAGGGGGCGGCCGACGCCTCCTCGGTGGCCCGCTCCCGTGTGGTCTCTTCCGTGCTCATTCCCCGTCAACTCCCTTGCCGGTCAGCGACTTCGTCACGGCATCCAGCAGTTCCTGCCACGCCACCTCGAACTTCGCGACGCCCTCGTCCTCCAGCTGCCGCACCACCTCGTCGTACGAGATCCCCAGCCGCTCCACGGCGGCCAGATCGGCCCGCGCCTGCGCGTAGCCGCCGCTCACCGTGTCGCCGTGGATGTTCCCGTGGTCGGCGGTGGCGTTCAGCGTGGCCTCCGGCATCGTGTTGACCGTGCCGGGGGCGACCAGGTCCTCCACATACAGGGTGTCCTTGTACGCCGGGTCCTTCACGCCGGTCGACGCCCACAGCGGGCGCTGCTTGTTCGCCCGCGACCCGGCCAGGACGGTCCACCGGTCACTGGAGAACACCTCCTCGTACGCCGCGTAGGCCAGCCGAGCGTTGGCGAGCGCCGCCCGGCCCTTCAGCGCCAGCGCCTCCTTCGTGCCCAGCACCGTCAGCCGCTTGTCGATCTCGGAGTCGACGCGGGAGACGAAGAAGGACGCCACGGAGTGGATGCCGGCCAGGTCGATGCCCGCCGCCCGCGCCTGCTCCAGGCCCGCCTGGTAGGCGTCCATGACCTCCCGGTAGCGCTCCAGCGAGAAGATCAGCGTGACGTTGACGCTGATACCGGCGCCGATCACCTCGGTGATCGCCGGCAGGCCCGCCTTCGTCGCCGGAATCTTGATCATCACGTTGGGCCGGTCGACGAGCCAGGCGAGCTGCCGGGCCTCGGCGACCGTGGCCGCCGTTCGGTGGGCGAGACGCGGGTCGACCTCGATGGAGACCCGGCCGTCCCGGCCGCCCGTGGCGTCGTACACCGGCCGCAGGATGTCCGCGGCGGCCCGGACGTCGGCGGTGGTCATCATGCGCACGGCCTCGTCGACCGTGACGCCCCGTACGGCGAGGTCGGCGAGCTGCTCCTCGTACCCCTCGCCGGAGCCGATGGCGGCCTGGAAGATGGACGGGTTGGTGGTGACGCCGACGACATGCCTGGTCCGGACGAGTTCGGCGAGGTTGCCGGACGTGATCCGGTCGCGTGACAGGTCGTCCAGCCAGATCGACACGCCCTCGTCGGACAGGCGCTTGAGTGCTCCCGCGGTGGCGGATGCTTCGGTCACAGTGATCATCTTCTTTCTGGCGATCGGATCAACCACGCGCGGCAGCCAGCGATTCCTTGGCGGCTGCGACGACGTTCTCGGCGGTGAAGCCGAACTCTGCGAACAGGGTCTTCGCGTCGGCGGAGGCCCCGAAGTGTTCGAGGGAGACGATGCGTCCTGCGTCACCTACGAAGCGGTACCACGTCAGGCCCACCCCCGCCTCGACAGCGACACGCGCCTTCACGGACGGCGGAAGCACCCGCTCCCGGTACTCGCGGGGCTGCTCCTCGAACCACTCCACGGACGGCATCGACACCACCCGGGTCGGCACACCGGCCTCCTGGAGCCGTTCGCGCGCCTCCACGGCCAGCCGCACCTCGGAGCCGGTGGCGATGAGGACGACCTGGGGCGTGCCGCCCTCGGCCTCGAACATGACGTAACCGCCGCGCGCCGCGTCCTCGTTCGGCTCGTACGTCGGTACGCCCTGCCGGGTGAGGGCGAGGCCGTGCGGGGCCGGGTTCGTGGTGTGCCGGCGGAGGATCTCGGCCCAGGCGATCGCGGTCTCGTTGGCGTCGGCAGGCCGGACGACGTTCAGCCCCGGTATGGCCCGCAGGGCGGCGAGGTGCTCGACGGGCTGGTGGGTCGGCCCGTCCTCGCCGAGGCCGATGGAGTCGTGCGTCCACACGTACGTCACCGGCAGCTGCATCAGCGCGGACATGCGCACGGCGTTGCGCATGTAGTCGGAGAACACCAGGAACGTGCCGCCGTAGACGCGCGTGTTGCCGTGCAGGGCGATGCCGTTCAGCTCGGCGGCCATCGAGAACTCGCGGATGCCGAAGTGGATCGTACGGCCGTACGGGTCGGCCTCCGGCAGCGGATTGCCCTCGGGCAGGAAGGACGAGGTCTTGTCGATGGTGGTGTTGTTCGAGCCGGCCAGGTCCGCGGAGCCGCCCCACAGCTCGGGGATCACCGGGCCGAGCGCCTGGAGCACCTTGCCGGACGCGGCACGCGTGGCGACCGCCTTGCCGGCCTCGAAGACCGGGATCCTCTCCTCCCAGCCGGTGGGCAGCTCACCCTTGCTGACGCGGTCGAACGCGGCGGCCCGCTCGGGATCGGCGTTCCGCCAGGCGGCGATCCGCTTGTCCCAGGCGGCGTGCGCCTCGGCGCCCCGGTCGAGGGCCCGGCGGGTGTGGGCGAGCACCTCGTCGGCGACCTCGAAGGTGCGCTCCGGGTCGAAGCCCAGCACCCGCTTGGTGGCCGCGACCTCGTCCTCGCCCAGCGCCGAGCCGTGCGAGGCATCGGTGTTGCGGGCGTTCGGCGCGGGCCAGGCGATGATCGTGCGCATCGCGACGATGGAGGGCCGCTGGGTCTCGGCCCGCGCCGCCTTCAGCGCCGCGTACAGCGCGTGGACGTCGATGTCGCCGTTCTCGGCGGGCTCGATCCGCTGGGTGTGCCAGCCGTAGGCCTCGTACCGCTTCAGCACGTCCTCGGAGAACGCGGTCGCGGTGTCGCCCTCGATGGAGATGTGGTTGTCGTCGTAGAGGAAGACGAGGTTGCCGAGCCTCTGATGGCCCGCCAGGGACGAGGCCTCGGCGGAGACGCCCTCCTGAAGGTCGCCGTCGGAGACGATCGCCCAGATGGTGTGGTCGAACGGCGAGGTGCCCTCGGGGGCGTCCGGGTCGAACAGGCCGCGCTCGTAACGGGCGGCCATCGCCATGCCGACGGCGTTGGCGACGCCCTGCCCGAGCGGTCCGGTCGTGGTCTCGACGCCCGCGGTGTGCCCGTACTCGGGGTGGCCCGGGGTCTTCGACCCGTGCGTGCGGAAGGCCTTCAGGTCGTCGAGGCCCAGCTCGTACCCGGCGAGGTAGAGCTGGGTGTAGAGGGTGAGCGAGGTGTGGCCGGGGGAGAGGACGAAGCGGTCGCGGCCGGTCCACTCCGGGTCGGCCGGGTCGTGTCGCATCAACTTCTGAAAGATCGTGTACGCCGCCGGGGCGAGGCTC
This sequence comes from Streptomyces spinoverrucosus, assembly GCF_015712165.1. Classification (NCBI taxonomy): domain Bacteria; kingdom Bacillati; phylum Actinomycetota; class Actinomycetes; order Kitasatosporales; family Streptomycetaceae; genus Streptomyces; species Streptomyces spinoverrucosus. Next base: position 919,254 of record NZ_JADPZX010000001.1, on the reverse strand, counting down.
ATCGCGGTGCCGGGGTGGCCGTTCCCGACCTTCTGTACGGCATCGGCCGCCAGCAGGCGGACGGTGTCGACGGCACGCCGGTCGAGGTCGGTCCACTCGAAACTGCCGCCACCGTCGGGTGTCTGCGTGCTCATCTGTAGGCAGTCCTCTTCAAAAGGTCATTGAAACCAGCGTTCTGGCTGGTCGGACGCGTTCGACCTTAAAAGTCTGACTTTTTCGCCGGAAGGTTGGGGTGTGCCAGCCTGTGGTGAAAGTGGGACACGCCCACGCACGTCGCGGCGACACGAGAAGGACATGGCGGACAGAACTATCCAAGGTGGTGGCAGGGGGGACGGCATCCGGACGTTCGCCTTCCCGGTCGAGCTCAGCGTCTGTGGCGTCGGCATGCAGGTCGGCCCGATGGACCCGGAGCACGTGTGGCACTCCGACGCTCCGCTGGACCGCTTCCACCGCATCGACTTCCATCTCGTGATGGTCTTCAGCGGCGGACCCGTACGGCACATGATCGACTTCACCGAGTACGAGGCGAGGGCCGGCGACGTGCTGTGGATCCGCCCGGGACAGGTGCACCGCTTCACGGCCACGAGCGAGTACCGCGGAACCGTCCTGATCATGCAGCCCGGCTTCCTCCCCCGGGCCACCGTCGAGGCCACCGGCCTGTACCGCTACGACCTGCCGTCCCTGCTCCATCCCGACGCCGCCCAGCTCGCGGCCCTGCGCGCCTCGCTGACCCATCTGCGAAGCGAGTACGAGGACGCGGCGACGCTCCCCCTGAGCCTGCACACCGCCGTGCTGCGCCACTCCCTCAGCGCGTTCCTGCTCCGCCTGGCCCACCTGGCGGCCAGTTCGGCGGCAGCGGCCGGGCGGCAGACGGACACGACCTTCACGCTGTTCCGGGACGCGGTCGAGCGGGACTTCGCCACCAACCACAGCGTCAGCGCCTACGCCGACGCCCTCGGCTACTCCCGCCGCACCCTCGTCCGGGCGGTACGCGCCGCCACCGGCGACACCCCCAAGGCCTTCATCGACAAACGCGTCGTCCTGGAGGCAAAACGCCTCCTCGCCCACACCGACCTGCCCATCGGCCGCGTCGGCGCGGCGGTCGGTTTCCCGGACGCGGCCAACTTCT